>NZ_JBHVMH010000025.1:0-40806 GCF_042797035.1 Cellulosimicrobium sp. NPDC057862
TGGTGGTGCCGCGTCGTGGCGGGCCTGGCGGGAGCCGCGAGGAACGAGCGGCGGATGGTAGACGCGGCACCACCACCCACCCCGACCACCCAACGCGACCACACGCCGTCGGGCCCAAGAACCACGGCTCTACCTCGCGCGACCGGGGTTCTACCTCGCGCAACCAGGGCGCTACCTCGCGCGACCGGGGTTCTACCTCGGCGCGGTGGCGGCGTCGATCGCGGCGCGGAGACCGTCGGCGGTGACGCGGCCGCGGTAGCGGACGCCGTTGACGAACAGCGTCGGGGTGCCCTGGACGCCCGCGGCGAGGGCGTCGGCGTAGTCGCGCTGCACGGGCGCGGCGTGCTGCTGCGCGGCGTCCCCCACGACGGACGCGCCGTCGAGGCCGAGCTCCTCGGCGCGGTCGGCCAGGCCTGCCTCGCCGAACTGGTCCTGGTGCTCGAACAGCGCGGCCTGCATCTCCCAGAACCGCCCCTGCGCGGCGGCGGCCTCGACCGCGAGCGCCGCGGAGAGCGCGTGCGGGTGGATCTCGAAGAGCGGGAAGTGCCGGAACACGAGGCGCACCTGGCCGGCCGACGCCTCGACGACCTGCCGCAGCACGGGCGCGGCGGCGGCGCAGTACGGGCACTCGAGGTCGCCGAACTCGACGATCGTCGCGGGCGCGTCCGGGTTGCCGAGCACGTGCGCGTCGGCGGGGACGAGCTGCTCGGCCGGGATCGGTGGTGCGGTCTGCTCGGTCACGCCGCCCAGCATGGCACGGGGTCGGCGCGTCGCACCCGGCGAGCGGACGACGTCGTCCCCCGCGCCCGTGCAGACGTCGCGGGTGTCCGCGTGCGGGCCGTCGTCGACCGTGCGCGACCGGCCGTTCCCTCACGCGAGGACCAGCGGCCGGTCCTCCCGGGTGCCGCCGGGGATCGGCTCGACCAGGCGGTCCAGGCCCGGCCCGGCGCTCTCGCGCCACCACGTGACGTTCCGGGCGTGCCGCGCGTAGTCGGACTCGGGGTCGGCGGTGAGGTGCGCCGCCGTCTGGGCGAGGTACACGGCGTCGACGGTGTCGGGCGGGGTGGGCACGCCGGCGAGGACGCGCCGGTCGCCGCGGAAGCGTGGCCGCGGGTGCATGCGCTTGAGGAGGTTGAGCGCGCCGAAGAGCAGGCCGGGGCGGAACCGGCACACGAACTCGTCCTCGTGGTGGAGCTGGGCGAACAGCCGGTCCTCGTCGAACGACAGCCCGCGGGCGATGGCCTCGCCGACCATCCACAGCAGGGCGGTGTCGGAGAGCGCGCGTGCGCGCGCCCCGCCGCCGACGTCGCTGTGCCCGCCGGGGAACCAGACCTGCTTGACCCGAGCCGCCATGGAGACCGGGACGTCCCAGAGGCATGGCTCGAACGTGATGCGGCGGTCGTCGATCGCGAGGGCCTGGCGGGCGCACTCGACGTCGGTCGACAGGCGCAGGTCGTGGAACCGGCTGCGTCGGCGCGACAGGCCGGGGACCCCGAGCGCGCCGACGGTGTCGAAGACCCCGAGGAACGCCACGGGGACGTGGTCGTGGCAGTGCTCGACGCGGAACGCGGCGGCCTGCTCCGCCCGCTGGGCGGCGTCACGCAGGCGGTAGATCCGCTCGGCGTCGCACAGGTGGTCGCGCGCGAGGGAGTCCTGGGTGAGCAGCCCGACGGTCGCGACCATGCCGACGACGCTCCGGGCCGTGTACGCGCCGCGGCTGAACCCGAACACGTAGATCTCGTCACCGGGCTCGTAGTTGAGCGCGAGGTGGCGGTACCCGGCGACGACGTTGCGCGTCAGCCCGTACCCGAACGCCCCGCCGAGCAGCCGGTCGACGAGGTAGCCCTGCGCCCCGACGCCCTCGACGGAGAACACCATCTGCTGGACGCCGTCCGGCCCGATGCCGGTGCGGACCGAGCGCGCGATCTTCTCGATGTTCGACACGCTCGCGTTCACCGGTGAGTTCCACGTGCCGTCGCAGCACAGCACCAGCCGCTTCATGTCCCTCTCCCCACCTCGCCCCGGCACCGTCGCCGGGGACACCATCTGGGGAGGGCCCGGCGGGGTTCGTGATACTTCGGTGAGCGTCTCCGCGCTCACCCGCCGAACGGTCCGGAGGGCAGCCGCCGGTGGCGTAGGTTCTGGCGGTGTGACCGTCACGAACGCCCCCTCCTCCACCGGACCCTCGGGCTACCCGACCGGGCGGGAACGGCGGCACGCCCGGGGTACGCGCCGGCACCGCGGCGCGTGGATCGCGGTCGTCGTGACGCTGGCGCTCCTCCTCGGGGCTGCCGGGGGTGGGCTGGTCTGGTACCGGGGGTCGACGTACGACGAGCTGGACGGGCGGACGGCCGTGGCGCAGGAGCTGCTGGCGACGTCCGACGGGAAGGTCGCCGACCCCGCCGTCCGGGACGACCTCTCGGCCGAGGTCGACGACGCGCGCGCCCTGCTGGGTGCGTCGTTCCTCGATCGCATGACGACCGGCACGACGGGCGCGACCGAGTCGCTGGAGCAGGCGTCGCAGGCCGTGCACGCCTCGATGCTGGACCACGCGCGTGCCCAGGTCGAGGCGGCTCGGACGAGCCTCGCGCCCGTCCAGGAGCAGGGCGAGAAGATCTACGCCGCCACGGAGGGCCTGGGCGCCGACGAGGCGGTGCGCACCCGGCTCCGGGAGGCGCTCGACGCGGCCACGATGACGTCGGAGAGCGCCGGGAGCGGAGCGTCCGCCGACGACCTCGTCGCGCTGGAGCAGGCCGTCCTCGACCTGGAGGCGGGCCTGGCGACCGTCGCCACGTCGACGGAGGAGATGTCGACCGCGCAGGACGCCGTCTCCTGCCCCGCGCCGGACCAGGTGTGGGACCCGGACGGTGGGCGGGTGCCCGACTCCGCGCTCGCCCCGATCCCGTGGTCGCCGTCGGACCGCGTGCGTGCCGACGTGCTCGACGGGCTCGTCGCCCTCGACGCGGCCTACGTCGAGCGGTTCGGTGTGCACCTGACGATCAACTCCTCCTACCGCACGTACGAGGAGCAGGCGGGCCTCTACGACCCGTCGTCGCCGATCGCCGCACCGCCCGGCTGCTCGAACCACGGCCTGGGCTTCGCCGTCGACCTGGGCGGCGGGGTCCAGGCGTTCGGCACCCCGCAGTACGAGTGGCTCAAGCAGAACGCCGAGACCTACGGCTGGACGCACCCCGACTTCGCCGAGCCCGACGGGCGCGTGCCCGAGCCGTGGCACTGGGAGTCGGTGCTGGCCCGCGCGGACTCCTGAGCGGTCGCCGGTCCGGACGCTCGCGTCGGACGTCGTCCCGCGGGAGGCGGGTCGACCTCACCCCGCGCCCGGGTCGACGTCCACCCGGGTGACGTGCCCCGGCGTCGGGCCGTCGCGCAACCACGCCACGAGCCGGTCGACCGCGCTCCGGGGCCCGGTGGCGACCACCTCGACGGTGCCGTCAGGACGGTTCGTCGCGACCCCGTCGAGCCCCAGCGCGACGAGCCGCTCGCGCGTCGCCCAGCGGAAGCCGACGCCCTGCACCCGTCCGTGCACGACGGCCCGCAGGACGACCGGCGCGTCGGGAGCGTCCGTCACAGGTGCACGTGCGCCGGGATGCCCGTGGACGACTCGATGTCCGACTCGGCGTCGTCGAGCAGCCGGTCCGCGAGCCGCCGCAGCGCGCGCCCGACGGCGATCTCGTCGCCGATGAGCGGGACGTCCAGGTCGTGCGGGTCGCGGCGCGCGCGCCCGACGGTCCGCAGGTGCTCCGGCGTCTCCGCGACGAGCACCGCCTCCGCCGTCGTGCGGCCCTCCGACTCGACCACGCTGACCTGCACGCGCCACACCTTCGTCGTGTCGGTCCCGCCGCCGTTCTCCGCCCCGGGCACGTGCTCGACGTAGCTGTCCGACCCCGGGTAGACGAGCGTGCGCTCGCCCGTGTCCGCCCATTCCACGAGGTACGGGGGCGACCCGTCCTCGTGCCGCAGCTCGACCACCACCCCGTCGCGCACCGCTCCGCCGACGACCCCCGAGGCGGTGACGATCCTGTCCCCGACCGATGCCCTCATGGCTCCTCCTCGTGCCGCACCGCTCTTCCATCATGCGACCGCGTCGGGCCCGCTGCACGCCCGAGCCCGACCCGGCTATGCGTCGAGCTGGGTCCGCAGCGCGTCGGGGTCGTGCGCCGGGAGCCGGCACACGAAGTCGGCGCACAGGTAGGCGCCCGGGCCGCGGCCGTCGAGCAGGCCGACGCCGTCGACCGCGAGCGCCGCGGCGTCCCCGGGTGTCGCGCCGAGCAGCAGCCCGTTCGGGTGGTACCAGTCGCGCGCGGCCTCCCGGAACGCCTCGCGCAGGTCCGGGTCGGCCACGAGCACGAGCTGGTGGGGCGGCTCGGCGAGCCCGACGGCGACGCGGAGCACCCCGGCCGCGCCGAGCGGGTGCTCGCTCGCCGTCGGGGACGCGGCGACGTGCGCGCGTGCGGCGTCCCGGTAGCGTGGCTCGCCCGTCGCGAGGTGGGCCAGCAGCGCCGCCCGCGCGGCCGCCGTCGTGCCGAACGGGACGGCGCCCTCCGACGCGTCCGCGGCGGCACCCGCCTCGAGCCCGAGCTCCGTGAGCACGGGGTCGGTGCCCTGCGGGGGTCGCAGCTCGCCGTCCGCGCCGACGGTCGCGTCGACGAGGCGCAGGCCTTCGCGCACGTAGCGGGCCTCTCCCGTCAGGCCACCGAGCACGAGCAGCGCGGTCGCGAAGGAGCCGTGATCCTCGAGCGTCGCGACGGCGTTCGAGGCGACGCCGCCCTCCGACGCGCGCACGAGCGTCCCGTCGGCCCGCACGTGCGTGGTCAGCAGCCGGTCGGCGGCCGCACGCGCGGCGTCCGTGAGGTCGGGGAGGCCGAGGTGGTGCCCGGCCCGTGCGAGCGCCTCGATCGCGAGGCCGTTCCAGCCGGTGAGCACCTTGGTGTCGAGCCGGGGCGGCTCGTGGTGCGCGCGCTCGGCGGGCGGGAGCAGGTAGTAGCCGCCCTCGACGCGCTCGCCGCCGACGACGGACTCCGAGTCCTGCGCGCTCGCGAACGCACCGTCCGCCAGGCGCAGCACGCGCAGGAGGAAGCGCCCGACGTCGGCCGCGACCCGCGCGGCGCCCTCGCCCGGGTCCGGGGTCCCGGGGGCGGGCGAGGGCGTGCGGAGCGGGCCGTCCACCGGCCCGGTGCGCCGCAGCACGGCGAGCGTCGTCGCGGCCGAGAGGAGCTGGGCGTTGTCGTAGAGCATCCGCTCGTAGTGCGGCTCCGACCAGTCGGGCCGGGTCGCGTACCGGAAGAAGCCGCCGTCGACGTCGCGCAGGGGGCTCACCGCCATGGCGTCGACCGTGCGCCCGGCCAGGACGAGCGCGCGACGCGCGACCTCGGGGTCCACGACCGAGGACGCGGCCAGGTCGAGCAGGAGCTCGAGCGTCGGCGCGACGGGGAACTTCGGCGCGCCGCCGAACCCACCGTGCACGCGGTCCTCCGCCGCCTCCAGCCGGTCGACGACGGTCCGCGCGTGGTCGGCGAGCCGGCCGACCGGGCCGTCGTCGGTCGCGCCGGGGGCGCCCGGCGCCCCGGGGGCGGCGACCGCCGTCGCCGCCGCGGACGGGACGCCCGTCCGCCGACCCGCCGCCGCGTCCCGCAGCGCCGCGCGGATCGTCTCCCCGGTGTCGACCACCTGCTCGCGCCGCTGCTCCCAGGCCTGCGCGACCGCGTCGAGCACGTCCCGGAACGCGGGCCGCCCCGCCACGGGCACGGGCGGCCAGTACGTGCCGGCGTAGAACGGGGCGCCGTCCGGCGTCGTGAACACCGTGAGCGGCCAGCCGAGGTCGGGCGTGAACGCGCTCGCGGCGGCGAGCAGGCTCGCGTCGACGTCGGGGTGCTCCTCGCGGTCGACCTTGACCGCCACGAAGCCGCGCGCGAGCAGCGCGCCGATCTCCGGGTCGGAGAAGCTCTCGCGCGCCATCACGTGGCACCAGTGGCACGTCGCGTACCCGACTGACACCATGACCGGCACGTCGCGGTGCCGCGCCTCGGCGAACGCCTCGGCGCCCCACGGGTACCAGTCGACGGGGTTGTCGGCGTGCTGACGCAGGTACGGGCTCACGGCGTCGGCGAGGCGGTTGACCATGTCGTCCAGCCTGCCAGGTCGGCGCGACGCTCGCGGGGCGGGACGTCGGAGTTGTCTGCTACGTCCAGGAGCGGCGCGCTTGTAACGTTGCGCCCATGCCCGGCCCCGAGCAGTCCGCCCTCGCGGTGGCGACCGACGACGACACCCGCCTGACCACCCAGGCTCCCGCCGACCACGCCGGGCCGACGCCCGCCGCGCCCGACGTCTCCGTCCGACCTGCTGCCGCCCCCGACGCCGAGCCGGGCCCCACGCCGCTCCCCAGGCGGCCCGTCCGCCAGGTGCCGGCGAGCGGCGACCGCAAAGGCCCGTTCACCCTCGCCGAGGTGCTCGGGCACGGCGGGTTCGCGCACGTCTACCGCGCGACGGACGCGGACGGCGCGGAGGTCGCGGTGAAGGTGCTGACGGGCCTCCAGGAGGGTTCCCGCGAGCGCTTCACGCAGGAGGCGAGGCTGCTGGAGGCCGTGGACGGGCGCGGCTTCCCCGCGTTCGTGCGCTCGGGCCTCGACGACGACCAGCCGTGGTTCGCGATGGGGCTCGTGCCGGGCACCACGCTGCGCGACCAGGTCCGCGCGTCGGGCCCGCTGGACGGGCGGCAGGCGCTCCGCCTGGCCGCGCAGGTCGCGGAGGCGCTGCTCGTGCTCCAGGAGCAGCACTGCGTGCACCGCGACCTGAAGCCCGCCAACATCATGGTCGACGGCGACCGCGCGGTCCTCATCGACCTCGGCATCGCCAAGCTGTTCGACACCGCGACCTCCACGCAGCCGGTCGGGACGCTCGCGTACATGGCGCCGGAGCTGTTCGCCCGCCGCGTGCACCCCCGCTCGGACGTGTACGCGCTCGGCCTGCTGCTGATCTTCACCACCACGGGCGTCGTGCCGGCGGACCTCAACTTCCTCGGCCGCGACCTCGAGGCCGAGGACCTCGTCCGGGAGGTGCCGGACGACCTCGTCGGCGTGCCGGCGGGGATGGAGCTGGCCCCGTCCCCCGCCGAGCTGCCCGAGATCGACCCCCATCTCCAGGACCTCATCCTGTCGATGACCCGCTACCAGCCGAACCACCGCCCCGCGCTCGAGAGCGTCGTCGCGGTGCTGCGCGCGCGGCTCGCCGGGGAGGCCGCCGACGACACCCTGCTCCTCACGGAGCGGATCGTGGCCGACGGCGCCACCGCGGCCGAGCGGGCGCTCGGCCCCGTCGCCGGGCTGGGTGCCGAGACCGGCGCACCCGTCCGGGGCGTGCGGCCGGTCGATGCCGTCGCGGTCGGCCCGGACCTCGGCGGAGGCCTCGGCGCCGCCGCCGGCCGGGATGCCGCCCGCGCCCGGGAGCCGTGGCACGCCCTCGTGTACGACGCCACGCTCATGAGCGTGCTCTCCGAGGTGCACGGCGACGGGTTCGACGGCGCGGCCTCCGAGGTCATCGCCGACCACGTGGCGAGCATCGGGGCGCACGTCGCCGACGGCAGAACCCCCGCCGAGCTCAAGGACTGGCTGTGGCAGGCGATGCAGTGGCAGGCCGCCACCCCTCCCGCCGGGCACGCGGACACCCTGCGCGGATGGCGGGCGTACCGTCGCCCGCCGCACGTGACGCCGGGCGGGCTCAAGCCCGTGGTCCGCGTCGCCCGACTGCGCACGGACGAGCCCGACGCTCTCCCCGCGCGCGGCGCCGCGGGCGGACGCGCCTGGCCGGTGCCCGTGCGGCGCGTCTCCACGATGGGCAGGCCCGCGGCGACGTCGTCCGCGGCGGAACCGGCGGTCGAGCGTGGTTCCGCGGCCCCCGCGCGGACCCGGGTACTGGACTCTCCCGACCTCGTCGCCACCCAGGTCGGGCGACCGGTCCCGCCGTCGGTCCCGCCGCGACGGAGCCCCGTGCAGCACCTCGGGCCCACGCCGCGCTCGACCCGGCCGCGCGTCACCGGCGCTGCCGTCACGAGCACTCCCGTCCCCCCGCCCGCGAACGCCTCACAGGACACCCCCGCGTCGCCCACGGCCCCGGGACGGGCAGCGGCCCCCGCAGCCGCCGCGCCCTCCCGCTCCGCCGCGTCGTCGTCCGGGGGCCGGTCCCGGGTCGGGGGCGCGCTCCTGCGTGGGCTGCCGCGTCTGCTCGCCGTCCTGGCCGTGCTCCGCACGCTGTGGCTCGTGCCCGACGGCGCGGCCCGGCAGAGCGAGCCGTTCGTCGCTCTGCCGTCGCAGCTCCTGGAGACCCTGCGCGTCTCGGTGGACATGGCCCCGCTCGTCGACGGTCCGGTGCTCGCCCTGGCGGCGCTCGCGGTGGCCGTGGTGCTGCGCGTCGCCGGGCAGCGCACGTGGACGTGGCTGTACGCACTCGTCGCCACCGTGTCGGTCGCGGCCACGGTGGTGCTCGTCCTGCGCGGCTGACCGGCTCCCCGAGGGGGTCGGCGGCGGTCGGGGGCACCACCGCGTGGTGCCGCCCGACCGTGGCCTCAGAGCGGCCCGAGCACGTCCTCGCGACGCGCCCCGAGGTCGAGCGCGGCGAGGACGCCGCCGAGCGCACGCTCCTCGTACCGGAAGTGCGACTCCATGATCGCGCCCACGCCGTCGAGGTGGCGCCCGACGGCGTCCCGCGACGCCTCGGGGTCCGTCGCCCGGTCGAGCGCGTGCTCGAGGTCGGCGACGAGGTACGCGATCATCCCGTGGTCCTGGCGCAGGCGCCGCATGACGTCCGCCAGGTCCGGGTGACGCCGCTCGAGCTCGGGGAAGAGCACCGCGTCCTCGGCGGTGTGGTGCCGGGTCAGGGCGGTGCAGAAGCCCCGGCAGTACACCAGCAGGTCGGTGACCGGATCGCTGGGGTGCGGATCGTCGTCGTGCGCCGCGTCCCGCACCAGCTCCAGCGCGCGTCGCAGCCGGCCGTGCACCGCCTGCATCTCGTCGTACCAGGCCACGAGCCTGGTCTTCTCGCCCTCACTCACCGGTGAGGAACGAGGAAAGGGTCCGTGCTGTCACGGCTCCCCCTTCCGGGTTCGGCGCCTCCATGCCTGACGTGGTCCGCCACCGGCACGCGACGCTGGGCGCGACCCTACCAGCCGGTGCGCGGGGCCTTGCTGCGTCGCGCGCGTCGCTGACGAGAACGACACCACGCGCCGTCGAGCACGACCTGAGGGCCGCGAAGACGCTCAGGACGTCCCTCATGCCGTGTTCGGCGACCCCGGGGGCTTGGTCAGGCGTGGAGACGGCGGAGGAACGCGCGGGTGCGCTCTTGCTGCGGGTCGCCGAGCACCTGCTCGGGGGTGCCGCGCTCGTGGACGCGGCCCTCGTGGAGGAAGCAGACCTCGTCGGCGACGCGGCGCGCGAAGCCCATCTCGTGCGTCGCGACGAGCATCGTGCGGCCCTCCGCACGCAGCTCGGCGAGCAGGTCGAGCACCTCGCCGACGAGCTCCGGGTCGAGCGCGGACGTCACCTCGTCGAGCAGGAGCAGCTCGGGCCCGTTGACGAGGGCGCGCGCGATGGCCGCCCGCTGCTGCTCGCCGCCGGAGAGCTGGTCGGGGTACGCGGTCACCTTGTGGCCGAGCCCGACCCGGCCCAGCATCTCGACGGCCGCCGCCTCCGCCTCCGCACGCGCCCGCCGGTGCACGAGGCGCGGCGCGAGCGTCACGTTGTCGAGCACCGTCAGGTGCGGGAAGAGGTTGTACGCCTGGAAGACCATGCCCATGCGGGCGCGGACCCGGTTGGCGTCGAGCCGCGGGTCGGCGACGTCCTCGCCGTCGAGCAGGATCTGCCCGTCGTCGACCTCGTCGAGGAGGTTGACGACGCGCAGGAGCGTGGACTTGCCCGAGCCGGACGACCCGACGAGCACGACGCACCGGTGCGCGTCGACGTCGAGGTCGATGCCGTCGAGCACGACCCGCCGCCCACCCGGGGCACCCGGAGCGGGGAAGGTCTTGCGGACGCCACGCAGCGAGAGCAGGTGGTCCGCGCCGGTGCCCTGCGGGTTCGCGCCGGAGGGCAGGACGACCCCGCTCATCGGATGTCCCCCGCCCCGCTCACGGTCGCGAGCGACCGGCCCCAGCCGCGGCGCGCCTGGTACGCGTCGACCGCGCGCGTCAGCGGGAACGACACGAGGAAGAACAGGATCCCCGCGACGACGTACGGCGTGAAGTTGTAGCTCCCCGTCGTCGCGATCTGCGCGGCGCGGATCGCGTCGACCGCGCCGAGCACGGAGATGAGACCCGAGTCCTTCTGGAGCGAGACGAGGTTGTTCGCGAGCGGGGCCGTGACGTTCCGCACGGCCTGCGGCAGCACGACGCGGCGGGTCGTCTGGGCGCGTGTGAGCCCGAGCGAGCGCGCAGCGGCGACCTGGGACGGGTGCACCGACTCGATGCCCGCGCGGAACACCTCGGCCAGGTAGGCGGTGTACGTGAGCACGATCGCGAGCGCCCCGAGGAACGCGCCCGACGTCGGCAGCCACTCCAGGCGCAGCGCGGGCAGCCCGAAGCCGACGAGCAGCAGCACGAGCAGGAGCGGCACGCCACGGAACAGGTCGACGTAGGCGGTCGCGAACGCGCGCAGCGGGAAGAGCGCCGGGATGCGGCTCGTGCGCGCGATCGCCAGCCCGAGACCGAGCAGCGTGCCGACGACGCCCGCCACGACCCAGACGCGCAGGTTGAGCCACAGCCCCTCGAGGATCGCGGGCAGCGACTCCCACGCCATCGCGGGGTCGAAGAACGCGGTCCGCGCACGCTCCCAGCCGGGCGCGTTGACGACGACGAGCACGACGGCCGCGACGACGAGGACCGTGCTCACGAGCGCGACGAGGAGCGAGCGGCGACGCTGCGCGCGACGGAACGCGGCGCGGTCGAGCGCGAGCGGCGACGGCGACCACGCGGCCCCCGGGCCGCCGTCGGGCATCCCGCGCCCGGGCGGGCGCGCGTCGTCGGGCACGGTCACGGCCGGGTCACTCGAGGACGGGGATGTCGTCCGACTTGAGCCACGTCGTGCGCAGCTCGGCGAGCGTGCCGTCGGCCTCGAGCTCGTCGACGGCCTGGGTCACGCAGTTTGTCAGCGCGGAGTCCAGGTCGAGCACGAGCCCGTACTGCTCGACGACGCCCTGGTCGGGCAGCGTCCCGATGACGACGGAGTCGGGGAAGTACTCGGTCGACGCGGCGACGCCCTGGTCGACGTCCATGACCATCGCGTCGATCGTGCCGGACTGCAGCGCCTGCATGCCGTCGCCCGCCGCGTTGTACGGCGAGATGTCCGCGTCCTCGCCCCACGCACCCTCGGCGAGCGTGAGGCTCGTCTGCGCGGCCGTGACGCCGATGCGCGCGCCGTCGAGCTCGGCGAGCGTCGTCGCGCCCGCGTAGGGGCCGTCCTCCATGACGATGACGCCCTGGCGCGTCGTGAGGTACGGGCTCGAGAAGTCGACGGCCTGCTTGCGCTCGTCGGTGATCGAGGTCTGGTACGCGGCGACGTCGAACGGCTTCACGGCCGGGCTGATGATCTGCTCGAACGTCACGGTCTCCCAGACGACGTCGTCGGCCGCGTAGCCGAGGCGGTCCGCGACGGCGTAGATCAGCGCCGACTCGAAGCCCTCGCCCGAGTCGTGCTCGCCGACGTACCACGGCGAGTACGCCTCGCCCGCGCCGACGGTCAGCACGCCGTCGACGAGCGTCGGGAGCGCGCCGGGCTCGCACTGCGCGGCGTCGCCCGAGGCGCTGCCGCTCGGGCTCGCGGCGTCGCCACCGTCGGTGCCTCCTGACGAACAGGCCGCGAGCGAGAGCGCGGCGACCGCCGTGACGGCGGTGAGGACGGCGGGACGGGGACGCAGACGGCGCATGGTGACCTTCCGGGTGTCGGGCGCCCGCGGGAGTGGTGAGCGCCGGCCACTGACGATAACGCCGGGCCGTGGGCCGTGGCTTCCCTCGCCCGCACCTCGGCCGGGTGGGGCGCGTCACAGCGGACGTCCGGCTCCCGCACCACGACGCCACCGGGGCGGGCAACCCCGGACACGACGAAGGCCCTCGATCATCGGATCGAGGGCCTTCGCCTTCTGAGTAGCGGGGGCAGGATTTGAACCTGCGACCTCTGGGTTATGAGCCCAGCGAGCTACCGAGCTGCTCCACCCCGCGTCGGTGATCACTACTCTACGTGAGGTTCCGGACCAGGCCAAATCGGGTGGACGAGACGTGGGTCACGCCAGGACCTCGACCCCGAACGCGAACTCGCGCACGGCCCCGGGCTCGAGCCGCACGTCCGCGGCGCAGTCGGCGCGGTTGAAGGCGTCAGTCAGGGTCTCGACGGGCTCGATCGCGACGGCGGCCCGCTCGCGCCGCGCCAGGCCGTCGCCCGTGTAGACGTGGACGAGCCCGCGGTCCTGCCACACGGCGAGACCCTGCCCCGTCGCGGGGTCGCGCACGACCGTCCGCGCGCGGCCGTCGGCGTCGGTGCGCAGGTCGCCGAACGCGTGGTCGAGCCGCACGCCGGCGAGCAGCAGCGGCCCGACGCCGTCGATCGCCCCGAAGGCCTCCGCCCCCACGCGTGGGAGCAGTCCGGCGTCGGTCACGACGGCGTGCCGCGCCGGGACCGTGAGCTCGAGCCGGTCGATCGTGTCGTGGCCCGGGACGCGCAGGTACGGGTGCCAGCCCAGGGCGACCGGCGCGGCGGACGCGCCCACGTTGCGGGCCCGCAACGTGACGCCCAGCGAGCCCGCGTCGAGGACGTACTCGACCTCGAGGGCGAGCGCGAAGGGGTAGCCCGCGTGCGCGTCGGGGGCGACGGACGCGCCGAGCGTGACCGACACCGGTCGCGCCGACGCCTCGTCGGCGGGGCGCGCGGGGTCCTCGTCCCGGTCGACGACCGTCCAGTCGAGCGTGCGGGCGAACCCGTGCATGGTGAGGGGCTCCCACGGCAGGACGGGGGGCACCTGGTGCCGCACGCCGTCGAACACGTACTCCCCGCCGGAGAGGCGGTTGACGAAGGGAGCCATGAGCGCCGACCGCGCGGCGTCGTGCGCGGCGACCTCGGCCTCGTCGGCATACCCGTCCACGAGGTCCTCGACGCGCTCGACCCCGTCCGCCCCGATCCACGGCGCACGCCAGGCGAGCACGGCGGCACCGCGCAGCGCCACGACCAGCTCGGCCCCCGACGGGTGGTGCAGGCGCACCGCGGGGACGGCCGGGGTCGTGCCGCTCGCCACGCTGAAAGCGTTGCTGCAAACCGTTGCAGAAGTCACGAGGAGCGATCCTCCCGCCCGGCGAGCGAAAAGACAACTCTGGCACGACGCCCGACGGGCGGGGACACCCGCTGGTGTCCCCGCCCGTCGGCGGTGTGCGCTCGTCCTACCGCGGCCGTCAGCCGGCCGAGGACTCCGTGTCGAGCGACTGCTCCGCAGCGAGCGCCGCCTCGAGCGCCTGCTGGAGCCGGTCCTGCGCTTCGCCGTAGGCGGCGAAGTCGCCCTCGGCGAGTGCCGCCTGGCCGTCCTCGATCGCCTGCTGCGCCTGGCGCAGCGCCTGGTCGAGCTCGGCGCGGGCACCGCCGTCGACCGTGCCGCCGTCGGCCGGCGGCGCCGGCTCCTCGGTGGCCGGCGGCTCGGTGCCGGGGTCCGTCGTCCCGGGGTCGGTCGTCCCCGGGTCGGTGGTCTCGCCGTCGGCCGGCTGGTCCGGGACCTCGGTCTCGACCCCGCCGTCGGCGTCGCCCGCGTTCGCGCCCGAGTCGCCGCCGAACACCTGGTCGAGCGCCTCGTCGAGCGTGTCGGCGAAGCCGATCTCGTCGCCGAAGGACACGAGCACCTTGCGCAGCAGCGGGAACCGCGTGCCCTCCGTGGACTGCACGTAGACCGGCTGGACGTAGAGCAGCCCGCCGCCCACCGGGAGCGTGAGGAGGTTGCCGTTGATGACCGTCGAGTCACCACGACGCAGCGCGAGGAGGCCGTCCGCGGCGGTCGGGTCGGTGTTGAAGTTGTTCTGCACCTGGCCCGGTCCGGGGACCGTCGCGTTGCGCGGCAGCTCGAGGAGCCGCAGCGTGCCGTAGTCCTCCGACCGCACGCCCGCCTCGTTGCCCGGCTCCGCGTCGACCGCGAGGAACCCGGTGAGGATGTTGCGGTCCGAGCCACCGCCCGGGATGTACGTCGACATGAGCGAGAACGTCGGCGCCTCCTGGCTCGGCATCTGCAGCGTGAGGTAGTACGGCGGCTGCAGCGGCTTGACCTGCCCGCTCGCCGTCGGGTCCTCGGGGCTGCGCCAGAAGTCCTGACCCGAGAAGAACTCGTTCGCGTCGTCCACGTGGTAGCTCGCGAGCAGCGTGCGCTGCACCTTGAACAGGTCCTCGGGGTAGCGCAGGTGGCTCATGAGGTCGCCGGAGATCTCCGAGATCGGCTGGACCGAGCTCGGGAAGACCTGGCTCCACGCCTGGAGGACCGGGTCCTCGGTGTCCCACGCGTACAGATCGACGGAGCCGTCGTACGCGTCCACGGTCGCCTTGACCGAGTTGCGGATGTAGTTCACCTGCTGCGGCGCGAGCGCCTCGACGGAGTTCGCCGCGACGAGCGAGTCGCGCGTCGAGTCCTCGAGCGACTCGGACGTCGAGTACGGGTACGCGTTCGACGTCGTGTAGCCGTCCACGATCCACTTCACGCGACCGTCGACCACCGCCGGGTACACGCGCCCGTCGAGCGTCAGGTACGGCGCGACCTTCGCGACACGGTCGCGCGGGCTGCGGTCGTAGAGGATCTGCGACTCCTCGGTGACGCGGTCGGAGAAGAGGATCTGCTCGGAGCCGAACTTCAGCGCGTACAGCACCTTGTTCATGAACGACCCGACGCTCGGGCCGCCCTCGATCTCCTGCGTCGGGAACGTGTTGTTGACCTGGCCGCCCTCGTCGTCGACGGGGTAGTCGAGCTCCCACGCGTCACGCCCCTCGGGAGCGCCGACGATCGAGTACTGCGGCGCCTCCGGCGAGAAGTAGATGCGCGGCTCGTAGCCGCCCGCGTCGGTGAACGCGCCGGTCGACGGGATCGAGCCCTCGTAGAACGCGGGACGCCCGTCGGGCCCGATCTGGTTGCCGTACGCGGCGACGACGCCGAACCCGTGCGTGTAGACCGTGTGGTCGTTGACCCAGTTGCGCTGGTCGGCGCCCAGGCCGTCCTGGTTGAGCTCGCGCACCGCGATGACGGTGTCGCGGCTCTCGTCCTCGATCGTGTACCGGTCGACCGACAGCGACGGCGAGAACTGGTAGTACTGCTTGTTCTGCTGGAGCTGGCTGAACGACGGGCTGACGATCTCCGGGTCGAGCAGGCGGATCGAGGCCGTCGTGTCGGCGTCCTCGCGCAGCGCGCCGGCCTCCGCCTCCGTCTTCGCGTTGTAGGGCTCGGTCTGGACGTCGTCGATCCCGTAGGCGGCCTTCGTCGCGTCGATGTTGCGCTGGATGTACTCCTCCTCGAAGTCCTGCGCGTTCGGCGTGACCTGGAAGCGCTGGACGACGCTCGGGTAGATGCCGCCGATGGCGATGGCCGAGACGACCATGAGACCCACGCCGATCGCGGGGAGGCGCCAGTTGCCGCGCACCGCCGTGACGACGAAGAGCGCCGCGACGAACAGCGCGACGAGCGTGAGGATCGCCTTGGACGGGATGACGGCGTGCACGTCGGCGTAGGACGCGCCGTCGAACTTCGCGCCGCCCGAGGTGAGGATCGAGTACCGGTCGAGCCAGTAGTTGGCCCCGATGAGGACCAGGAGGAGCGCGGCGGTCACCGAGAGCTGGACGCGCGCGGCCGTCGTGGTGCGCGGGCCCGCGTCGGAGCCGCCGCCGATGCGCAGCCCGCCGTACAGGTAGTGCGTCGCGACCGCGGCGATGCCCGCGATGATGACGACGGCCATGAGGAAGCTCACGACGAACCGCAGCGCCGGCAGCGTGAAGACGTAGAACGACAGGTCGATGCCCCACTGCGGGTCCGTCGTGCCGAACGGCACCGAGTTCAGCGCCAGCAGGACGGTCTGCCACTGCGACGCCGCCGCCGCGCCGGCGAAGAAGCCGACGAGGGCGGGCGCCACGATCATGACGACCTTGCGCAGCGGCTCGATCGCCTCGCGGTACTGGTCGAGCGTCGCCTGCTCGGGCGTCGACGGCGCGTAGATCGGCCGTGACCGGTACGCGAGGGAGAACGACAGGAAGACGAGCCCGCCCATGACGAGGAACCCGCCGACGAACAGGGCGATGCGCGCGCCCCACTGCGTCCACAGGACGTTCGCGAAGTCGAGCTGCCGGAACCACAGCACCTCGGTCCAGAACTGGGCGAGCAGGAGCAGGAGGACCACGAGGGCGCCGACGACGGCGATCGCGATCCCGATCGGGCTCCGGCGCCGGGCGGGCCGCGCCCCGGAGGACGGCCGGCGGGGCGCTGCGGCGAATGACACGGTGGGTATACCTCTTCGGTCGTGGCTCGGGCGTGCACCGGGGTCAACGCCCGGTCCTCCCCCAAGGTTCCCACGGTCTGCGGCCTCGTGGGGGACGTCACGACCGGGTCACCGCCCGTCCACCGCCGGTCGGCGCGCGATGGGAGACCATGGGGGCATGCCCCAGCCTGACGACGCCGCCACCTCCACCCCCGCACCCGGCACCGACCCGGTCGCGCCCGGCGGCCCGACGCCGCAGCACGCGCTCGCGCTCGCCGTCCACGAGATCGAGGCGCACGCCGCGGACGCCGGCTGGGACGCCCCGCCGCGGCTCTTCGCGCTCGTCGCGACGGCCGGGGCGCTCGCCGCCGACCCGACGCTCGCGG
This sequence comes from Cellulosimicrobium sp. NPDC057862, assembly GCF_042797035.1. NCBI lineage: Bacteria > Bacillati > Actinomycetota > Actinomycetes > Micrococcales > Promicromonosporaceae > Cellulosimicrobium > Cellulosimicrobium sp. NPDC057862. Next base: position 16,864 of record NZ_JBHVMH010000025.1, read on the forward strand.
ACCGCCTGCCGCCCGACGTCGTCGCGGCGGCCACGGCGGACCCGCACCACCTGCTGTCGATCGAGCAGGAGGGCTTCGCCGTGGACGGCGACCTCGAGGACGGGCTCGCGCGCGTCGCCTGGCCCACGACGGTCGACGGCGCCGCGCTCGTGGTCGAGCGGATCGTCCTGCCCCCGGCTGCCGAGGAGGGCGTGCCCGACGACCCCGACGCGGCGCTCGACTACCTCACGTCCCACCCCGACCGGCAGGATGTGCGCCTCGCCGTCGGCGTGCTCCGCGACGGTCCCACCTGGTGCGCCGTCCGGTCGCGCGCGCACGACGCGGCCACCGACGTCGCGGGCGGCCCCGACCTCGTCCCCGGCCTCGTCACCGCGCTGCGCGCGACGCTCGAGGACTGACGCGAGCGGCCGTCGTCAGCGCGCCTCGCACGTCGCGAGCGAGTCGCCCTCGCCCGCGCCGATCGCCTCCATGGCTGCGCGGGCGTCGGCCAGCGTCGAGACCGCGGCGACGTGGAGGCCGTCCGGGACGTTGCCCACGACCTCCGGGCAGTTGGCCTGCGGCGCGAGGAACCACGTGGCCCCGTCGCGCAGGGCGCCGTACAGCTTCTGCTGGATGCCGCCGATCGGGCCGACGTCGCCCTCGACGCTCATGGTGCCCGTCCCCGCGATGACGACACCGTTCGCCTCGTCCTCGGGCGTGAGCTGGTCGACGATGCCGAGCGCGAACATCGTGCCCGCGCTCGGGCCACCGATGTCCTCGATCTGGATCGACACGTCGACCGGGAAGTCGAACGTCGGGTCGATGAACACCCCGAGCAGCGCGGTGTCGCCGCCGTCCGTCGTCGTCACCGTGAGGTCGGTCTCGGCGCCGTCCCGCAGGACGCCGAGCGTCACGTCGGCGCCGGGGTCGACCGCCTCGAGGCCGTCGATGAGGTCCTGGTACGTCGGGACCGGCGCGCCGTCGAGCGCGACGATGACGTCGCCCGGCTGGACGACACCGTCCGACCCGCTGTCCGGGACCGCGGCCTCCACCGTGAGCGTGGCCGGCACCTCGTACCCGAGCTCGGTGAGCGCCGCGACCGTGGCGTTCTCCTGCGAGGAGATCATCTCGGCCTGGCCCTGCTGCTCGGTCTCCTCCTTGGTGCGGCCGGTCGGGAACACCTCCTCGACGGGGCGCACGCTGCGCGAGCGGTCGAACCAGCCCTGCACGACCTGGGCGAGGTTGACGGGGTAGCCCGGGCCGCCCGCGACGGAGACGGTGGTCAGGCGCAGCTCGCCCGTCGAGTCGAAGGTCTCGGCGCCCGTGATGGAGATCAGCGGCGTGCCGCCCTGCTCGCCGAGCGTGTCCTCCGTCGGCCCCGGCGACCGCACCGCGTAGGGCGCGGGCAGGATCGCCAGGCCCGCGACGAGCAGCGTCGTCGCGAGCAGCGAGATGCCGAACGTCAGGGACCGGCGGGTCACGGGCGGCGGGTCGTGCTCGTCCTCGGCGAGGAGGGCGTCGAAGGAGGGGGCGTCGCTCACCGGGACATCATCCCCGAGGATGCTGGGATCTCCCTGCCGACCGCGCCCGCGTTCCCCGACCTGCCGGCGTCGGCCGACGGTCAGGGGCGTCGCGACCGCGCCTGCCGCCACACGGCCGCGGTCCCGAGCACCGCCACGGCCGCTCCCGCGGCACCGAGGGCCGCGGCGTCACGACCGCCGAACCGCAGTCCCGCGACGCCCACCCGGCCGCGCACCTCCGCGAGCAGCACCTCCAGCGCCGCGGCGCCCGACCACGTCGGCGACCACCCGGCGCCGTGCAGGCGCCCGGCCGAGACCGACCACGGGTGCACGACGAACGCCAGGTCGCTCGCCGGGGACGGCAGCACCCCGACCCGGTGCAGCCGCTCGGCCGCGCCGAACGCGGTCGCCGACGGGAGCTGGACCGTGCGCAGCCCGGCCGCCGCGGCCACCGTCTCGGAGTCGAGCGCGTCGGGCAGCGCGTCCCGCAGCGGACCGGCCGTCAGCCCGCCGACGAGGCCGCCGTCGAGCGCGACACGGACCGCCGCGACGACGTCCTCGACGTGCACGAGGTGCCACGTCCGCTCCCCGCCGCGGACCGTGAGCAGGCGCGGGGCCTCGAAGTGCCGCGTGAGGAGCGTGTCGATCCCGGGTCCGACGACGACCACCGGCCGCACGAGCCCGAGCGGCACCCCGTGGAGCGCCTCGCGCAGCGCGTCCTCGAACGCGGCCACGTCCCCCGCGAAGCCGGGTCCGTCGTCGACGGCGACCGGGTCGTCGTCCTCGATCACCGCGCGACCCGGCGTCGCCCCGTGCACGGCGGCACTGGTCACCGCGACGACGTGCTCGATCCCCGCGGCGACCGCGGCCTCGCCCGCGCGCCGGCCGAGGAGCGCGAGCCGCGCGCGCTGCTCGGCGTCGGTCTTCGCGCGCGGCGCCCCGAACTCCCCCGCCGGGGCGACCACGACGAGCCGGCGCGCGCCGTCGGGCCACCCGTCCGCGTCCACGGGCGACGCCTCCGCGGCGCCCAGCCCGCGACGCACGGCGGCCGCGACCTGGCCGACGCCGACGACCACGACGGGGTCGCCCGGCGGCGTGACCGGCTCGCTCGTCGGAGCGTCCCCCGGGTCGGTCGTCGGGGCGTCCCCCGGGTCGGTCGTCGGGGCGTCCCCCGGGTCGCCCAGGGGCGGACCCCCGACGGCGACCGCGTCGCTGCGCCGTGAGCGAACCCGGCCCTCGGACATGGCCCAGCCCCCGTTCTCGGCGGTCGATCGTGGTTACGGTGATCACCGACGCTACCGTGAGGAGTCGCCATGAGCAGCCTTCCCCCCGACCGCACGCCCGGACCGGACGACGACACGCCCTTCGACCCGCGGTTCGAGGAGCTGCTCCGCTCGATGCTCGGACCCGACGCGGACGAGGCGCTGCGCGAGCTCCGTGCCCGCGGCCTCGACCCCCAGGCGCTCGCCGCCGGGGGCGCGGCGGACCCCCAGCTCTTCCAGCACGTCCTCGCGCAGGTCCAACGGCTGCTGTCGACGCCGAGCGACGGCCCGGTGAACACGGACGTCTCGCACGACGTCGCGCGCCAGGTCGCGGTCGCCGAGGGCGATCCCTCCGTCACGACGGCACAGCAGCGGGCCGTGACCGAGGCGCTGTCCGTCGCCGAGCTGTGGCTCGACGCCGTCACCGACCTCCCGCCGTCGGGCGGGCGCGCCCAGGCCTGGAGCCGGTCCGAGTGGGTCGAGCACACGCTCCCCGCGTGGAACGAGCTCGTCGCGCCCGTCGCGGCGTCCGTCGCCGACGCGCTCGCGACCGTCCTGCGTGACCAGCTCCCGGAGGGCCTCGGCGACGACCCGTCGGCGCTGCCCGGGGTCGGGTTCACGCTCCCGGGCCAGGTCCCCGGGATCCCCGCCGGCGCGCTCGGGCTGCCGGGCGACCCCGCGGCGCTCGTGCGGCGCCTCGGCGCGGCCGTCTTCGGCATGCAGGTGGGCCAGGCGGCAGGCACGCTGTCGCGCGAGGTCTTCGGGGCCACCGACGTGGGGCTGCCGCTGCTGGACCAGCCCGGGACGGTCCTCCTGCCCACGAACGTCGAGGCGTTCGCCGAGGGTCTGGACGCCCCCGCCGACGAGGTCCGCCTGTTCCTCGCGCTCCGCGAGGCGGCCCACGCGCGCCTCTTCACGCACGTGGCGTGGCTGCGCGGCCACCTGCGCGGCCTCGTCGACGCGTACGCACGCGGCATCACCATCGACCTGTCGGCGCTCGAGTCGCAGCTCTCCGACGTCGACCTCACCGACACGGACGCCCTCCAGCGCGCCCTGTCCGGCGGCGTCTTCGGGCTCCAGAACACTCCTGAGCAGCAGGCCACGCTCCTGCGGCTCGAGACGACGCTCGCGCTCGTCGAGGGGTGGGTCGACGAGGTGACGGCCACCGCCGCCCTCCCCCACCTGCCCCACGCGGTCCCGCTGCGCGAGATGCTGCGGCGCCGGCGCGCCGCGGGCGGCCCCGCCGAGCACACCTTCGCCACCCTGGTCGGCCTGGAGCTGCGTCCCCGGCGCTCGCGCGACGCGGCGGCGCTGTGGGCGCTCATCGCCGCCCAGTCCGGCGCGAGCGCGCGCGACGGCGTCTGGGACCACCCCGACCTCCTGCCCGACGCGACGGACCTCGACGACCCCGCGGGCTACGAGAGCCGGCGGGCCGTGACCCGCATCGGGGAGGCCGACGTCGACCGCGCGCTCGAGGAGATCTTCCGCGCCGCCGAGGGGACGGGGAGCGCGGAGCCCCCGACCGGGACGACGGACGACGCGACCGACGACGGGCCGACGGACGCGGGCGGCACCGCGCGCTGAGCCCTGGGCGTCCTGCCGCTCAGGGCGCTCCCGACGTCGCGTCGGCCGCGAGCCCGGCGTCCTCCACGGGGGCGCCGGGCTCGTCGCCGTCGGGCTCGAGGTCAGCGTCGCGCGCGAACGAGACGCCCTCCAGGAAGCCGCGCGCCCGGTCCGTCCGCGGGTAGGACTCGAGCAGCTTCCAGAACCCCGGGCCGTGGCCGGCGTGGAGCAGGTGGGCGAGCTCGTGGAGCAGCACGTAGTCGAGCACCCACGGCGGCATCCCCCGCACCCGGGTCGAGATGCGGATCGTCCCGTCGATGAGGGTGCACGACCCCCACCGCCGGTCCTGGTTCCCGGACCAGCGCACGCTCGTCGGGTGCGCGCGGCCGTCGAGGTACTTCTCGGACAGCTCGACCGCGCGACGCTCGAGCTCGTCGTCGGAGGGGCGTCGCCGCCGCTCGGAGTCGGCCAGGCGGTCGAGCATGCGCTGGACCCACTCGCGCTCCTGGGCGCGGGTGAAGCGCGCCGGGATCGCCACGACGGTGCGCTCGCCGTCGCGGTAGGCGCTCACCGTGCTCTTGCGTCGGCGGCTGCGCCGAACCTCCACGATCGTCTCCCGGACCACGCTCAGACCGTAGTGGTTCTGGCCACGAAAAGGCAGGGCCCCACGCCGCGTGCTGGGGAGTTCCGCGCCACCCGGTCGAGCGGACGTCGCAAGGAGCTGTGCTCTCGGTCAAGGAACCGCCCTCGAACCGTCGTCGAGGTCTGCCTGTGGACAACTCGGGTCGGGGGCCGTCGCCCTGTCACGCTGATCGTGGGCGTCCGACCGCGCCGCCCGCCCCGCGACCCCGGAGGACACGTGCAGCGACGACGCGTGCTGCGACCCGAGGCCCCGCTGCTGCGGCGCGCCCCGGGCGAAGTGCAGGTCGGCACCGACCCGCGCTGGTCGGTCCGGCTCACCGGGCTCGAGCCGGGTGAGGAGGAGTGGCTGCGCGCGCTCGCCGCGCCGTCGGCCCGGCGCGGCGAGGGCGTCGAGACCGGGACGCCGTCGCCCGGTCGCCGGGCGGCGCTCGTCCGGCTCCTCGAGGACGCGCACCTGCTCGTCCCCGCCCGCCGACGGCGCCCGGTGACGCCGGCCCCGGGGCACGGCGAGGCGGACGTGGGCGTGCTCTCGGCGCTGCGGCCCGACGGCGCCGGGCACCGCGTGCTCGCGACCCGCGCCCGGGCGACCGTCGCCGTCGTCGGGCTGGGGCGGGTCGGGGCCTCTCTCGCCGTGCACCTCGCGACGGCCGGGGTGGGCACGGTCGTCCTGGAGGACCGTGGCACGGTCCTCGCCACGGATGTCGGGGTGGGCGCGTACCGGCTGCGCGACGTCGGCACGCCCCGCGAGGCCGCGGTCCGTCGGCTCGTCGAGGAGGTGACCCCCGGCGTGGTCGTCACCGCGGGCGCGGACGCGCGCCCGTCGGCCGACGTCGCTGCGGCAGTGGGGCCGGCGAGCCTGCTGCCGGACGTCGTGGTCGTGGTCGAGCACGGCGCGGCGGACCCGGGACGGGTCGGGAGGATCGTGGGAGAGGGAGTGGCGCACCTGTCGGTCGTGGTGCGCGAGGCCGACGTCGTCGTCGGGCCGTTCGTCCGGCCGGGCATCGACCCGTGCCTGACGTGCGTGGACCTGCACCACGCGGACGCCGACCCGTGCTGGCCTCAGCTCGCGCGGCAGCTGCGCGCCCGTGCCGTGCGCGGGGTCGAGGAGTCGTCGCTCGCGGCGTCCGCGGCCGCGGTCGCGCTCGGTCAGGTCCTGGCAGCCCTGGACGGGCTGGTGCCCCGCGCAGCCACGGCCCGCATCGAGATTCCTGCTCCCGGTGCGGTGCCGCGGCTGCGCGAGACGGGTCGCCACCCGCGCTGCGGGTGCGACGAGCTGGCGCGCACGCCCCCGGACGGGGCGCCGCTCACCATGTCAGGCCGCCGTCGAGGCGCCGACTGACGCCCCGGCCTCGACGCGCCCGGCCTCCTGCGCCTGGCGCTCGGCCTCGCGGGCGAGCACCTCGGCCTTGCTCGGACGGCCGCGGCCGCGCTTGCGCGCGACGACGACACCGTCCACGAAGACCTCGCCGCCCCAGACGCCCCAGGGCTCGCGACGCTCGATCGCGCCGGCGAGGCAGCCCTCGACGAGGGGGCACGTGCGGCACAGGGCCTTGGCCTCCTCGACCTCGGCGGACCGCTCGGCGAACCAGAGCTCCGGGTCGTTGGTGCGGCAGGGCAGCAGACCCGCGAGGAGACGGTCGAACTCCGCGGAGTCCTTCTCGCCGAGGGGCGTGGCCAGCGGTTGGTGGGGGACCCAGGGGCCGGATCCGCCCTGGGCAGTGATGTTGTCGAGCAGCGCGGTGAGCCGCACGATGTCCTCCAGTGATGTCCTGTCGTGGGTGTGAACGTCGTCGTCACAGGACCCGAGGACAGCGGTCCCCGTCGTAGGAGAGACGGGAGAGACCGGTGATCCTCATCGGCGGACGTGCTCTGGAGAACACGAAGGCCACGGGTCCGAGACGGACTCCGCGGCCTGGAAGGTTCTGGTCGGTCAGACCAGACGCGTCCTGGAGGCGGAGTCGGGAGCGGGGCGGGTGACGAAGGTGCCGCCGCGGTGCGCGGTTGCACGCGGACGGAGTCCTCCTGGCGTGCCCGTGTAGACGGACGCGTTATCCAGCAGGTTCGCCATGGCGATCTGGTTCTTCATCAGCTTTCCCACCCCCTCTCTCCGTTCGAGGCCCGCCTCCCGGCGCGCCCCTCTCCAACAGGACTCGTCGACCATATGTCGCGCGTCACGGGACGCACAACTTATTTACGGGATTTTCTTCGACGAGTTTCTCCGCCCCTCCTCGGAAGCCGGAAACGGCTCCCCGTCACCGCTCCGCGCGACCCACGATGTCCAGGATCGTCGCGCCGTACCGCTCGATCTTCGCAGGCCCGAGCCCGTCGATGCGGGCCAGCGCGGCCGTGCTGGTGGGCCGCGTCTCCGCGATCGCCGCGAGCGTCGTGTCCACGAGCACCGTGAACGCGGGCTTGTCGGTCTCCTGCGCGACCTGACGCCGCCACTCGCGCAGGCTCTCGAACAGCTCGCGGTCGTACTCCCCCGTCAGCCGCGGCCTCGCCTGCCTGGCGCGCGGACGACGCGTCCGCTGGGCTCCCTGCTCGTCGGGCCACAGCCCGTCGAGGAAGCGGGTCCGGCGGCGTGTCGCACGACCACCCGGGTTGCGCGACCGTGCGAACGACAGCTCGAGGTGCTCGCGAGCGCGCGTGATGCCCACGTAGAGCAGCCGCCGTTCCTCCGCGACCGCCTCGTCCGTCTCGGCGAGGGAGATCGGCATGAGCCCCTCGCTCGTGCCCGCGAGGAACACGGCGTCCCACTCGAGGCCCTTGGCCGCGTGCAGCGACGCGAGCGTCACGCCCTCCACCGTCGGTGCGTGCTGCGCGGCGGCGCGCTCGTCGAGCTCGGCCACGAACGTCGCGACCGTCGGCGCCGGCCCCTCGGCCGCCTGCGCGAGCGCCGCGACGTCGTCGGCGAGCGCGACGAGCGCCTGCGTGGACTCCCACCGCTCGCGCGCCGCCCCACGCGCGGCGGGAGGCTCCGGGGACCACCCGGCGGCGGCGAGGACGTCGCGCACCGTCTCCGGCATCGCGACGTCCGGGTCGGCAGACCGGGCGGCGCCGCGCAGGAGCACGATCGCGTCGCGCACCTCCTTGCGCTGGAAGAAGCGCTCGCCGCCCCGGACGAGGTAGCCGATGCCCGCGTCCGCGAGCGCCGACTCGAACGCCTCCGACTGCGCGTTGGTCCGGTACAGGACCGCGATCTCGCTCGCGCGGGTCCCCGCCGCGAGGAGACGCGAGATCCGCTGGGCGACGCCGATGGCCTCCGCCTCGTCGTCGTCGTACGCGGTGAACGCGACCGGCGGGCCGGCGGGCCGCTGGGCGACGAGCTCGAGCGCCTGGTGGGCACCGCCCGCGCGCCCGGCGCGCGCGAGGAGCTGGTTCGCGAGGTTCACGACCTGCGGCGTCGAGCGGTAGTCGCGCACGAGCCGGATGACCTGGGCGCCCGGGTGCGTGCGCGAGAACGTGAGGAGGTGGTGCGGCGTCGCGCCCGTGAACGAGTAGATCGTCTGCGACGGGTCCCCGACGACGCACAGCTCCTCACGCCCCCCGAGCCACTGGTCGAGGACGAACTGCTGGAGCGGGGAGACGTCCTGGTACTCGTCGACGACGAAGTGGCGGTACTGGCGCCGCACCTCGTCCGCGACCCCGCCCTGCGTCGAGAGCATGTCGCCCAGCATGAGGAGCACGTCCTCGAAGTCGATGACCGACCTCTCGGTCTTCACGTCCTCGTACGCCGTGATGAGGCGGGCGACCGTCTGGTGGTCGTAGCCGGCGGGAGGCTCGCGGTCGATCGCCTCGCACGCCCGGACGTAGTCGTCCGCCGTGACGAGGGAGACCTTGGCCCACTCGACCTCGGACGACAGGTCACGCACCGCGACACGGTCGACGCCGACCCCGAGGCGGCGTGCCGACTCGGCGACCACCGGGGCCTTGTGCTCGAGGATGCGCGGCGGCGCCCCGCCGACCACCTTGGGCCAGAAGTAGCCGAGCTGCCGCAGCGCCGCGGCGTGGAAAGTGCGCGCCTGGACACCCGTCGCGCCGAGCTCGCGCAGGCGGGTGCGCATCTCGCCCGCGGCCCGCGCCGTGAAGGTCACGGCGAGCACGCTCGTGGGGGCGTACACACCGGTGCGGACGCCGTAGGCGATGCGGTGCGTGATCGCGCGCGTCTTGCCCGTCCCCGCACCGGCGAGCACGCACACCGGACCGCGCAGCGCGACCGCGACGTCGCGCTGGTCGGGGTCGAGCGCGTCGAGGATCTCGTCGGCGGTGCGCAGGGACGGCGGACGTGAGACCGGTGGCGTGGACATCACCCGCGATTCTCGCAGGCGCCGGTGACACGCGGGTGCTCGCTGTCCCGGACGCGTCCGGAACAGCAGGCCTCGGCACGGAGGTTGCGCGGGAGGTGGCGCGGGAGGTGCGCGGGAGGTGCGCGGGCCGGGAGCCCCGGCGGGAACAGCGCGCCGGCCGCCGGTGTTACCGTCACGACCGATTGCCCGCGGCACGCGCCGCCCGGACCAGCACCTGGAGAGCCCTCGATGAGCACCGCCCCGACCCTTCCCGACGCCGGCTCGATCGTCATGTACTCGACGAGCTGGTGCGGGTACTGCCGCCGCCTCAAGACGCAGCTCGACTCCGAGGGCATCGGCTACACCGAGGTGAACATCGAGGAGACGCCCGGGACCGCGGAGTTCGTGGAGTCGGTCAACGGCGGCAACCAGACGGTCCCGACCGTCGTCTTCCCCGACGGCTCCGCCGCGACCAACCCGTCGCTCGCCGAGGTCAAGCAGCGCCTCGCCGCCTGATCCCGCCCCGTTCTGGGCATGAGATGGGCCTGGTCCGGACGTCCGAACCGGGCCCATCTCATGCCCACAACGTCTGGGCCGCTCAGGCGTCGGGGAGGCGGTCGCCGAACCAGTCCTCGACGAGCGAGCGGGCGATGGACGCACGGCCCGGGAGCAGCACGTCGCCGACGCGGACCGCGGCGGCGAGCTCGGGGCGCGTGAACCAGCGCGCGTCGGTGAGCTCGACGCCGTCGACGTGCAGCTCGGTCGTCAGCGCCCGCGCGGCGAACCCGAGCATGAGCGACGCCGGGAAGGGCCACGGCTGGCTCCCGCGGTAGGCGACCTCGCCGACGACGACGCCCGCCTCCTCCGCCACCTCGCGCCGGACCGCGCTCTCGAGCGACTCGCCCGGCTCGACGTACCCGGCGAGCGTCGAGAAGCGCCGCTCGGGCCAGTGCGCCGCGTGGCCGAGCAGCAGCCGCTCGTCGTCGCCCTCGCCGTGCACGACCGTCATGATCACCGCCGGGTCCGTGCGCGGGTACAGCTCCACGCCCTGCGCGACGCAGCGCCGCGTCCAGCCCCCGTTCTCGACCGTCGTGCGGCCCCCGCAGCGCGGGCACCGGGTGTGGCTCGCGTGCCACGCCGCGAGGGCGACGGCCTCGGTCGCGAGCCCCGCCAGCGGACCCTCGAGCCCGGTGACCAGCTCGCGCAGCCCCGACCACGACCGCTCGCGCGCGAGCACGGCGAACGGGTCGGAGGCGTCGACGCCCTCGATGTCGACCTCCTCCGCGTCGGCGTCGTCGGGCAGGACGAGCGCCACGTACGCGACACCGTCCCCCTCGCCGAGGAAGAGCCAGCGCGCCTGGTCCTCGTCGGCGGCGGCGCCGACGTCGGCCAGGGCCGCCGGGTCGAGCAGCGCGACACCGTCCGTCGGACCCGGCCCGGCGAGCGCGAGGCGTCCGCGGTGGACGAGGACGACGCGGGTCGTGGCCTCGCCGCGCAGCGTCCGCACGAGGTCGGGCTCGCCGCGGCGATGCGCCGCGCGGTCCAGGACCGCCGCGTCGAGCGGCAGCGGGAGGTCGCGGAGGGTGGTCCTGGGGAGCGTGCCCGACGACGGTCGGGCGGCGGGGGTGGTCACCCTCCGACCGTAGGCCACGCGACCGGCGTGGGTGCCCCGGGCGGCGGGCGGGGAGCGACTACCGTGGTCGGGTGCCTCGCTCACCGCTGACCCTCGCCGCGCTCGCGACCGCCGCCGTGCCGGGTCTCGACGCCCGCAGCGCGCTCGCCGTCGAGGACCCGGGCGACTACGACACCGCCGTCGTGACCGACGCCGACGGCGCCCGGTGGACGGTGCGTGCCCCGCGCAGCCTCCAGGCGGGGGCGGCGCTCGAGGCCGAGGCCGAGCTCCTGACGTCTCTCCAGCTCTACGCCGACACCGGCGTGCTGTCCTTCGCGGTGCCCCGCATCAGCGGCACCGCGCTCCTGCCCGAGGGCGGGCGCGCGGTCGTGCACCCGGCGCTCGACGGCACGACGCTCGACGTCGACGTGCTGCGCCCGGGGCCCGGGCTCGCCGCCGACCTCGGCCGCGTGCTCGCGTCGATCCACGAGCTGCCCCGCACGATCGTCGACGACGCCGGGCTGCCCGGGTACGACGTCGAGGAGTACCGCGCCCGGCGGATGGCGGAGCTCGACGAGGCCGCGGCGACCGGGAAGGTGCCGACGGCCCTCCTGCGCCGCTGGGAGACCGCGCTCGAGGACGTGTCCCTGTGGCGGTTCCAGCCGGTCGTCGTGCACGGTGACCTCGGCCCGGAGCAGGTCCTCGTCGCGCGCGGCCGCATCGTCGCGGTGACGGACTGGGCCAGCGCGCGCGTCGCGGACCCCGCGGACGACCTCGCGTGGCTGCTCGTCTCCGCGCCGCCCGAGGCGATCGACTCGATCATGGAGGCGTACCAGCTGCGCCGCACCGAGCTCACCGACAAGCACCTCGTGGACCGCGCGCTCCTCGTCGGCGAGCTCGCGCTCGCGCGCTGGCTCCTGCACGGTGTGCGGCACGGGCTCGACGACGTCGTCGCCGACGCGCTCGACATGCTCGCCGACCTCGACGACGCCACGCAGGACGCCGACGACTGACCCGCCCGACGCGGCCGGTCCCGGGCCGTCCGCGCGCGGGTCCGGTCCGCGGGTCAGCCCGCGAGCAGCGCCTCGATCTCCTCCTCGCCGAGGAGCCGGCGTGGGCGCACGGTCTCGTCGGACGCGACGTAGTAGAACGCGGCGTTCACCTTCTCGAGCGGCAGCCCTGTCCACCGCGACCACGCGAGCCGGTAGACCGCGAGCTGCACCTCGCGCACGCCGCGCGCGGCGGCGTCCGACGGCGCCCGTCCCGTCTTCCAGTCGACGACCACGACGGCGTCGCGCGCCCCTCCGGCGTGCTCCGGTCGCTCGGGGAACACCGCGTCGATGCGCGAGCGCAGCACCGTGTCGCCGACCGGGGTCTCGACGTCGACCTCGACCGCGACCGGGGTCCTGGTCGCCCACTGCGACGCGAGGAACGTCCGCTGCAGGGTCTCGAGATCTGCGTCCGGGTCGAGGTCGTCGTCGTCCGCACCGGGGAGGTCCTCGACGTCCAGGAGCGAGGACGTCGTGAAGTAGCGCTCGGCCCACAGGTGGAACCGCGTGCCCCGGCGCGCGTGCACGGTGGGCTCGACCGGGACGGGGCGCCGCAGGTGCAGCGCGTACTCGTCGCGGTCGGCCGCGAGCCGCACCAGGCTCGACGCCGACACGTGCGCCGGGAGCTCGACCTCTCGGCCGGAGCGCTCGGCCCGCTCCGCGAGCAGGACCCGGGCGAGCGCGACGAGGTCGCGCCCCTCGGCGTCGACGAGCACGCCCGTGGGGGCGGTGAGCCCGACAGGGCCCCTCTCGGCCTCGTCGGCGGCCGGGCCCGACGCGGAGCCAGGAGCGGGCGTGCCCGGCGCCGGGCCGAACGCACCGAGATCGGGCTCGGAGCCACCGCACGGCTCGCCGACGGGACGTCGGGCGCGCACCTCGCGGGCGCGCTCGACGGCTGCCGCGGTCCGGCGCAGGACCGCGCGCGCCGACCCGACGGGGGCGTCGTCAGGCACCGGCCACTCGCCGGTCACCTCGACGTCCTCGAGCGGGTTGGTGTCGTCGGGACCGGGTGGTGCCGACCAGCCGTCCGCCGCCACGACCCCGGACTCCACGAGCTCGAGGAGGAACGGCGAGAGCACGCGCGGGCGCGAGCCGGTCTGCCACCACGACGCCGTGAGGTACAGCTCGCGGCGCGCCCGGGTGAACGCGACGTAGGCGAGCCGGCGCTCCTCCGCGAGCTGGTGCTCGCCGCTCGCCGCGCGGAACTCGTCGCGTCGCGCGACGAGCTCCTTGGTGTCGGACGCGAGGTCGAACCGGAACTCCGGCAGGTCGGCCGCGTCGCCCCGCAGCGGGTACGGCAGCTGGCTCACGTCGGTGAGCCACCCGCTGTCCGCGCGCACCCCGGAGGACGACTGCGCCGTCGTCGGGAACACGCCGTCGACGAGCCCGGGGACGACGACGACGTCCCACTCGAGCCCCTTCGCGGCGTGCGCGGTGATGACCTGCACGGCGTCCGGGTCCGGCTCGCGCACCGGCAGGTCCAGCCCGTTCTCGCGCGTCGAGGCGACCCCGAGCCACGCGAGGAACGCACCGAGGGTCACGACGTCCGCCGTCTGGGTGAACGTCGCGGCCACGTCGCGGAAGGCGTCGAGGTGCTCGCGCGCCCGGTCGCTCACGGCCTCGGGGTCCACGAGCCGGCGCGACGCGAGCAGCGCCTCGTTCGTCACGGCCTCGACGTCGAGACCGAGCGCTCGCTCCGCCTCGACGACGAGCTCCGGCAGCGACAGGTAGGTGAGCCCGCGCAGCGCCCGCAGGGTGCGCGACAGCGCCGCGAGGCGCGCGCGCCCCGGCGCCGTGAGCGTGCGGCCGTCGCCGGCGGGCTCGCCCGGGTCCGGCAGGTCGTCCAGGGCGTCGACGATCGAGCGGTGGTCGGCGACGTCGCCCTCCACGACCACGAGGTCGGCGCCGTCGCCGCCTGCCGGCCCCCCCGCGCGCCGGCGCGACCCGAGCGCGCCCTCGTGCCGCGCGAGGTCCGCGGCGCGGCTCCCGAGGGCGTGCAGGTCCGCCGACCCGAGGTTGAGCCGGGGCCCCGTGAGGAGGCGGACGAGCGCGTCGCCGCGCGACGGGTCGTGCACGGCCTCGAGGAGCGCGACGACGTCGACGACCTCCGGCGTCGTGAGCAGACCGCCGAGGCCGACGACCTCGACGGGCAGTCCCCGGCGCCGCAGCGCGACCTCGACCGCGGCGAACTGGCTGCGCTTGCGGCACAGGACCGCCGCGGTGACGCGCCCGCCCGGGGCGCCCGCGGGCCGCCAGCGTGCCGCGACGAGCTCGGCGACGGCGGCGGCCTCCTCCTCGGCGGTCGCCGCCACGTGCGCGGACACCGTGCCTGGGCCGGCGCCCGGGCGCAGCGCGAGCGCCGGGACCTCGACCCGGTCACCTCCCGCCCCCGTCGCCCTGCGCAGCGGGCCCGCGGTGACGTTCGCCGCCGCGAGCACCGCGGCGTCGTTGCGCCACGACGTCGACAGGAAGCGCACCGCCGACCGGTCGCCCGTCGCCCGCGGGAACCGCTCGGGGAACCGCGCGAGGCCGCCCGCGCTCGCGCCGCGCCAGCCGTAGATCGACTGGTGCGGGTCGCCGACGGCCGTCACCGGGTGCCCCCCGCCGAACAAGCCCGCGAGGAGCTCGACCTGCGCGTGCGACGTGTCCTGGTACTCGTCGAGCAGGACGACGCGGAACCGCGCTCGCTCCGTCTCCCCCACGACCGGGACCTCGCGCGCGAGGCGGGCCGCGAGCGCCACCTGGTCGCCGAAGTCGAGGGAGTCCGTGGCACGCTTGCGCCGCCGGTACTCCGCGACGACGTCGAGCAGCCGGACGCGCTCCGCGACGTCGCCGACGAGCTTCTCGACCTCCTTGGTCCGGGCCTTCTGCCGCGGCCCGAGCGGGAGCGCGTCGAGCTGCTCCACGATGTCGGCGAGCCGGTCCCGGGCCTCGCCCGGCTCGAGGAGGTGCTCGTCGAGCGCGCCCGACAGGCCGAGGACGGCCGCGACGACCGTGCTGAGCGCGCGGTCGGTGCCGAGGTCGTCGTCCCACCCCTCCACGACCTCCGACGCGAGCTGCCACTGCTGCGCCTCGCCGAGGAGCCGTGCCCCGGGCTCGACGCCCACGCGCAGGCCGTGGTCGCCGACGAGAGAGGCGGCGTACGCGTTGTAGGTCGCGACCGTGGGCCGGTCGAGCAGCGAGAGGGCGGACGACGCGCCGCCACGGGCGCGCGCGAGCTGCGCGAGCCGCACCTGGACGCGCTCGGACAGCTCGCCCGCCGCCTTGCGCGTGAAGGTCAGGCCGAGCACCGCGTCCGGCGCGACGAGCTCGTTCGCGATGAGCCAGACGACGCGCGCCGCCATGGTCTCCGTCTTGCCCGAGCCCGCCCCGGCGACGACGAGCGTCGGCTCGAGCGGTGCCTCGATCACCTCGACCTGCTCCGGCGTCGGACGGGGCCGCCCCAGCAGGTCCGCGATCCGCGTCGCGGACAGCGTCGGGCGTGGCGGCTCAACCACGGGTGTCGTGGCCTCGGGCGCGACCACCACACCGTCGGCGGCGACCAGCCGGACCGACGGCGTCGGCTCCGGGAGCTCGAACAGCTCGCTGCTCACGCGACCACCCTCCTGCCCTCGGGCTGCACCGGGCACGCGCGCCGCACCGGGCACATCTCGCACAGCCCGTTCTGGCGGGCCGTGAACGTGGCCGCCGACATCGTCCCGGCGGCCTCCTCGACGAGGTCGCGCGCCCAGCTCGAGCCGTCGGGCGCCGGGTCGAGGGCGGGCTGCGGGACGACGGCAGGGCCGACGTGCGTGCTCCCCACGTAGACGAGCTGCGCCCCCGCGCTCCGCGTCCCCTCGGGCACGTCGAGCGCGCCCGCCTCGACCGCGAGCTGGTACGCGCCGAGCTGCGGGTGCTCGGCGCCCTCCGCCTTGGTCGCGGTACGCCGTCCCGTCTTGAGGTCGACGACGCGGACCTTGCCCTCCCCCGCGGCCTCGACCCGGTCGATCGTCCCGCGCAGGCGCGCCCGCCCCACGGTCACGTCGAACGTCGGCTCGACGAGGAGCGGCTCGCCCGCCTGGGCCACGTAGGCCGCGAGCTTCTCGATCATGCGCTCCGCACGACGGCGGAGCTGGCGCGTCGGCCAGCCTTCCGGCAGCGCGAGCTCCGCCCAGCGGCGGTCGAGCTCCGCGCGCAGCTCGGCGAGCGAGCCCGACGGGTGGGTCTCCGCGATCGAGTGCACGAGCGTGCCGAGGCTCTGGTGCGTCGCGTCCGGCGCCGTGCCGCCCGCGGCCTCGAGCGACCACCGCAGCGGGCAGGTGGAGACGGTCTCGACCTTCGACGGCGACACCGTGACGATCTCCTCCGCACCGCGCAGGGGTGCGGCGCTCGACACGCCCGCCACGCCGTACCAGGTCTCCGGCCGGGCCTCCGCGACACCGAGCTCGCCCAGGTCGGCCAGGAGGGTCGCCGCGGCGACGGCACGCGCGTCGCTCTCCCCCGCCGCACCGGTGGACGCACGGGCCTCGAGCGCCGCCGCCTCGACGAGCACGCCGCGTGCGGCGGCGACGAGGCCCCGCAGGTCGAGCGGGGCACCGACGCGCACGTGCCGGCGCGCGTCCGGGTCCGCGCCGGGGGCCTGGGCGGCCCCCGGACCACCCGTCGCCGTCGGCCGCGGGGACCCGTCGTCGGGCCCGTCGGTGCCGTCCGGGCCCTCCTCCGGCCTCTCGGGCGCGGCGGGCGGGACGACGAGGTCGCAGAACACCGACGGCGCCTCCTCCGCGTCCTGGACCGCCGTCACCACGAGCCGCCGGGTCGCGCGCGACGTCGCGACGACGAACGCCCGCAGCTCGTCGGCCAGCACCTGGGCGCGCGCCTGCGACCCGACGCCGTGCGCGTCGTGCGCACGCCCCGCGAGGAGCTCGACGAGCGCCTGCGACCCGAGCAGCGAGTCGCGCAGGCGCAGGTCGGGCCAGACGCCGTCCTGCACTCCCGCGACCACGACGACGTCCCACTCGCGCCCCGCGGCGCCCGCCGGGGTCAGCGCCGCCACGGCGTCCGCGCCGCTCGCGCTCGCCGCGAGCGAGTCGGCGGGCAGGTCCTGCGACGCGAGGTACTCGACGAACGCCTCGGCGGGCGCGCCGGGCATGCGGTCCACGAACGTCTCCGCCGCGCGGAAGAGCGCGAGCACCGCGTCGAGGTCACGGTCCGCGCGCGCCCCGGCCGGTCCGCCGTCGAGCGCCGCCGACCGCCACCGCTCCGCGAGCCCGGTCGCCGCCCACACCGCCCACAGCACGGTCTGTGCCGTCGCCCCGGGCTCGGTCGCCGCCGCCCGGCCCGCCGCGAGAGCCCGCGCGACGGCGACCGGCCCGCGGCGCACGGTCGGGGGCAGCGTCGCCGCGCGTGCCGGGTCCAGCAGCAGCTCGACGAGCAGCGCGTCCGACGAGCGCCCGCCCCCGCCCTCGAGCTCCTCGGCCCGCAGCGCGCGCCGCAGCCGGCGGAGCGCGACGACGTCCAGGGCGCCGACCGGCGACGTGAGCAGCGCCGCAGCGGTGAACGGGTCCAGGGCCTCGACGTCGTCCGCGTCCGCGACGCACACGCGGACCGCGGCGAGCAGCGGCGCGACCGCCGGCTCGTCGCGCAGCGGGACGTCGGAGCCGAGCAGCGTGACCGGCACCGAGGCGGCCACGAGCTCGCGGCGCAGCGCCGCGAGGCGGGTCCCGGTGCGGGAGACGAGCGCCATCCGGTGCCACGGGGTGCCGTGCAGCAGGTGCTCGGCCCGCAGCTCGCGCGCCACGAACGCGGCCTCCTGCGCGACGGCCGAGAGCACGACGACCTGGACGGGCGCGGCGGTCCCGGGCTCGGCGCCCGGGCCGGCCCCCGACGGCACGCCGGGCGGACCGGCCGCGTCGCCCGCGCCGACCGGGACGCCCCGGGGGGCAGCGCCGCGGTGCACCGCGCCGGCGACGGTACCGACCTGCGCGGCGACCCGGCGCGTCACGTCCCGCAGCGCGGCGTCCTGCCGCCACGCCGTGCCGAGCACGGCGACGCGCGCGCCGAGCTCGCCCCGCCGGGCCCCGTCCCGGCGCGCGGGCGCCGAGGCGCGGCCGACGAGTCCCGGGCTCGCGCCGCGGAACGTCTGCACCGCCGAGTCGGGGTCGCCGAGCAGCACGAGCCGCGCGCCGTCGTCGTGCAGCACGTGCAGGAGGCGCGCCGTCGCGACCGTGGCCTCCTGGTAGTCGTCGACGACGACGAGGTCCCAGCGCGGCCGGGCGGCGTCAGGCACCTCGTCGTCCCACGCGAGGAGGGCCTCGGCCGCCTCGTCGACCACGATCGCCGGGTCGAACCGGGCGCCCGCGTCCGGCGTCCCCGAGCGCAGCGCGGTCACGTCGAGGTACTCCGCGAAGAGCTGGGCGCCCAGCGACCACTCGGGTCGCTCGTAGCGGTCGCCCAGCGCGGCGAGGTCCGCGGGCGTCAGGCCGCGCTCGGCGGCACGCATGAGGAGGTCGCGGAGCTCCTGGCGCAGGCCCCGGAGCCCGAGCGCCTCCTCCGGCAGGCCGGGCGGCAGGACCAGCGGCGAGCCCAGGTGCGCGAGGTCGCCCTCGAGGTGGCCCTCCAGCAGCTCGGAGAGCACGAGGTCCTGCTCCGGTCCGGAGATGAGCGTCGGGACGGGCTCCCCCAGCGCGGCCGCACGCTCTCGCAGCACGGCGAAGGCCGCCGACGCCGCGGTGCGCACCATCGGTGCCCCGACGGTGCGCCGCGCGCGGGCCGACAGGCGGTCGCGGAGCGCCGCCGCCGCGCGGCGCGACGAGGCGAGGAGCAGGACGCGCTCGGGGGCGAGGCCGGCGGCGAGCGCCGCGAGCACGACCTCCTGCGCGACGAGCGTCTTCCCGGTGCCGGGCGCCCCGACGACGAGCGTGGCCCCCGGGCCCGCGGCCGCGGCGAGCGCCGCCCGCTGGGAGTCGTCGAGCGTGACGTCGGCCTCGTGGTCGCGAGGCCGCGCGACGAGGCGAGGGGCGGTCGTCCGGGGCACGGACCCGATCCCATCACGTGCCACCCACACCGCGGGCATCGCCGACGGCGCGGCGAGGCCGCCGCTACGGCACGGGCCACCCGTTGGTCAGGCACCCCTGCGCCGAGATCGACTGCTGCACCATCACCGGCGCGACAGCGCCCGGGGCCGGGCAGTCCTCGTGGCCGTGCCCGAGCACGTGACCCACCTCGTGGTTCACCAGGTACTGGCGGTACGTCGCGACGTCGTCACCGAAGTCGGGGGCGCCGAGCACCCAGCGCTCGAAGTTGAGCACCGCGACCCCGGTCACGGAGTTGCCGCACGAGTACTTCCCCTCCGTCGCGAGCGGCGCGCACATCCGGTCGGTCGTCGCGGGGCTCGCGAGCACGACGCGGATCGACGCGTCGTCGGCCGCCGTCCGGGAGAACGTCACGCCGTCGGGGCCCGACCACCCGCGCGGGTCGTTGAGCGTGGCGAGCACCGCCGTCGCGAGGACCTCGCCGTCCAGGGGCAGGCCCCGCTCGAATTCGACCCGCACGGACCGCACGGTGCCCGCGCCGGGCGCCGGGGCCTCGCCCGGGACGACGTCGAGCGTGCCCCCCAGGTCGGGCTCGACGACGACGTCGCCCAGGAGACCCGAGCCGGGCTCGGCGACCGGCGCGGCGGGCGTCGTCGGCGTGGGTTCCGGCACCGGCTCCTCGGTGGCGGCCGCCGGAGGCGGGTCCGCGGGAGCGAGCGGGACGACCACGTCCGGACGCGGGGCGACGCGCTCGTGGAGCTCCGGCCCCTGCACGACGTCGCCCGCGCGCTCCGCGCCGGACCGGCTGACCGCGTCGGCCTCGTCGCGCGCCGGAGCGGGCGGGTCCTCGCGGTCCGCCGAGACGGGCGCGGTCGCGCGCGGGACGTCCCACACCTCTGCCGTGGCGGCGCCGCCGCCGAACCCGACCACGAGGCAGGCCGCGACCGCGGCGCCGTGCCGCACGCCCCGGGAGCGCTTCACGCGAGCTGTCGACGGTCGGTTCGGGGGGGTATGTCTGTCGGGCACCCGCCCATCGTCCCACTCCTCGCGACGCCCGGTCGACACCGGCCGCCGTTTCCGTATCCTCCCCCCATGACCGGAGCCAGCGAGGGACGCACGCGCGGCACGGCCGGGCCGCCCGTCGTCGCGCGCACCCGGATGCCCCGGGACGAGCGGCGGACGCAGCTCCTGACGATCGCCGAGGAGCTCTTCGCCTCCCACGGCTACCACCACATCTCGATGGACGACATCGCGGACCGCGCCGGGGTCGGCAAGCCCGTGCTCTACCGGCACTTCCCCTCGAAGCTCGACCTCTACCTCGCGCTCATCGACGACCAGGGCGACCGCCTCGTCCGCGCCGTCCACGTCACGCTCGACCCGTTCCGCGAGCCGGCGCCCGGGATCTCCGCGGGCGACCTCGACGCCCTCGCGGTCGACGGGCTCGCCGTCATCGAGGGTATCGTCCGGGCCTACGTCGCCTACGCGCGCACGGCCGGCAGGTCCGCGGCGCTGCTCTTCGAGTCCGACGTCATGCGCGACCCGGTGGTGCGGGCGCGCGTCCTCGCGCCCGACGCCCGCATCGCGGGGGCGTTCGCCGACGTGCTCGTCCGGATCACCGACCTCGACGCCGACGAGGCGCTCGTCGTGTCGCGGACGTGCACGGCCGTGGGTCGGGCGGCGGCGACCGAGGCCGTCCGTCCGGACGGGACCGCGTCGGCCGACGACGTCACCCGGCTCGTCCCGCGCCTCGTCTGGCGCGGCGTGCACGGGATGCTGCGCCGTCCTCGGGCCGTGGCCCCGGACGCCGCGGGGGTGCCGACCGCCGACGTCGCCCCCGGCCCGGACGCCTCGCTCGACGGCTCGACCGCGGGAATCTGACTACTATCGAACGCGTTGTCGCCGGTGGGACGCCCACCGGCGGACCGAGGCCCGTCGTCGCTGCGCCTGGCGCAGCCGCTGTGAGGAGATGTGAGTGGAAGTCACGATCGGTGTGCAGAACCTGGCCCGTGAGCTCGTCGTCGACACGGACCTGTCCGCCGAGGCCGTGGCGACCGCGGTCGCCGACGCGCTCGGCGGCGCCCCCGCCCTCGAGCTGACCGACTCGCGCGGTCGCCGAGTGATCATCCCGACGGCGTCGCTCGGCTACGTCGAGATCGGCACCGAGGAGCAGCGCAAGGTCGGTTTCGGCTCTCTCTGACCGCCACGACCTGACGGTCACCTGCCGCCGTCGCGCCCGGGCGCGGCGGCGGCTTCGTCATGCCGCCAGGCCCAGGCGGTCCATGCGCCGGGAGTGCTCCGCCGTGAGGCGCGAGAAGACCCACGACTGGGTCGCGAGCGCCGGACCGTTGGACGCGGCCTCGGCCGTCGCGTCGATCCCCGCGGCGACGAGGCGCGCGAGCGCGGGCCGCTGGGCGAGGACGACGCCGACGACGCCCAGCGCCTCGCCGACGAGGCGTCGGCCCCACAGCGCGAGCCGGGACGCGAGCACGGGGTCCGCGGCGGCGGCGTCCGCGATGACCGGCGCGTAGCGCTGCGACGGCGTGTCCTGCGTGAGCGCCTCCACGACGACGTCGCGCGACCGCTCGTCGAGGCCCTGCGCGGCGAGCAGGCAGAAGTCGTCGGCGACGCCCTGGCCCACGTACCCCTTGAGGATCCCCTCCCACCACGTGCTGGGGCGGGTACGGGCGTCGAAGTCGTCGAACAGGCCGTCGAAGGCGGTCATGCAGTCGGCAGGGTCCCCGCCGAGCTCGTCCACGCGGACGAGGACACGCTCCTGCCGGTCGAGCATGGCCGCGGCGAGCCGCGAGAGCGCCTGCCGCTGACGCAGAGTCGGCGCGTGCGCGGCGTCGCCCGCGAGGCGCCCGAAGCTCGCGAGCTCGGTGTACGCGACGAGCCCGAGCAGCTCCACCGCGTCGGCGTGGTCCGCCGTGGACAGGGTCGTGGGGCTCGCGTGCTCGGCGTCGCTCATCGGGCCAGGATAGTTCTCCGATATCATGGCGGGCGTACATCGGTTGCCCGGTCGTCCAGACCTCACGCTCGTCACGCGAACGACGACGGCACGGCACGGTCCGCAGCGCGGACCGGGCCACGACATTCACGATCGGCTGCCGGCCACGAGGCGCGTACGACCGCGACCGGGACCCCCTCCCGGTGCCGGGCCCACGACGGGCCCGCGGACGGTCGCGCGTGCCCGAACGAGACAGAGGCACCAGTGACCACCACAGACGCGACCAGCACCGACGCGACTCCTGACGTGAGCGCGGACGCGACCACCGTCGCCGCGAGCGTCCACGCGGACAACACCACCTTCGCCGACTTCGGCGTGCGCCAGGAGATCGTCGACGCGCTCTCCGACGCGGGGATCGTCCAGCCCTTCCCCATCCAGGCGATGACGCTGCCCGTCGCGATGTCGGGGCACGACATCATCGGCCAGGCCAAGACCGGTACCGGCAAGACGTTCGGCTTCGGCGTGCCGCTGCTGCACCGCGTGGTCGCCCCGGGCGAGCCCGGGTTCGACGAGCTCCCCTCCCCCGGCAAGCCCCAGGCCCTCGTCGTCGTCCCGACGCGCGAGCTCGCGGTCCAGGTCGCGAACGACCTCGGCACCGCCTCGAAGCGTCGCTCCGTGCGCATCGTGCAGCTCTACGGCGGCCGCGCGTACGAGCCGCAGGTCGAGGCCCTGACGCGCGGCGTCGAGGTCGTGGTCGGCACCCCGGGCCGCATGATCGACCTCATGAACCAGGGCCACCTCAACCTCACGCGGGCCGCGATCGTGGTCCTCGACGAGGCGGACGAGATGCTCGACCTGGGCTTCCTGCCCGACGTCGAGAAGATCCTGGCCCGCACGCCCGCGCAGCGCCACACCATGCTGTTCTCGGCGACCATGCCGGGCGCCGTCGTCTCGATGGCGCGCCGCTACATGAAGCAGCCGACGCACATCCGCGCGAACGACCCCGACGACGGTGGCCAGACGGTCAAGAACATCGAGCAGGTCGTCTACCGCGCGCACGCGCTGGACAAGGTCGAGATGCTCGCGCGCATCCTCCAGGCCGACGGCCGCGGCCGCACGATCGTGTTCGCGCGGACCAAGCGCACCGCGGCGAAGGTCGCCGACGAGCTCGTCGACCGCGGCTTCGCGGCCGGCTCGATCCACGGCGACCTGGGTCAGGGCGCGCGCGAGCAGGCGCTGCGCGCGTTCCGCAACGGCAAGATCGACGTGCTCGTCGCGACGGACGTCGCGGCCCGCGGCATCGACGTCGAGGACGTCACGCACGTCGTGAACTACCAGTGCCCCGAGGACGAGAAGACGTACCTGCACCGCACGGGCCGCACCGGCCGCGCGGGCAACAAGGGCACCGCAGTCACGTTCGTCGACTGGGACGACATCCCCCGCTGGTCGCTGATCGACAAGGCGCTCGGCCTCGGCATCCCCGAGCCGGTCGAGACGTACTCGAGCTCGCCGCACCTGTACACGGACCTGCACATCCCCGAGGGCACCAAGGGTCGTCTCCCGAAGGACCGGCGCACCCTCGCCGGGCTCGACGCGGAGGAGATCGAGGACCTCGGCGAGACCGGCAAGCGGCACACGCCGGCCGGCGGTTCGCGCGGTCGCCAGGGTGGCCGGTCCGACGGTCGGTCCGACGGTGGGCACCGCCGCTCCGAGGGCGAGCGCGGCCGGTCCGGCGGCCAGGGCCGCTCCGGCGGGCGTCGCGCGGAGGGCGACCCCTCCGGCGGTCGTGCCGAGGGCGAGCAGGCCGACGCCACCGCGGGCGCGCCGTCCGGGAGCGCGCCGTCCGAGGGCGGCGAGCGCCGTCGTCGGTCCCGGAGCCGTCGCCGCACGCGCGGTGGTCGCCCCGTCGAGCAGCAGGGCGGCGCCGACGCGACCGCCCAGCCCGCGGAGTAGCGCGGAGCGTTCCGCAGCCCGACGACGAACCCCGGGTCGCGGCCCCCCCCCCCCCCCCCCGGGGGGGCGGCCCCGGGGGGGGGGGGTTAAACAAATAAGAGCCCCCCAGACCACCCGAGC
>NZ_JBHVMH010000026.1:0-39259 GCF_042797035.1 Cellulosimicrobium sp. NPDC057862
GACATCATCTTCCGAAATCAACCAAAGGAATCCCAGACACAACCAACCACCCCACCCGACGGGCGAGACGATCAGCCATGCCACAGGGACAAAAATTGGCATTGACTAACAAGCACACTGTTGAGTTCTCAAACAACCGACACACACCGCCTCCGACCTCGTTCCCGAGGCCCTTGCGCGGGGCGCTTCCTTCGTTCTGAATCCTACCAGACCCGGCCGTTCGTCCCGGACCGGTGTCAACCGGATTTCCGTTCAGAAATGTACCTGATCCAGACACCCTCACCTGACGCACGGCGCAGCACTGTGCTCCGAGAATCTGGTGGGAGTTGCACCCGGGGGACCAGCCACTTCGCATCTGCTCCGAGGAGCTGTGCCGTGGTGTCTGTTCCTCCCTGCCGGGCGACCTCGAGAACATTACGGGGTTCGGAGGCAGGAGGTCAACTCGCGCCGTCGTGACCCGGACCACTCCCCTCCACGGCTTCCTGCCCCCGTGCCCGCATCGCCTCGCCCGGCACTCCGCGCTGCGGCAGTCCGCCTCCCGCAGCGGGTGCGGCTGCCACCGTCGCCCGCGCCGCGAGACGGGCCACCGCCGTCCGCAGATCGTCGGGTCCCACCACGGTGAACGGTGCGTCGAAGATGCCGAACCACGCGGCGAGCCCGCCCCACGACCAGGAACCGGCGGTCAGCCGGCACCGCCCCACTCCCACGGCCTCCACGAGGGCACCCGTTCCTGCCCACGCCGCTACGACAGCGGCGTCCAGCTCGAGCTCGACCGTCCCTCGCACGGGCATCTCGGGCTGCGTGAACCTCTCGGCGACGAACGTCGCCACGTCCGGGGCGGGCAGCTCCCGACGCTCGAACCGTGCCCCGACACCCTCGCGCGGCGCCATCCGGTCGATCCGGAACGTCCGCCAGTCGTCCCGGTCGAGGTCCCACGCGACGAGGTACCACCGCCCACCCCACGTGACGACGTGGTGCGGCTCCGCGCGGCGCGGCGCACGGAACCCCTCTCCCGGCTCCTGGCCCGGCGCACGGAGCACCTCGCCGGTCCCGCCGTCGTAGTCGAACCGCAGCACGCGGCGCTCGGCGGCCGCCGAGCCGACGGCCACGAGCACGTCGGCCCGCACCGCGGGGAGGGCTCGCTCCCTCCGGCCCGGCACGGCTGTCACCTCCAGCGCGTCGATGCGCGTGCGCAGCCGCGCAGGCATGACCTGGCGGATCGTCGCGAGCGCGCGTGCCGCGGCGTCCTCCACTCCCGGGAGCACCCCCGTGCGCAGCGCGATCGCGACGGCGACCGCCTGCTCGTCGTCGAACAGGAGGGGCGGGACGTCCGCTCCGGCGTCGAGCCGGTACCCGCCGTCGGGCCCCTTCGTCGCGCGCACCGGGTAGCCGAGCTCGCGCAGCCGGTCGACGTCGCGCCGCACGGTGCGCGGGCTCACGTCGAGCCGCTCGGCCAACGCCGACCCCGGCCAGTCCCGGCGCGCCTGGAGCAGCGAGAGCAGTCGGAGCAGTCGTCCTGAGGTCTCGAGCATGCCCTCAGGGTGGCACGGAGTAGAGGACCGAATCTGTCCTCTACCCCTGGCAACGTCGGTCTCGTCGCACGAAGCACACCCAGGAGGAGCCATCGTGATCCGCACCAGAGCACTGACCAAGGACTTCGCCGTCGGGCGCGACGCGAGCGCCACGGTGCACGCCGTGCGCGGCATCGACCTCGACGTCGCACCCGGCGAGCTCGTCGCCGTCCTCGGCCCCAACGGCGCCGGCAAGACGACCACGCTCCGCATGCTCACCACGCTCATCCGTCCCACGTCGGGCACGGCCACGGTCGCCGGGCACGACGTCGTCGCCGAGCCCGACGCCGTCCGGCACCGCATCGGCTACGTCGGGCAGGGCAACGGCGCGGGCCACGCGCAGCGCGCCGTCGACGAGCTCGCGAGCCAGGGCCGCATCTACGGCCTCGACCGACGGACCGCTCGACGCCGGGCCGACGAGCTGCTCGACTCCCTCGAGCTCGCGTCGTACCGCACGCGCAAGGTGTCCGACCTCTCCGGCGGGCAGCGTCGCCGGCTCGACGTCGCGATGGGCCTGGTGCACGCGCCGTCGCTGCTGTTCCTCGACGAGCCGTCGACCGGGCTCGACCCGCACAACCGGGCGAACCTGTGGGACCACGTCCTGAGCATGCGCGAGGACTCGCTCGCGGCCACGGGCGAGCCCATGACGATCGTCCTCACGACGCACTACCTCGACGAGGCCGACACCATGGCCGAGCGCGTCGTCGTCGTCGACCACGGCCAGGTCATCGCCGACGACACCGCGGAGAACCTCAAGGCCGACCTCGCCGGGGACCGCGTCGTCGTCACGCTGGCTCCCGCCCGCGGGCACGCGGACGCCGCGCGGCTCACCGAGGTCGCCCGCCGCGTCGAGGGCTTCCGCGAGGCGACCCGCACGCCCGACGGCGCACCCGCCGTCGGGCACGACGCCGCACCCACGCTCGAGGTGCGCGCCGAGCGCGGCGACGCCTACCTCCCCCGCCTGCTGCGCGCCGCGGACGCGGACGGCATCGCCGTCGAGACCGCGCAGGTGCACCGCCCCACGCTCGACGACGTCTTCCTCGCGCTCACCGGGCGCAGCCTGCGCGAGGCCGGCGCCGCGACCACGAACGACACCCCCGCCGAGGGCACCCGCCCCACCGAGAGGACCGCAGCATGAGCACCGTCGACACCGCCCCCACCGCCGTCGCCCCGCACCCGGCCCCCGCCCACCCTCGCGCACGCCGCGGGCTCGCCGCCTTCACGCGCGACACCGGGATCGTGCTCGTCCGCGAGCTGCGTCCCGTCGTGCACGACCCCTTCTCCGTGCTGTTCGGGCTGGTCCAGCCGATCGTCTTCCTCGCGCTGTTCGGCCCCCTGCTCGTCGGGTCGCTCGGCGGCACGACGACCGGCCAGGAGGTCCTGGGCGGCAACGTCTGGCAGTGGTTCGTCCCCTCGATCCTCGTGATGACGACCCTCTTCGGGACCACCACGACCGGGGCGAACCTGCTCGTCGAGCTCCAGACCGGCGCGCACGAGCGGATGCTCGTCGCTCCGCTGTCACGGGCCTCGCTCCTCGTGGGCCGCGCGCTCAAGGAGATGGTCCCGATCGTCGCGCAGTCGGTCGTGGTGGTGCTCGTCATGCTCCCGTTCGGGTTCGAGCTGCACCCCGCCGGCGCCGTCGTCGGGCTCGCGCTCCTCGCCGTGTTCGGCGTCGGCATCGGGTCCCTCAGCTACGCGCTTGCGCTCGCCGTGCGCAAGCAGGACTGGATGTTCTGGGTCGTGCAGCAGACGCTGATCTTCCCGCTCATGATCCTGTCCGGCATGCTGCTGCCGCTCGAGACCGGGCCGCGCTGGATGCAGGTCGCGTCCGACGTCAACCCGCTGCGCTACGTCGTCGACGCCGAGCGCGCGCTGTTCGCCGGCGACCTCACCGCCTCAGCCGTCGCGTGGGGGTGGGTCGCGGCCGCCGTGACGGCCGCCGTCGGCCTCGCCGTCGGGATCCGCACCATGGTCCGCACCACGGACTGAGCGCGACCCTCGCGTCAGGCCCGGGCCAGCTCCACGGCCCGGGCCACCGCGCTGCCCGGGCTCGTCAGCACGGGGACGTGGAGGTCCCCCAGGAGCGCGGCCGCCGGCGCCATGCTCGCCTGCGCGAGCACGACGACGTCCGGCACCCACCGCGCGACGACCTCCCGCACCGCGTCCGCAACACCCTGGTGGTACGCGTCCAGGTTCCCGGCCTCGAAGGGCGCCCACGCGTCGGTGCAGACCACCGGCTCGAGCTCGACGCGCGTCCCCGCCCGGCGCGCGGCGTCGGCGAGGAGGCTCGTCGTCGGGCCGAGCGTCGAGACGAGCGCGACGACGACGGCGACCCGGCCTCCGTCACGCACCGCCGCCTCCGCGAGCGGCCGGTCCACCCGCACCACGGGCACCCCGGGCCCGCCGACCTCCTCCGCGACCGGACCGAGCGTCGAGCACGTGCACACCACCACCGACGACCCGGCCGCGACGAGCGCCTCGACATGCGCCCGGACCCGCTCACCCGTCGGCGCGCCCGCCCGCGCGTCGTCCAGGAGCGACGCGTCGACGCGGTGCACGTGCCCCTCCCCCGGCGCGACCTCGTCGACGAGCCCACCGAACGTCGCGACGTGCACGTCGGCAGTGTGCAGGAATCCGATCACGCCTCGCCCCCGGACGGCGTCGTGCTGCGGTGTCGTGCGGACGGGTTCGTCGGCCGCATCGCCGGGCTCCGTCGACGGTTCAGGCGTGGTGCTCGCGGAAGGCGTCGGTGAGGGTGGGGCCGTCCTCGGCGCCGAGGCGCCAGACGCTCCAGCCGTCGGCGGTGTGGGTACCCGACACGGCGACGGCGGCGAGGTCCGGGTGGCGGAACCGGGCGCCGTCGGCCAGCTCGATGAAGCCGTCGGGCTGGAGGATCGCCTCGAAGCGCTGGCCGCGGCGCGGTCGGGACCACACGAGCTCGCGGGGCCTGCCGAACGCGCGCGCGAGCGCGACGAGGTCGGGGTCGTCGTCGGGACCGAGCGGCACGTCCGCGGGGGGCGGGGGCGGCACGGGGACGACGTCGCGGCTCGCGGACGCGCGCGTGGGTGCCGGGTCGAGGTCGACCGGCGGGTGGTACGACAGCGGGTCGTACGGCTGCTCGCGCGACGGGCTGCGCTGCTCGCCGTACTCGTGCGTGAGGTACGACTCGCGCGTCCGGATCGACTCACGGGTGCGGATCGACTCGCGCGTGAGGATCGACGTGCGCGGGGTCGACGGCTCGTCGCCGGCCTCGACGGGCCGACGGTCGGCCCAGCCCGCGGACGCGGGCTCGGGCACGGTCCGGGCGGTGAGGGGGTCGTCGAGGGGCACGAAGTCCAGGACGGGAGGCTCCGCACGCGACGGCTCCGACGGCACGACGGGCGGGGCCAGCGCGGCGAGAGGGCCGGTCTCGTCCACCGGGGTCGGCGCGATCGCGGAGCCGGCACGCGGCTCGAGCTCGGCGGCACGACGGCGCTCGGCCCGGGACTGCGCGGCCTGCCGCGTCACCACGGGAAACTTGCCGGTCAGGGCTCGGCCCACGGCGACGCCGTCCGCGAAGTCGGATCCGGGGGCGACGGCGCGGCCCCGGCGCGGCTCGGGTGCCGCAGGCGGTGCGGGGTTGTCGCGCGTCATCGCGAGGGGCGACACGTCGACGAAGCGCCGGCCGTCGGCGCCCTGCACGACGCCGAGGCGCAGGACCGCGACCGGCGAGCCGGGCTGGCGCAGGAAGTCGAGCGCGTCCTGGATGCCGGGAGCGGCGCTCGAGCAGATGACGATGAGGCGGGCGCCGGTCGCGCGGGCGGTCGCCTGCGAGCGCGTGAGGGGGACGTTGTCGTAGAACGCGGCGACGTCCTGCTGGAACCGCGACGCGCCGCCGGTGTAGCGGGCGGCGAGCTCGGCGCGCGTGAGGCGCCCGGCCCGGCCGGCGTGGTTGAGCGCCGCGGTGAGGGCCTCCTCCGTCAGCTCCGCCGTGACCTCGATGACGACGGGGAGACCGGCGGCGTCGAGGGCGAGGAGGTGGGGCTCGTCGTCGGACGTGCCCTGTGCGACGGGGAAGATCTGCTCGCCCAGCAGCCCCTCGATGTTGCCGTCCACGACGCGCTGCGCGTCCGTCCCGAACGCTCCTGCCGGCTGGGGCGGCTGGACCAGTACGGGACGCTCGGCGTCCACCTCGAAGAGGGGCATCGGGGGATCTCCTGCTGCAGCGGAACGCGACCTGGGCGGGGGCGTTTGCGCCATAGCCTACGTCGCCGGTCAAGTCCCTCGAACCGGTCGAACCGCCCTCGCGCGCCCCCGCAGGTCAGGCGTGCCCGGTCTCCTCCGACTCGGCCGCGAGGCGCTCCTCGACCCGCTCGACCTTTCCCGTGAGCTCCCCCGTGCGTCCGGGGCGGATGTCGGCCTTGATGACGAGCGAGACCCGGTGCCCGCCCGCGCCGACGGCCTCGGTGGCGCGCTGGATCACGGGCATGACGCTGTCCCAGTCGCCCTCGATCTCGGTGAACATCGCGGTGGTGCGGTTGGGCAGGCCCGACTCGCGGACGATGCGGACGGCCTCGGCGACGGAGTCCGCGACGGACTCGCCGGCACCGAGCGGGGCGACGGAGAAGGCGAAGACGGCCATGGGCCCATCGTGGCACGGGTCCGGCGCACGAACCGCGGCGGGACCTGGCCGGGCCCGCGGGTCCGGGCGAGGGCCGCCGGGACTCCCGCGCCCCGACGTAGGCTCGTCGTCGTGACAGCAGAACACCGCACCGACCGCGTGACCGTGCTCGCGGGCGGGGTCGGCGGGGCCCGCCTCGCGCACGGCCTGGATCTCGCCGGGGCCGACCTCACGGTCGTCGTCAACGTCGCGGACGACGTCGAGCTGCACGGGCTGTGGATCTCGCCCGACCTCGACACGGTGACGTACACGCTCGCCGGGCTCGCGGACGAGGAGCGCGGCTGGGGCGTGGTCGACGAGACGTACGCGGCGCTGGAGGCGATGGGCCGGCTCGGCGAGGACACGTGGTTCACGCTCGGCGACCGCGACCTCGCGACGCACGTCGTGCGGACGGCCCGGCTGCGCGCGGGGTCGTCCCTGACCGCCGTGACCGCGGAGCTCACGACCGCGCTGGGCGTCCGGGCGCGCGTGCTGCCCGTGAGCGACGACCGCGTCGCGACCCTCGTCGACACACCCGCGGGCCGCCTCGGGTTCCAGGAGTACTTCGTGGGGCGACGGCACGCGGACGACGTGCTGGGCCTCGTCTACGACGGCATCGAGGCGGCCCGCCCGGCGCCCGGCGTGCTCGACGCGGTGACCGGCGCCGACGTGGTGGTGGTCGCGCCGTCGAACCCGTTCCTCTCGGTGGAGCCGGTGCTGGGCGTCGCGGGCGTGCGGGACGCGCTCGCGGGGACGACGGCACGGCGCGTCGCGGTGAGCCCGATCGTCGGCGGTCGCGCGATCAAGGGGCCTGCGGCGCAGATCCTCACGACCCTCGGGCACGAGGTCTCCGCGCTCGGCGTCGCGCGCCTGTACGTCGGGCTCGTCGACGTCATGGTGATCGACGACCACGACGCCCGCCTCGCCGACGACGTGCGGGCGCTGGGGATGGACGTCGTCGTCACGGACACCGTCATGGGCGGCGCCGCGGGCCGCGAGCGCCTCGCGCGCACGCTCCTCGCGTCGGCGGGGGTCGCTCGTGGGTGACCTCGTGCTGCCCGACGGCGGCGCTCGCCCGGGCGCGGCGGGCCGCCCGGCGCGCGTGGTCGCCGTCGTGCCGTTGCGCGACGGGTCGTCGGGAAAGTCGCGGCTCGCGCACGTCCTCGACCCCGCGTCGCGCAGCAGGCTGATCGCCGTGCTCGCGCGGCACGTCGTGGGGACGCTGCTCGCGAGCGACGGCGTGGAGCGCGTGGTCGTGGTGACGTCGGACCCGCGGTTCACGTGGCGGGCGCTGCGGGACGTCGTGGTGGACGAGTCCGGCGACGCGGCGCACGCCGGGTCCGACGGCCTCCCCCTGCTGACCGCCGACGCGGACCGGCTGCGCATCGTGCTCCAGCCCGCGGACCGGCCGGGCCTGGACGCGGCGGTCGAGCGGGGCCGAGAGATCGCGTCGGAGGACGCGGCGGCCCGGGGCCCCGTGCGGCTCCTCGTGGCGCACGCCGACCTTCCCGCGCTCACGCCCGCGGACGTGGCGGCGCTGCTCGCCGAGGACGCCCCGGTCGTCGTCGCGACGGACCGCCGGGGCGAGGGCACGAACCTCCTCGCCCTCGAACCCCCGGCTTCCGCGCCGTCGACCACGACCGTGCTGCGGGACAGCGGCTCGGAACGACAGGACCCTCGTGCTCGGCCGGGCGGCGGTCCCGTCGTCGAGGGGTTCCGGTTCCGGTTCGGGCCGGACAGCCGTGCGGCGCACGTCGCGGAGGCCGAGCGCCTCGGGCTGCGGGCCGTCGTCGTGCAGCGGCCGGGGACGGCGATCGACCTCGACACCGTGGAGGACTGGGGGGAGCTGCCCGCGGACGCGCGCGCCGCCGTCGGGCTGCACGTCCCGGCGCTGCGCGACCGCGACGCCTGACGGGCGCGCCTCGCCGTCGCGCGCCGGGCCACGCACCGGCTAGGAGGGCCAGGCGCCGGGCTCCTCCAGGGGTGCGACGAGGCCGACCCGCACGTCGGAGAGCAGCCGCTGCCAGCTGCCCTCGTCGAGCGGCCCGGCGCAGTCGAGCGCGAGCGCGACGGACTGGGTCGACGCACCGCCGTCGAACGTCGGCGTGCTCACGACGCGCGCCGCTCCACGGACCTGGACCTCGCCGCGCGGGGTGCCGACGGCCCAGTCCTGCGCGACCGCGTTCACGCCCTGGAGGGTCACGCCGTCGGACGTGAGCGGGAGCAGCACGTCGCGCGGGGCCACCGGGTCGCCCCCGTCCGCTGCGACGGTCTCGCTGAGCAACGCGGCGGACGCGTCCCGGGCACCCTGCTCCGGCGGCGCGGGATCGCTCGCGCCGCGCCACGACAGGACGCACGCGCCGCTCGCCCCGACCACCTGCCACCCGGTGCGCGCGACGAGCGGCGACGCGGTCGCGTCCGGGCCGGGGGCGTCCGCGGTGCCCGACGTCGCCGGGTCGCCGGTCGGGTCGGGCGACGACCCCCCGGTGCAGGCAGCCGTCGCGAGGACGGCGAGCACGGCCGCCGTCGCGAGCGCCGCCGCGCGGGCGGCCAGGCGTGTCACGACCGGTCTCCCCAGCGGCCGCGGTGCACGACGTCGTCGAGCGGCTTGCGCGGGCGACGCCGCGGCGAGCCCGTGGTCGCCCTCTCCGCGGGGTGCCCGACGGCGACGACCCCGGTCGGGGCGTACGCGTCGGGGATGCCGAACGCCGCGCGCAGCCGCGCGACCTCGCCCGGCGCGACGCCGAAGAAGCACGCGCCGAGCCCCTCGTCGACGGCGGTCTGGAGCATGAGCAGCGCCGCCATCCCGGCGTCGACGTGCCAGTACGGCACGGCCCAGCGGTTCTCGTCGCGGTCGGCCCAGCCCTTGTCGTCCTCGGCGTACCGGTCGAGGTAGACGTCCTTCGACGTGAGGACCACGACCAGCACGGGCGCCGTGCGCATCCCGGCGAGCCACGCGCTCATGCTCCGCTCGGGCTGCTCGGGCGAGCTCGCGGACCAGAAGCGCGCGACGTCGTCGGGCTCGGTGAGCACGAGGAACGACCACCCCTGCGCGAACCCCGCGCTCGGCGCGCGGACCGCGTTGCGCACGAGGCGGTCGACCGCGTCCGCCGCGACCGGCTCGGAGGTGAACCGGCGCACCATACGTCGTTGCCGGACGACGTCCTGGAACTCCACGTGGCCCCCTCGGCACGGTCTTGCGGCAGGTCCCCGCACCTTACCCGCCGACGCGCCGCGCCATCCGGACCTCGAGGAGGCGCGGGTCGCTCGGGAGGGGCTTGGTCTCGCCGGTCGGTGCAAAGCCCGCACCCTCGTACAGCCGGCGCGCGCGGGCGTTCGTCGCAGTGACCCGCAGCGCGAGCGCCCGC
The DNA here is from genome assembly GCF_042797035.1 of Cellulosimicrobium sp. NPDC057862. Taxonomy (NCBI): domain Bacteria; kingdom Bacillati; phylum Actinomycetota; class Actinomycetes; order Micrococcales; family Promicromonosporaceae; genus Cellulosimicrobium; species Cellulosimicrobium sp. NPDC057862. Next base: position 9,579 of record NZ_JBHVMH010000026.1, read on the forward strand.
GCCCCGAGCTCGGCCGCGAGCGCCTCGGCGGACCGCAGGAGCGCTGCCGCGACGCCGGTGCCCCGCGCGTCCGGGTCGACCCACACGGAGACGAGCTCGGCCGCGGTCGGGTCGTCGTGCGAGGGAAACACTGCGGCGACTCCGACCACCCGCCCGGGTGACCGGTCGCCCTCGGCCGGGACGCCATCGTCCGGCACCGACCGCGCGAGGAGCGTGCGGCCCTGCGCGGCGCGTTCGCGCCACACGTCGTCGGGGAAGGCGGCCTCGCGCACGAGCGTCGAGCCGAACGCGGACGGCGCGTCCGCGAGCGCCCGCAGGCGGACGTCCCGGAGGTCGCGCCAGTCGTCCGGCCGGACGCGCGCGACGGTGGTGGTGGGCACGGCCCATGGTGTCAGCCCGGCCCGGCCCCCCGCTGCCGGGGCGTCGGGCCGGGCGGACACTCCGGCTCAGGCGGCGTCGAGGCGGTCGCGCAGCTCCGGGTCGAGCTCGAGGTCGGCAGCCCCCAGGAGCTCGTCGAGCTGCTCGAGCGTGCTGGGACCGATGATCGGGACCACCGGGTGCTCGCCGCCGAGGAGCCACGCGAGCACGACCTGGTTGGGCGTCACGCCGAGCTCGCCCGCGACCTCGTGCAGGAGGCGGATGCGCTCGCGCGTGGTCGGGTGGTCGAACCCGTCCCACAGCGGCTTGTCGCGGCGCACGTACGCGCCCTGGAGGATCGGCGAGTAGGCGGTGACGGCGAGCGGCGGGCGCCCGGCGACGCCCGTGGAGGCCGCGTAGTCGAGCAGCTCGTACGACGCCCAGTTGTGCCGGCCGACCTCCGGCGTCGGGTAGGCGTAGGTGAAGTTCTGCTGCACGAGCCCGTAGGGCGCGATGCCCTGGCGCAGCGCCTCCTCCCGCGCCTCGACGACGCGCCACAGCGCGACGTTCGAGATGCCGGTGATGCCGACGACGCCCTCGGCCTGGAGCTTGCCGAACGCGCCGACGGTCTCGGCGAGCGGGGTCTCGTGGTCGTCGACGTGCCCGTAGAGCACGTCCACGTGGTCGATGCCGAGGTGGCGCAGGCTCTCGTGCGCCTCGTACCCGATCACGTCGGCGCCCAGCCCCTGGAAGTTCGTGGGCTCGACGTTCTGCAGCGGCAGGGCGGGGTCCTTCTTCGCCGCGCCGAGCTTGGTCGCGATGCGGACCTCGTCGCGCACGCCGCGGCTCGCGAGCCAGCGGCCGAGGAGGTCCTCGCTGTCACGGCCGTGGCCGCCGGCCCAGAAGCTGTAGTTGTTCGCCGTGTCGAGGAACGTGCCGCCCGCCTCGAGGTAGCGGTCGAGGATCGCGAACGACGTGTCCTCGTCGACGAGCGTGCCCATGTTCATCGTGCCGAGGCAGAGGGTCGACACGTCGAAGGAGGTGCGCCCGTCGCCGATGGTGCGGTACCGCATGGTGGGTCTCCCTGAAGATCTTGGTGGATCCGTGGTCCTGCTGACGTGCTCCACGCTACGGAGGGATCGGCACGGGTGTACGGTCCGATTCCATGGCCATCGACCAGACCAATTCTCCGCCGAGCCCGGGTACGACGGCGGAGCTCGCCTGGGAGGCGCTGCTCGACCTGGGGACGGGGCCCGGCTCACGGGTCGAGCGGCTCGAGCGCGCCGTCCGCGACGCCGTGCACACCGGCCGGGTCCCGGTCGGCGCGGCGCTGCCGCCGAGCCGACAGCTCGCGGAGTCGCTCGGGGTCTCGCGGTGGGTCGTCACGGAGGCGTACGGCCAGCTCGTCGCCGAGGGCTTCCTCGAGGCGCGGACCGGCGCCGCGACCCGCGTCTCCGCCGCGGCCGGTGCTCGGCCGACGAGTCCCGGAGGCGCGCGGTCGGGCGGACGGCCGGTGAACGCCCGCGTGGGCGCGGTCCCGCCGCTGCCCGGCCGCGCCCGGTTCGACCTCGCGCCCGGCGTGCCCGACCTCCGGCACGTCCCGCGCGACGCGTGGCTGCGGTCCGCGCGCGAGGCCCTCGCGGCGTCGTCCAACGACGACCTCGGCCAGCCGGCCCCTGCGGGCCACCCGCACGCACGGACCGTCGTCGCCGACCACCTCCGCCGGGCGCGCGTCGTCTCCGGGGCGGGCGACGCCGTCGTGCTCACGCGTGGCGCGACCGACGGCATCGCGCGCGTCGCGGCGGCGCTCGTCGAGGCGGGCCACACGCACGTCCTGGTCGAGGACCCGAGCTGGTCCGTGCTGCGCGACGTCGCGGGGCGCGCCGGCCTGACGCCGGTCCCCGTGCCGGTGGACGACGCCGGCGCCGACGTCGCCGCCCTCGTCGAGGCGTCACGACGCACCGGCGCGCGCGCCGCGCTGCTCACGCCCGCGCACCAGTTCCCCACCGGGTCCGCGCTGGCGCCCGAGCGGCGCGAGGCGGTGGTCGCGTGGGCGCGCGCCGTCGACGGGCTCGTCGTCGAGGACGACTACGACGCCGAGTTCCGCTACGACCGTCGGCCCGTCGCCGCCCTGCAGCAGCTCGATCCCGATCACGTGGTGCTCCTCGGCTCGGTGAGCAAGACGATGAGCCCGGCGTTCGGCGTGGGGTGGATGGTCGTGCCTCCGCGCTGGCGGGAGTCCGTGGTGCGCGCCGCCTCCCCGGCGCACCGCACGACGGCGGCCCCCTCCACGGTCGACCAGCTCACGTTCGCGCGGCTCGTCGCCTCCGGTGGGTACGACCGTCACCTGCGCGCCGCGCGCGGCCGGTACCGGCGCCGCCGCGACGCCGTGCTCGCCGCCCTCGCGCGCGAGCTGCCCGACGCGGCGGTGAGCGGCATCGCGGCGGGGATGCACGCGCTGCTCTCCCTGCCGGGCTCGCCCGACGACCCCGCCCCCGACGCCGCGCACGTCGTGCGCGAGGCCGCGCGGCGCGAGGTCACCGTCGTCGACCTGCGCCGCTACCAGGTCCGCCCCGCCGAGCGGTCGACGACCCTCGTGCTCGGCTACGGCAACCTGGCCGACGCCCGCGTCGACGAGGCCGTCGCCCGCCTCGCCGACGCGGTGCGTGCTGCTACTCGTCGTGGGACAGGAGGCTGAACTCGGCGAGCAGCTCGCCGATCTCGGTGGCGTCGACCTTCTTCTGGAGCCGGTCGCGCAGGATCCGCGGGCCAGGGATCGCGAGCTCCTCGCCGTCGCGCAGGGCGCTCACGGCGGCGAGCAGCTTGCGGACGTCGTAGGTGCTGTTGAAGACCTCGGGGACGCCGCGCTCCAGGTCGAGGAGCTGGTAGGCCGCCTCCATGCCGGTGCGCACGGAGTACTCGGTGGTGAAGATCGTGTCCCGCGTCGTCTCGGCGAACTGGCCGATGAACGCGAAGTTCCGCGCGCCGTCGGGCACGACCTGTGGCCGGTCGCCCGCGTGCCGGGGCATGAAGAACGCCGTGACGTACGGCATCATCACGGGCACGCAGCTCGCGGCCTCGGCGGCGAGGGTCGGGATGTCGGCCTCGGGGACCCCGAGGTGGTAGAGCCACTCCTGCGTGATCTCCTCGCCCGTGCAGTCCTGGAGCGGCTTCTTCACGTAGTCGCCCGGCGTCTCGACGAACAACCCGTACACCCACACGACGATCTCGTCCGGGGACTGCGCCTTGAAGTGCGGCTGCCGGTTCACCGTCCAGCTCATGAGCCACGCCGAGTCGCGCGCGGTGACGATGCCGCCCGTGACGACCTTGCCGCTGAACGGGTCGCGCCGGCAGATGCGCTCGATGTACTCCGGGATGCGCCGGTCGAGGGTCGTGACGGTCGCGGACTGCCACTTGGTGCGCGGGATGTCGGTGCTGAACACGTCGGGCCGGCCGAACGCCGGGTCCTTCGCGGCGACGCGCCGCCACAGGTCCCACGCGGGCGCAGGCCCGGTGTCCAGGCGAGCCGGGGTGTGCTGGTCGCCGTTGTCGGAGTTCTCCGTGAGCGACCCGATGGTCGCGATGACGAGGTCGTCCTCGCCGAGGTCGATCGTCTGCTCGACGGCGGCCTCGCCGGACTCGTGGCCCGTCCCGTGGTCCAGCAGGTGCAGCCGCGTCGCGACCTTGCGGTCGGGCGCGAGCTCGAAGTCGACGTCGGTGACCTCGACGTGGAACCGGAACGTGACGCCCTGGTCCATGAGCCAGCGCGTGAGCGGCAGCACCATCGACTCGTACTGGTTGTACTTGGTGAACTTCAGCGCCGAGAGGTCGGGCAGGCCGCCGACGTGGTGGATGAACCGGTGCAGGTACAGCTTGAACTCGAGCGCGCTGTGCCATTCCTGGAACGCGAACATCGTGCGCCAGTACAGCCAGAACTGGCTGTCGAGGAAGTGCTTCGACATGACGTCCTCGATCGACTTCCCCTCCATGTCCTCGCGCCGCGCGAGGAAGATCTTGGTGATCTCCTTCTGCGCCTTCTCGTCGAGGCGGAACAGGTTGTCGAACCGCGCGTCCTTGCCGCGGTCCTCCGTGACGCGCTGGAGCGAGAAGTTCGGGTCGTCCTTGTTGAGCCAGTAGAACTCGTCGAGGACCGTGACCCCCTCGGTCTCGATCGACGGCACGGAGCGGAACAGGTCCCACAGGCACTCCATGTGGTCCTCGAGCTCGCGCCCGCCGCGGATGACGAACCCGCGCCGCGGCTCCTTGATGCCGTCGAGCGCACCACCGGGGAGCTTGAGCCGCTCGTAGACGGTGATCCTCTCGCCGGGGACCTGGCCGTCGCGGACGAGGAAGCCCGCCGCCGAGAGCGAGGCGAGCCCCGCCCCCACGAGATGGACGGACCCGATCCGGTCCGTCCGCTCGGGCTTGCGCGGCCGCGCGAACGCCTCGTAGTTGCCGCTCGAGTAGTACATGCCTCTCCCTCTCACCGCCGACGACAGGAAAGGAGCGCCGCCCGCGGTGGCGCTCCCCTGCCATGCTCACGCCGGGCACGAGCGACCGCACCTCGGTGCACGAACGTGCACGGGTTCCGCGCGACCGCAAGGCCAGGACGCGTGGGCACACGAGCAGGGCATGGAGACGACACCGCGCCGCAGCCCCCGCCCGTCCGGGACGACGGCGGCGCTCGCCCTGGGCGGGCTGCTCGCCGTCTCGTCCGGAGCGGCCGCGTGCGCGCCCGCGGGCGGGTCGTGGCCGGTCGCCGGGCTGTCGGACGCGCAGGACCGGTGGGCCGCGGCGGGGTACGACGACTACGCGTTCACGCTGACGTCGTCGTGCGGCGAGCGGAACCTCGTCGGGGAGTTCGACGTCGAGGTCGCCGGCGGCGAGGTGGTCGCAGTCTCCGCGAGCCTCGCGCACCTGGAGATGACCCCCGAGTCCTACGTCGAGAGCGGGGGCCGCACGATCGACGGGTTCCTCGACCTCGTCGACGAGCGGCACGACGACGTCACCGACGTGGCGTTCGACGACGTTCTCGGGTACCCGACGTCGCTCACGCTCGACCCGATGCCGCGCGCGATCGACGACGAGGAGTGCTACACGATCACGGACGTGCACCCCGCGCGCGGCTGACGGCCGCCCACCCGGCGACCGCTCGCTGTCGGGCGGCACGGCCGACGGTCAGAGCCGCTCGGCGAGCAGCTCGACGAGGGCCTTGCCCTGCACGCCGGCGAGGTCGTCGGCCTGCGTGCGGCACGAGAACCCGTCCGCGAGGTACACGTCGCCCGGGGCGGCGTCGCGCAGCGCGGGCAGCAGCGCGTTCTCCGCGACCGCGACCGACGTCTCGTAGTGGCCCTTCTGCATGCCGAAGTTGCCCGCGAGCCCGCAGCAGCCGGCGAGGACCTTGATCGTCGCGCCCGCATCGCGCAGCAGCCGCTCGTCGGCGGCGAAGCCCATCACCGAGTGCTGGTGGCAGTGCGGCTGCACGACGGCGGTCACGTCCGACAGGTCGGGCACACGCCACCCGGACTCGCGCCCGGGCGCGGTGTCGACCGAGGTGAGGAGCTCGGCGAGCGTGCGCGTCGCGGCGGAGACCGCCTGGGCGCGGGGGTCGTCGGGGAACAGGTCCACGAGGTCGGAGCGCAGCACCGCGGTGCACGACGGCTCGAGCCCCATGATCGGGATGCCGTTCACGGCGTACGGGCCGAGCACGGACAGCAGGTTCTCCAGGCGTTTGCGCGCGCCGTCGAGCTGGCCCGTGCTGATCCACGTGAGGCCGCAGCACGCCTGCTCGTCGGGCACGACGACGTCGTACCCGGCGGCGGTGAGCACCTTGACCGCGGCCTGGGGCACGCCGGGCGACATGTTGTCGCTGAACGAGTCGGTCCACAGCACGACCTTGGGGCGCTCGTCGCGCACGGGGTGGCCCGGTCGCTGGCCGATGTGCAGTCCGGGCACGCCCTGGGTCGCGCCGCCGCGCTTCCACCAGGTGCGGAAGGGCACCTCGGCGAAGGTCGTCATCGAGCGGCGCGTGTCCATGCCGCCCGCCCAGAGGACCGTCTTCGCGAGCGGGCGGATGCCGAGCAGCTTGTTGGCCAGGCGCGGCATCCCGGTCGCGAGCCGCGCCCAGATCGGCAGCCAGCCGAGCGAGTAGTGGTCGACCGGGCGCAGCTTGCCGCGGTACGTACGGTAGAGGACCTCGGACTTGTACTGCGCCATGTCGACGCCCGCGGGGCAGTCGCTCGAGCACGCCTTGCAGGACAGGCACAGGTCGAGCGAGTCGCGCACCTCCGGCGCCGCGAGCCCACCCACGAGGGTGCCGTTCACGGCCTCCTGGAGCACGCGGGCGCGGGCGCGCGTGACGTCCTTCTCGTCCTTGGTCGCCTGGTACGACGGGCACATGAACCCGCCCGCGGCGCTGTTGTCCGCGCGGCACTTGCCGACGCCGACGCAGCGGTGCACGGCCTGGGTCATGTCGCCGTGGTCGTGCGCGAACGAGAAGCCCTGGTAACCGGCGCGGCGCGAGATCTTCGTGACCTTCGCCGGCGCGGCCGTGCTCGTCCCGGGTGTGCCTGGCGCGCCGACCGTCGACAGCAGCGGGTGCGCGTGCGGACGGCGCAGGTCGTCGTCGACCGCGCTCGGGCGCACGACGACGCCCGGGTTCATGACGTCCTGCGGGTCGAACAGCGCCTTGAACCGCTCCATGAGCGCGATCGCCTCGGGGCTGTACATGACCGGGAGCAGCTCGGAGCGCGCGCGCCCGTCGCCGTGCTCGCCCGAGAGCGAGCCGCCGTACTTCGCGACGAGCTCGGCCGCCTCGAGCATGAACGTGCGCAGCACCGACCCCGACGCCTCGAGCGGGATGTCGATGCGCAGGTGCACGCAGCCGTCGCCGAAGTGCCCGTACGGCAGGCCGTCGACGCCGTAGCGCGCCATGAGCGCGTCGAGGTCGCGCAGGTAGTCGCCGAGCTTCTCCGGCGGGACGGCGGAGTCCTCCCAGCCCGGCCACGCCTGCTCGCCCGCGGGCGTGCGCCCGGCGAGCCCCGCGCCGTCGGCCCGGATCTGCCACATCTTGGTCGCGTCGGGACCGGCGGGCAGGATCATCGTGGCCTCGCTGCCCGACGCCGCGACGATCGCCTCCGCGTTCGCCATCGCCTCCTCGGGCGTCGCGCCCCCGACCTCGACCATGAGCCAGCCCGCGCCCGGCGGCAGCGGCGGGACGGACTGCGCGCCCTTGGCGCGGCGCACGACGTCGACGAGCCGCGCGTCGAGGCCCTCGACCGCGAGGGGGCTGAGGTTCAGGAAGGTCGGGACGTCGTCGGCCGCGGAGGGCATGTCCGGGTAGCCCAGCACGACGAGCGTCGGCTTGGACGGCACCGGCACCAGGCGGACCGTCGCCTCGAGGATCGTCACGAGCGTGCCCTCGGTCCCGACGAGCGCCTTCGCGAGGTCCGACCCGTTCTCCGGCAGCAGGTGCTCGAGCGAGTAGCCCGACACCTGGCGCCCGAAGCGCCCGAACTCCGTGCGGATCAGCGCGAGGTTCTCGCGGACGAGCTCTGCGAGACCCGGGACGTCGGCGAACGTCGGGTCGCCCTTGCCCGCGGTGAAGCGGCGGCCGCGACCGTCGACGACGTCGAGCGCGATGACGTTGTCGACCGTGCGGCCGTAGGCGACCGCGTGCGGACCGCACGCGTTGTTGCCGATCATGCCGCCGAGCGTGGCGCGGTTCTGCGTGGACGGGTCCGGCCCGAACCGCAGGCCGTGCGGCGCCGCCTCCTGCTGGAGCGCCGACATGACGACGCCCGGCTCGATGCGCGCCGTGCGCGCCCCCGGGTCGACGTCGAGCACGCGGTTCACGTGCCGCGTGAAGTCGAGCACGACGCCCGGGCCGATCGAGTTGCCCGCGACGGACGTGCCGGCGCCCCGCGCCGTCACCGGCACCTCGAGCTCGCGCAGCACGTCGAGCGCCGCGACGACGTCGTCCGCGTCCTGCGGGTACACCACGGCCTCGGGCACGACGCGGTAGTTCGACGCGTCCGTCGAGTACTCCGCGCGGCGCCGCGTCGAGGAGTCGACCGCGCCGCGCACGACCGTCCGCAGCGCCTCGGCGAGCGCCGTGCGGGCCGCGTCGGCCGCGCGTTCGGCCTCGCGGAGAGCGGCCGCGCGCTCCGCCTCCGGCGACGTCGTCGCACGGGAGCCGGACCGCCGCGAACCGTTCCCGTCGTGCTGCGGGGCGGGGGTCGGGGTGGCGTCGATCTCAGCGGACACGTCGCGATTGTCGCACCCTCGCCCCCGAACCCTCCGGACGGTCCGCCCCCTGACCCCCGATCGGCGCTCGATCATGCCGTTGTCGCCCGCCGACCATGCGGTTGTGGCCCGTCAGCTGCTCCGGACGAGCCGCAACCGCATGGTCGGCCGGTCCTCTCGCGAGTCGAGCGGTCAGAGGACGAGCTCTGGTTGGAGCTTCTTGATGGTCCAGACGCGCTGCCTGCGGGCCGCGAGGGTCGTCAGGGCGAGGGCTCCGGCCAGGACGACGACGAGCACCGTGACGTCGCGCGTCACCGTCGCCATGTTGCCCCCGTAGAGGAGCTGGCGCAGGCCCTCGACGGCGTAGGTCATGGGCAGGAACTGGTGCATCGAGCGCAGCGGCTGCGGGATGGTCTGCCACGGGAACGTGCCGCCCGCGGTGACGAGCTGGACGAGCATGAGCACGAGCCCGAGGAACTGCCCGGCGGCGCCGAGCCAGACGTTGAGCGCCTGGAGGATCGCGACGAACGTCGCGGACACGAGCACGAGGAACAACGCGGTCCCCACGCCGTGCACGGGGTCGATGTCGAGCGCGAACTTGGTCACCGTGAACATCGCGGCAACCTGCACGACACCGATCGCGGCCGGGGTGAGCCAGCCGCCCAGGGCGGTGGCCAGACCGGACCGCCCGGCGGCGAGGGCGCGCGAGGACAGCGGGCGCACGAGCAGGAAGAGCACGTACGCGCCGATCCAGGTCGCGAGCGACAGGAAGAACGGCGCGAGCCCGCCGCCGTAGGTGCCGGCGGAGGACAGCGCCTCGTTCTCGACGGACACCGGGTTGCCGATGGTCTCGGCGGTGTCCTGGCGCGTCTGCTCGTCGAGGTCCGGCACCTGGCCGAGACCCTCGGAGAGCCCGTCGCGGAGCTGCGTGACGCCGTCGACGAGCTCGCCCGACCCGTCGCGCAGCTGCGACGTCCCGTCGGCGAGCGAGGTCGCGCCGTCGGACACCTGGCGCGTGCCGTCGGCGAGCCGGGAGACGCCGTCCACGAGCTGCGGGGTCGCGGCGGCGAGCTGCCCGGTGCCGTCGGCGAGGCGGTCCGCGCCGTCTGCGGCGCTCGCGATGCCGGAGGTCAGCTGAGGCGTCGCGGCCGCGAGGCGGGCCGCGCCGTCGGACACCTGCCGCGACCCGTCGGCGAGCTGGTCGAGCTTCCCGGAGGCCGCGGTCACCTGGTCGACGGCGCCCTGGACCTGCTCGCGCTGCTGGTCGAGCACGGGGGCGACCTGCGACCGCACCTGGTCGGCGGTCGCCTGGTCGATGACGCCGTCGGCGACGAGCTGGTCGAGCTGCGCGTCGACGTCGCCGCGGATCGCGTCGAGCGTCGGGAGCACCTGGCCCGCCGCGTCGGCCGCCTGCTGCCCGTACTGCGCGACCTGCGCGTTCCCGTCCGCGACCTGCGCGGCGCCGTCGGCGAGCTGTCGCGCCTGGTCGGGTAGCGAGGAGGTCGCGCCGCGGAGTGTCCCGAGCCCGGACGCCAGCGACTCGGCTCCGTCGTCGAGCTGCCCGACGGCGTCGGCGAGCGTCCCGGTGCTCGCGTCGAGGCGCTCGGCCCCGTCGGCGGCCTGGCCCGCGCCGGTGGCGAGCGTGTGCGCACCGTCGTCGGCGGTGACGAGGCCGTCGCGGAGCTGCGTCGACCCGTCGAGGAGCTGGTCCGCGCCGTCGACGGCGTCGGCGAGGTTGGTGTGGATGGAGGCGAAGCCGCGCAGGAACGTGTCCGCAGCCTCCGTGCCGACCTGCTCGGCGATCGAGTCGCGCACCTTGCCGACGATCTGGTCGGCGATCGTGCGCGCGAGGTAGTTGTTCGCGTCGTTGGTGATGAGCGTGAGGCTCGCCTGCTGGGGCTCGAACTCGCCCGCGGACGCGAGGTCGGCGGAGAACGTCGGGCCGATGACGAGCGCGGCGTCGTACCGCCCGGACCGCACGCCGTACTCGGCGTCGACCTGGCTCGTCTCGACCCAGCCGAACCCGCCGTCGTCGAGGAGCTGGTCGGCGACGTCGCGGCCGAAGTCGCGCTCCGTCGTCTCCCCCGTCTGCGCGTCGGTGGTCTTGGTGCCCTCGTCGAGCACCACGAGCGCGGCCGGGATCTGGTCGAGCTTGTCGTACGGGTCGTGGTTCGCGAACAGGTACAGCCCGGCGTAGAGCGTGGGGATGAGCGCCATCGCCAGGATGGCGAGGCGCGGCAGCGTGCCCGCGGCGAGGCGGCGCAGCTCGGACAGCCCGAGACGGATCGCGGTCATCGGCCCTCCTCCGGATCGTCCTGGCCATCGCCCCGCTCGTCGACCCCGGGGTTGTCGTCAGGCACCGCGCCGAACCCGGGGATGTCGCCGGGCTCGGCGGGAGGGGTGGCCGCAACCCCGGGTTCGGCGAGCGGGGTGGGGCGGGTGCGCAGCACGACGACGGGCGGCTCGTGGATCGTGGCGCCGCGGGCCGGAGGCAGGTCGACGCCGAGGTCGCGGGCCGACGCGCGCGTGCACTGCACGAGGACGCCGTAGCCCGCGCCGGCGAGCGACTGCGCGACCTCCCACCAGCCCGACGGCTCGCCCCCGTGGCGGTCCGGGAGGGTGAGCACGAGGAAGCCGACGTCGGGGTCCTCGGCCGCGAGGGCCGCGAGCAGGGCGGTGCGCACGACCCCGGGGACCTGGTCGAGGCGCCGGGCGCGGTCGGCGGTGAGCGAGTGGTCGGCGAGCCACCGCGTGACGTCGGACGGCAGCGACCGTCGCCCGGCGAGCGCGAGGCCCTCGGCGACGACGTCGGACACGGTGAGCGCGTCGTCGGGCTCGCTGATGCCGGGGACGTCGACGACGGCGGTCACGTCGCGCAGCGTCGCGGCGGCGCCGCGGGACGTGCGCCCGGCGCGGCGGGACGGCGTGCTCGCCGGCAAGAGCCGGACCTCGCCCGCGGACGGGTCGAACCGTCCCGTGGCGACGAGCGCGAGGGCGGTGTGCCCGTGCCCGGGCTCGCCCGCGACGAGCACGCACTCGCCCGTGGACCACGCGAGGTCCATCGGCTCGAGCATCGGCTCGCGCCGCCCGTCGACGCGGACGTCCGTCAGCGTGATCTGCATCCCGGCTCTTCCCTTTCGTGGGTCCCCGGTCCTCACCGAGGACGCCGTTGACTCACGGTCAACAACGCTACGCCTCTTGTTGACTCGTGGTCAACAACGGCGTACAACGGATGTCATGCCCCGCACGCCCGCCCCCTCCGTCGATCCCCCGCCCACCGAGGCGACGGGACAGCCGCACGGTTCGCGCCGCCGTCGCGAGCCCGCCGACCGCCGTCGCGAGCTCCTCGACACCGCCGCGCAGCAGGCCGACGAGCACGGCCTGGACTCGCTCACGCCCGCGGCCGTCGCCGCGCGCGCCGGGGCGTCCAAGGCGCTCGTCTTCCACTACTTCGGGTCCACCGCCGGGCTGCGCCGGGCCGTCGCGCTCGAGGCCGTGGCGGGGCTCGAGGCGGCGACCGTCGCACCGGACGATCGTCCCCTCGTGGAGCGCCCGGCGCTCGCCGTCGCGTCGTTCCTCGACGCGGTCGAGGCCCGGCGCCTCGTCTGGCAGGACCTCTGGCGGGGCGCGCTCGGCGAGGACGACGCGACGCAGGACGCGCTCGCGCGCGTCCGCGAAGGCCTCGTCGCCCGCCTGACCTCGACGGTCGCCGCGACGACGTCCGGCTCGCCCCTGGCCTCGCCGCGCCTGCGGCTCATCGCGGCGGGCTGGGTCGCGCTCGTCGAGAACGTCACCGCCGCGTGGCTCGGGGGAAGCGACCTGTCGCGCGCGGAGATCGAGCGGCTCGTCCTCGCGAGCACCGTCGTCCTCGTGCCCGAGCTCCCCGAGCCCGCGCGCGGCGCCGTCCTCGCCATCGCCCGGGCGAACTCGGGCGCGGCGGGCTAGCGTCAGGAGCGCGGCCGCCGAGCACGTACGCAGGGCGGCGAGGACGAGATCGGGAGGCAGCGCATGCGCGTGGTGGTCGTCGGGGCGAGCGGGAACGTCGGCACGGCGGTGCTGCGCCGGCTCGCGGCCGAACCCGTCGTGACGTCCCTCGTGGCCGTCGCTCGACGCGTGCCGCGCGCCGACGGCTCGAGCACCGTGCGGGCCCCGCACGACGCGGCGACGTGGCGGTACGCGGACGTCGCCGCGGCCGACGCGGACGAGCGGCTCGACGCCGCGCTCGCCGGGGCGGACGTCGTCGTGCACCTCGCGTGGGCGATCCAGCCGAGCCACGACCGCAAGCGCCTGCGCCGGGTCAACGTCGAGGGGACGCGGCGGGTGGTCGAGGCCGCGCAGCGGGCCGGGGTCGCGCACCTCGTCGTCGCGTCGTCGGTCGGCGCGTACTCGCCCGCCCCGTACGCGGGCGACGCGCGCGACACCCCGGTCAACGAGGGCTGGCCCGTCGAGGGCGTGCCCGGCTCGTCGTACTCCGAGGACAAGGCGGCCGTGGAGTCGCTCCTCGACGAGGTCGACCGCCACAGCGGGATCGTCGTCTCGCGCGTCCGCTCGGCCCTGGTGTTCCAGCGCGACGCCGCCTCCGAGATCACGCGGTACTTCCTCGGCCCGTTCGGCACGCGGGTGCTCCGCCGGGCGCCCCTGCCCACCGTCCCGCTGCCCGACGGCCTGCGGCTCCAGGTGGTGCACGCCGAGGACGTCGCCGAGGCGTACGCGCGCATCGTGGTCGGGCGGCACCCGGGGCCGTTCAACGTCGCCCACCCCACGGTCCTCACGCCGCAGGACGTGGCGGACGTCGTCGCGGACGGCTCGCTGCGCACCGTCCCCTACGGGACGGCGCGGACGGCCGTCGCCGCCGCCTGGCGCGCCCGCCTCGTGCCGGTCGGCGAGGGCTGGCTCGACATGGCGATGCGCGCGCCCGTGCTGGACACGAGCCTCGCCGGGGAGCTCCTGCGGTGGCACCCGGCCCACGGCGCGAAGGACACGCTCGCCGAGCTCGTCGACGGGATCCGCGACGGCGCCGGGACCTCGACCCCGCCGCTCCTCCCCCGCTGACCCGCCTCGGCGCGGTGTGCGCGCGTCAGCTCTCGAGCGCGGCGTCCAGCGTGATCGTCGGGACGCTCGCGAGCGCCTTCGACACGGGGCACGTCGCCTTCGCCGTCTCGGCCGCCTGCTGGAACCCGGCCTCGTCGATGCCCTCGACCTCGCCCCGGACCGTGAGCGCGATCGTCGGGATCTGGAAGCCGCCGGCGGGGTCCGGCGCGAGCGTGACCTCGGCGGTCACCTCGAGCGAGACGGGCGTCGCGCCGGCCTCGGCGAGCACCGCCGAGAACTGCATGGCGTAGCAGGACGAGTGCGCGGCGGCGATGAGCTCCTCGGGGCTCGTCACGCCGCCCGCGTCGTCCGCGGCGCGGCGCGGGAACGAGACGTCGTACGTGCCGACCTTCGAGCTCGACAGCTCGACCTGGCCCTGACCGTCCTGCAGTCCACCGTTCCAGGCGGTACGAGCGATACGCGTGGGCATGCGAGATCTCCTTCGACGTCGGGGTGCCCGGGAGGGACCGGGCTCGTCCCGACCGTAACGCCCCGCGGGCTCACCTGCCCCCTAGCGCGGCGCACGTCACAGTGCCGTCGCGGCCGCCGGCGGTCCGCGGCGCGCCCGTAGAGTGAGCGCCCGTGAGCGTCGAGGAGATCCTGGGGTTCGTCACGGGCGCCGCGTGCGTGTGGCTCGCGGTGCGGCAGAACGTGTGGACGTTCCCCGTCGGGCTGGCCAACAACGTCGTGTTCCTCGTGCTGTTCACCGGCACCGGCCTGTACGCGAACGCCGGGCTGCAGGTCGTCTACCTCGTGCTCGGCGCGCTCGGCTGGTACTGGTGGCTCCGGGGCGGCGAGGACCGGGGACGGCTCGTCGTGCACCGCACGCCCCGCGCGGCGTGGGTGGTCGGGCTGGTCGCCGCCGCGGCGACCACGGCGGCGCTCGTCGCCGTCCTCACCACCTGGACCGACTCCGCGGTGCCGTTCTGGGACGCCCTGACGACGTCGTCGAGCCTGCTCGCGCAGACGATGCTCGGGCGCAAGTGGATCGGCAACTGGTGGGTGTGGATCGCGACGGACGTCGTGCTCGTCGGGCTCTACGCGAGCCAGGGCCTGTGGCTCACCGCCGCGCTCTACGTCGGGTTCGTCGCGCTGTGCGTCCAGGGTCTGCGCGAGTGGTCGGCGGCCCGGCGCGACCCGGGCGTCGGGCTGGCCGCGAGCACCGCCGGGCCGGGAGCCGTGGGCCTGGCCCCCGTGCCCGACGACGCGGAGCCGGCCCGGTGACGCGGCTCGCCCACGGCCTCGTCATTGGCAAGTTCTACCCGCCGCACGCCGGCCACGTGCACCTCGTGCGCACCGCGCTCGCGCGCTGCGAGCGCGTCACCGTCCAGGTGCTCGCCTCGACGAGCGAGTCGATCCCCGCCGCGCTGCGCGCCGCGTGGCTGCGGGCCGAGGTTCCCGGTGCGCGCGTCGTGCACGGGCTCGACGACGCGCCCGTCGACTACGCCGACCCGCACGCGTGGGACGAGCACGTGAAGGTGATGCGCTCGCTCCTCGACCCGGACGACCCGCCGGTCGACGCGGTGCTCACGTCGGACCGGTACGGCGTCGAGCTCGCCCGGCGGTTCGACGCGACGTGGGTCCAGGTGGACCCCGACCGCCGCCACCTGCCCGTGTCCGGGTCGGCCGTGCGGGCCGACCCCGCGGCGCACTGGTGGGCGCTGCCCGCCCCGGTCCGGGCCTGGTACGTGCGGCGCGTCGTCGTGCTCGGCGCCGAGTCCACGGGCTCGACGACCCTCGCGACCGACCTCGCCGCCCACCTCGGGCTCGACCCCGTGCTCGAGTTCGGGCGCGAGTGGTCCGAGGCCCGGCCCGGCGGTCTCGCCGCGCCGTGGCACACCGCCGAGTTCGACCTCGTCGCGCGCGAGCAGGCCCGCCGCGAGGACGCCGCCGCCGCGACGTCCCCCGTCCCGCTCCTCGTGTGCGACACGGACGTGCTCGCCACGACCCTGTGGCACGAGCGCTACGTGGGCCACCGCTCCCCGACCGTCGAGGCGCTCGCCGCGACCCGCCGCCCCGACCTCTACGTCCTCACCGGCGACGAGATCCCGTTCGTCCAGGACGGCCTGCGCGACGGCGAGCACGTGCGCCACGCGATGCAGGACCGGTTCCGCGAGGTCCTCGCCGCGACCGGACCGCGCCTCGACGACCCGGCCGACGTCGTGCAGCACCTCGGCCCCGCCGAGCTCCCGACACCGGACGGTGGGCATCCCGGCGTCCCCTGGTTCGAGGTGCGCGGCGACCGGACGAGCCGGCTCGCCCAGGCGCTGGCCGCCGTCGGGCCGCTGCTGGCCACTCCGCGCCACGTCGCCGCCCCGCTCCCCCAGGCCGGTACCGACGCCTTCTGATCCCCTGCCCCGCCCCGGCGAGCCCCGCGGACCGGGCACGGACGTCCCCGCGACCCGCGCAGGACGGTGGCAGGATCGGCCCGTGACCGATCTCGAGCACGTGTCCTCCGCGCCGACCCGGCCGCAGCCCGCGGGGCAGGGCGGCGCGCGCGACCCGTTCGCCCTGGGCGTCGACGACCTGTTCGGCACGCCCGTCGCCGAGGCGGTCCCCGACGACGGCGCGGCGCCGAGCGGTCTGCCGCTCGACGAGAAGCTGCGCCAGGCGTACTTCTGGGTCGTCAACCACGCGATCATCAGCCCCCACTACGACGTCGAGTTCGCGGCCCCCGGCGCGCGCGAGACGAGCTTCCGTCTCGGCGACTCCAAGGCGCTGCTCACCCTGCCGAGCGACCAGTCGTACTCGAGCTTCGTGCTGCTGCCGCTCCTGACCTTCGCGGTGCGCGGGCGGTGCCTCATGATCGGCGGGCCGGGCCGCGGGAAGACCGCGAGCGCCGTGCTCATGGGCGTCCTCGCGGGCTACCCGGTGCGCGACGTGCGCCGCGCGATGCAGCACGGGCACCCGCAGCTCACGGTGTCGGACCTGTTCGGCACGCCGCTGCCCAAGGACCTCGTGCAGGCGGACAGCCTCGCGGACGTGGACGTCGCCTGGCGGTCGTGGCTCGGCATGCGCGTGAAGATCGTCGACGAGTACAACCGCATCCCGACGCGCACGCAGTCGGCGCTGCTCACGGTGCTCGCGGACGGGTACGTCGAGGTCTACGACCAGGTCTACGAGACGGGCGACGCCGCCTGGTACCTCACGGCGAACGACGACGCGGGCGGCGGCACGTACCAGGTCGTGGACGCGCTCCGCGACCGCATCGACGTCGTCGTGCACGCGATGCCGTTCAACAACCGCTTCCTGGGCGACCTCGTCGCGCGCGCGGAGCGGCGCGTGCGGCCGGAGGAGAACGTGCCGCCGGAGATCGTGTTCGACGCCGCCGAGCACGACGCGCTGCACGCCGCGATCCTGGCCGTGCCGTTCCCCGAGCCGGTGCGCCGTCGCCTCGAGTTCTTCGCGAGCCAGCTCGAGGTGCTGGAGCGCGCGGGGTGGCAGTTCGAGTACCGGACCAAGGACACGGCGCGCGTCGCCGGCGTCGACCCGCACCTCGTGGCGACGGCGGACACGGGCCGCGACCGCCTGGGCGACGTGGGCGCCCAGACGCTCAACGGCCTGTCGGTGCGCGCGCTCCAGTCGCTCGTCGCGTACGCGAAGGCGATGGCGTACTTCCGCGGGGACACCGAGGTGGAGCTCGCCGACCTGCGCGCGGTGCTCCCGTTCGTCCTGCACGACAAGCTGCTCCCGGACCTCCAGTCGGCCCCGTTCGACGACCGCGAGCGCGAGCCGCTGCGCTCGGACCGCGTGTCGTGGATCCGCGACCTGTTCGACACGGCGTGCCGGCAGTACGACGCCGCCGGCCTGGACGACCAGGACGACGTCGGGGCCGTCCTCGCGGACGTGGCGGCCGGGTTCGAGGGGCTGCCCGAGGCGGACGTGCTGCGCCGGCTCGCCCGGATCGAGCAGGTCCTCGCGTCGTGGGAGAAGCACGCCAAGCTCCACGGCCACGTGTACGAGGACGCGCTCGCGCTCAAGTACGCCCACCAGCGGTACACGAACTACCTCGCGTGGCTGCGCTGGAGCGGCTCGTGACCGGGGTCGCCACCGGTCCCGCCCCGGTGCCCCGCGAGGTCGCACCGGCCGCGTTCTCGTCCCGCGCGCTGGCGGCGCGCGAGCGCTACGACGCGGCGCTGGCCCGCGCCCTCGCGCTCGGCGCGGACCGGGACGTGCTCGCCGAGGCGGTGCGCGAGGCGGCCGTCGCGGCGGACCCCCTCGCCGGCCCGCTCGGGGCCGACGCGTTCGCGGCGACGTGCGACGCGCTCGTCGACGCGGTCGCGCGGCTCGTGGCGGCGCGGCGCTGGCGCGTCGGCGGTCCGGAGCGGCACGCCGTCCTCGACCTGGTGCCGCGCCTGGGGCCGTGGCTCGCGGCGGCGCCCGCGGTCACGGTCGCGGCCGTCGTCGACGGGGCGCGCGCCGTCGGCGGCGGGCCCGGGTCGCGGGGTGACGTCGCCGGCTGGGCGACGCGCGTCGTGGCCGCGTCCGAGGCGTCGCCCGCCGCGGAGCCAGGTGCCCGGGCCGGCACCGTGCGGGGCGCGGTGCTCGTCGCCGCGTGGCGCAGCGGGCTCGTGCGCTACCGGGACACGGCGCTCGACGCCGCACGCTCGCTCCCGGAGCCGGTCGCGCGGGCGGCGCTCTCGCTCCCGGCGACCGGCGCGGACACGCGGACCGGCTCCCCCGACCTGCGGGCCGTGCTCGACCGCCACGCCGCGGACCCGTGGTGGTGGCCCACCGACGGCGAGGGCGGGGAGGACGACGGACCCGCCGGCTCGAGGTGGGTCCGCCTGCCGGGTGCGCCCGGTGCCGCCCAGGTCCTGGGGCAGTTCGGCGGCTTCCGCGGGTTCGGCGGCCCGTGGCGGTCGCCCGCGCTGGTCGTCGGTGCCGACGCGCGCCACCCGGGCCTGCGCTGGGTGCTGCTCTCGACCGGCGACGGCCCGCCGGCCGGCGACGCCGCGGCGACCGGCGACGAGACGGTCGAGTGGACGCTCGTCGCCGACGTCCACGGCGCGTTCGTCGCGCGCGCCCCGGGTGCCGGCGACCACGCCACGGGCACGGTCACCCCGCCGGGGCCCGACGCCGCCGACCAGGGCCTCCACGGGTCGGACCACCGCCCCGCCGGTCGGGGCGCGGCCGAACCCGCCCGCGAGGACGTCCTGACGGACGTCAGC
This sequence comes from Cellulosimicrobium sp. NPDC057862, assembly GCF_042797035.1. Classification (NCBI taxonomy): domain Bacteria; kingdom Bacillati; phylum Actinomycetota; class Actinomycetes; order Micrococcales; family Promicromonosporaceae; genus Cellulosimicrobium; species Cellulosimicrobium sp. NPDC057862. The sequence continues at coordinate 28,442 of NZ_JBHVMH010000026.1, forward strand.
GGCGCCGCGGTGGTCGAGACGCCGTCCGGCCGGCTCGCGCTGGTGAGCCGGACCGGCTCGTACGACGTCCTCCTCGTGCGGTGGCCCCGGTGAGCGCGGCGGCGCCGGACCGCCCCGGCGCGCCGCCCGACCTCGACGCGCTGCGCGAGCGGTGGCACGCCGCGTGGCCCGAGGCGCTCGCGGCCTGGGGGCGGTTCACGCGCCTGGGCGCCCCGACGCTGCACGGCCCCGGCACCGCCCCGGAGGGGGTCGGGTCGTTCGCGTGGTTCTCGACGACGCGCGTGAGCGTCCACGTGGACCTCGCCGAGGTCGTGGAGCTGGGCATCGAGGACCACGCGGTCGCGGTCCTCGCGCACGAGGTGGGGCACCACGTGCTCTCCCCCGGCGACCTCACGACGAGCGCGCTCCTCGTCGCGCGCACGCGTGCCGGGCTCGTGGACCAGGACCAGCTCGCGCCGCTCACCGCCAACCTGTGGAGCGACCTGCTCATCAACGACCGGCTCCAGCGCCGCGCCGGGATTGACCTCGCCGGGCTGTGGCGCGCGCTGGGTCCGGGGACGAGCACCGTCATGCAGACGGTGCTGCGCGCGGACGAGATCCTCTGGGGCCTGCCGCGCGGCGATCTCACCGCGTCCGACGTCCCGGTGGCCGAGCGCGAGGCGACGCTCGTGGCGCGGCTCGTGCGCGCCTACGCGGACGACCCCGTCGGCGGCGCCGCGGGGTTCGCCGCGCTGCTGCGCACGCTGCTCGCGTCGGAGGCGGGGTCGCTGGCCACCGCGAAGGACTCGCGCCGCCAGGCACGACCCGAGCGCGGAGACCGAGAGGCCCGCCGGCGCCACCTCCGGCGTCGGCGGTCCACGCTGCCCCAGGTGGTCTGCGGCCAGGACGAGGTGGCCGGGGCGGTCCCCGGCGGGCTCGCGACGGACCCGCGCGCCGTCGAGCCGGTGCGCCACCCCGCGCTCGACCCGCGCGTCGTCGGGGACCTCGGGCTGGGCGCGGACGACGACCCCCCGGCGCGACCGGACACCACCCAGCACGCCCCCGGGACGGACCGCGAGGGCGCGCACGATGCGACCGGCCAGGCCCTCGCGCCGGCGGATTACGACGCGACACTCCGGCTGCTCGGGCTCACGACGGACGCCGCGGCGTCGGCCCGGCGCTGGTACCGCGAGCACGCCGCGCCCCTCCTCGTCCCGTTCCCCGTGCGCGAGCACGTGCGTGCCACGGAGCCGCTGCTCGGCGCGAACGAGCAGTGGGACGTGGGCGACGAGCTGAGCGAGGTGGACTGGACGGGGACCCTGCTGCGCTCGCCCGTCGTCGTACCGGGGTTCACGACCGTGCGCCGGTCGGTCGACGAGGACACGGGCGACGAGCCCGACCGCGTGCCCGTCGACCTCGACCTCTACCTCGACTCGTCCGGCTCGATGCCGGACCCGACGCGGCGGGTCGCGCCGATCGCGCTCGCCGGGGCCGTCCTCGCGCTCTCGGCCCTGCGCGCCGGCGCTCGCGTGCAGGCGACGACGTGGAGCGGGCCGCAGCAGGTCGCCGGGACGGACGGGTTCGTGCGCGACGAGGACCGCGTGCTCGACGCGGTCGTCGCGCACTTCGGCGGGTCGACGTCGTTCCCGGTGCCGCTCCTGGAGCGCACGCACCTCGGCGACCCGGTCACCGGGGCCCCGCCGACGCGCACGCGCCCGTGCCACGTCGCCGTCATCTCCGACGACGGCGTCGTCTCGATGTTCGACGACGTCGTCCGGATCCGGTGGGGCGCTCGCCCCGACGCCGAGCTGGTCGCGCCGCACGAAGGCACCGCGGCGCGCGCCGTCGCGGCCGCCGGGGGCGGGGGCACGCTCGTGCTGGACGTGGCGGCGAAGGGCGCCGAGACGGTGCGGGAGTACGCGGTGGGCTACCGGGTCCACGCCGTGCAGACCCAGGAGGACCTCGTCGCGTTCGCCCGCGCCTTCGCGCGCGAGCTGTGGGGCGCCTCGACCGGCGCCCCGGCGAGCACCTCGACGAGGAGCGCGACAGCGAGCAGCCGACCGGAAGGAGCCCGTCGTGGCCGATGACCTCACCCGCCCCACGGTCGAGGGCCCCGCGCTCGCCGACGTCGTGCACCGCCTGGCCGACACTCCCCCGGACGTGCTGGACCACCCCGTGGTCGTGGCCGCCGCGCTCGTCGGCGACACCGCGGACCTCCTCCTCGGCGACGGCGCGGTCGGCGTGCTGCGCGGCCCGCAGCGCGCCGCCGTCGAGGCGCTGTGCACCCACGCCCCGTACGCGGCGCTCGCCGGGACGGTCTGCTGGCTCCTGCGCGACGAGCACCTGCGCGCCGCGCCCGCGTTCCGGGCGGCCGCGACGCCGGGCGCGCTCGTCCGGGTCGTCGAGCAGGCCGTGCCCTCCCTCGCGCTGCTGCGGACGCCGGACGACTGGCTGCACGCGCCCACGGCGCGCGAGGAGCTGGCCCGCGCCGTGCTGCGCGAGCTCGGGCTGCGGCCCGCGGGCGAGAGCCCCGAGGTGGCCCAGGACCGGTGGACCGCCGTGAGCACGGCGGAGCAGCGCCGGATCGCTCACGAGATGGCGCAGGAGGCGCGGCGGGCCGAGCAGCTCGCGCGCGAGCTCGCGGAGAAGCGCGCCAAGGAGGCCGCCGCGCAGTACGCGAACTACTAGCGATCTCCTGACGAGGACCCCATGACGACACCCGACGACGCCCCCGACCTCACGCTCGACGAGTACGCCCCCGGCGCGGCGGTCGCGCTCACCGACGCGGAGCGCTGGCCCACGCTCGACGACGCCGGCCGGGCCGCGCTCGACGCCGTGCGGGACCACCCCGCCGCGCCCGCCTGGGTCCACGTCACCGGCGACCGGCTGCGCCCCGACGACCTGCCCGTGCTCGACGAGGTCGCGGCCCGCCTCGCCGCCGGCCGCCCCGACGCCCGTGCCGACACCTGCGCCGAGGACCGGGGCGCGCCGCCCGTCACCGCGGACGGGTCGCCCCTCGCACCGCCCGCGTGGGTGCGCGCGCTCGTCGACCGCGCGCACGCCGTCGTGCCGCGGTACCGCCGGGCGCGCGACCGCGGGGAGAGCCGGGCCGGGTCGCCGCTCACCGCGGTCCGTCCCGTCACGCGCGACGACCTGCGGCACGACGTGGCGTCGTTCGTCCCGGTGGACGTGCCGCTCGGCCGCGTGCTCGAGGGCACGAGCTCCGGCAGCACGGGCGCGGCGGTCCGCGTGCCGCTGCACCCCGTGGCCGTCGCGGCGGACCTCGTGCTCCTGCAGCACCTCGTCGCGAGCACGGGCGCCGCCTGGGAGCCCGCGCCCGGCCGCCTGGGCCTGATGAACCTCGTGGACCAGCGCGAGGCGTTCACGTACGCGTCGGCGATGACCGGGTTCCGGCGCGGACCCGGCGTCGCCGCTCCGAGCATGGCCCGCGTGAACCTCGACCCCGGTGCGTGGACGCGCCCGGGCGACCGCGCGGCGTTCCTCGCGGCGCAGGACCCGCAGGTGGTGTCGAGCTCGCCGCTGCCGCTCCTCGCGCTCGCCCGGCTCGCGGAGGAGCAGGGCCTCGCCCTGCACCCGGTCGCGCTCGTCAGCGGGGCCGCGCACCTGTCCGACGTCGCCCGCGCGCGCCTGCGCGCGACGTGGGACGTGCCCGTCGTGGACCTCTACGGGCTGCGCGAGACCGGCGCGGTCGCGGCCCGCACCGACACGGGGCCGTTCGTCGTCGTCGCGGGTCGGCGCGTCTGGGTCGAGGTCCTCGACGACGACGGCGTCCCGGTCCCCGACGGCGACCTCGGCGAGGTCGTCGTCACGGTCGACGAGAACCCGTACCTGCCGCTCCTGCGCTACCGCACCGGCGACCGCGCGCGGATCGTGCGGCGCGGGGAGCGGGTCGAGCTGCACGACCTCGAGGGCCGGTCCCCCGTGCGCTACCTGCGGCCCGACGGCGCGTGGGTGCCGTCGGTCGACGCCGCCCAGCACCTCCAGGCCCATGGCATGGCCGCGTGGCAGCTCCACCAGTCGGCCGACGGGAGCGTCACGCTCGACGTCGTCCCGGACGCCGCGGGCGAGGCCGGGGCGCGGTCCGCGCGGGCCGCGGGCGACGCCGTCGGGCACCTGCTGGGGCGCCGCGTCACCGTGCGCGAGGTGAGCCCGGCCCGGCTCGGCGCCGGCCGGGCGCGCCGCTGGTCCAGCGACGTGCCTGGCGGCGCCGCGTGACGTCTCAGCCGAGCTGGCCCACGGGCCGGTAGACGACCGAGGAGGCCCGGTTGTCGAACGTGCCCAGCGTCGCGCAGTGCGGCGTGCAGTTCTTCTTGGCACCCGCGTAGCTGTACGAGTCGTAGAGGGTCACCCAGCAGCCCGCGTAGGTCGTCGCGGAGGTGACGACGTTGTTCATGAGCAGGTTCGCGAGGTTCGGGAAGCCGTAGGTCGAGCCGGTGTAGCACCCGTTGGTGCCCGACCCGTAGAGCACCTTGGACGCTCCCTTGTAGTTGGCGTCGCGCCACAGCACGCCCAGGACGAGCGAGCCGGCGGCAGCGGCGGTGGCGCGCTCCGTCCCGGCGAGCCGCTGCCCGGGCGGGGCGGACGACGCCGACGCGTTGAGGTCCGAGACCAGGACCTCCACCTCCGCCGCCGTCGCGTCGGCGAGCCGCGACGGGGCGACGTCGCCGCCCGAGACGAACTCGAGCGCCTCCTCGAGCGAACCGAAGCACACCTCGGGCGCGGGCGGGAGCGTGTCGGGGTCCTGGCCGGGCAGGAGCGGCTGTGCCTCGACCGCACAGCTCTCGCCGGTCGAGACCTGCGCGTCGGTGGCGGGGTCGGCACCGCGGTCCCAGGTCACGACCCGCAGGTCCGGCTCCGACGCGAGGGCCGGCGCTGCGGCGGCGGCGCTGAGGACGAGTCCGGCGACGAGCGCGGCGGACAGGACGCGGAGCGAGGATCTGGTCATGGTTTCTCCTTCTGCGTGGGCCACGCCCCCGGGTTCGCACCCCGTGGACCTGCCGCGGGAAGGGGACTCCCACAGGACGGCCACGTCCTGTGACCCCGCCCGCATCGTAGAGCGTGCCGCCCCCGTTGTCTCCGGCTCGTCGCCGGCACCGGCGCCCGCCGCTGGGCAGGTCGGGCACTCGTTGGTTACCGTGCTCGGGTGGCCTCCGTCCCACCCGGGCGAGACCGCTGGGAAGGACCCATCCACGAACCCTTCGCCGAACCGGCCCTGCCGGGGAGATGAGTGTCGATGAAGCACCGTTCTCTACCCGTGTCGCTGACCGCTGCCGCCGCGAGCCTCGCCGTCGTCGCCGCGGCCGCCGCACCCGCCGTCGCGGACCCGCCGCCCGACCCCGGGGACTCCCTCGGCGTGCAGTCGGGCGCGTCCCTCGCCCCGACCGACAAGGTTGCCCCGTCCCTCGCGAAGGCGACCGGCACCGTCACGGCGTTCGTCGAGCTCGACGCGCCGTCGGCGGTCGACCTCGCCGCGCAGGGAGCGAGCCCCGACGAGGTCGAGGCCAACGCGCAGGAGGTCGCACAGCTCGCGGACGACGTGGTCCCGCAGCAGGCGACCGCCCGCAGCGCCGGCGCGCGGAACCCGCAGCAGGTGTCGGTGACGAGCACGCTCGTCGCGGGCGTCGTCGTCACGGGCGACGCGGCCCGGGTGCGTGACCTCGCGCGCGACACCTCGGTCGTCACGGTCTACCGGATCATCCCCAAGAAGCCCGCGAACAAGGGCACGGACGTGTTCACGCGGGCGCTCGAGACGTGGCAGAGCACCGGCCTCACCGGCGAGGGCGTGCGCATCGGCATCATCGACACGGGCATCGACTACACGCACAAGGCGTTCGGCGGCCCCGGCACCCAGGAGGCGTTCGACGAGGCCTACGGCGACCGCGGCACCGGCCCGGTCCCCGACGGCACGTTCGACGAGCTGAAGTTCCTCGGTGGGCACGACTTCGCGGGCTACGACTACGACGCGAGCGGCACCGTCCCCGGCACGTCGCTCGTCCCGACGCCCGACGAGAACCCCATCGACTCGCTCGACTCGGTCGGCTCGGGCCACGGCTCCCACGTGGCCGGCACGACGGCGGCGTACGGCGTCACCGCCGACGGCGAGACGTTCGACGGCGACTACTCGACCCTCACCGACATCTCCGACTGGCAGGTCGGCCCGGGCTCCGCACCCGAGGCGGGCCTGTACGCGCTCAAGGTGTTCGGCGACCTCGGCGGCTCCACCAGCGTCGTCGTCGACGCGCTCGAGTGGGCGGCCGACCCGAACGGCGACGGCGACCTGTCCGACCGCCTCGACATCGTCAACCTCTCCCTGGGCTCCGACGGCTCCCCCGCGGACGACCCGGAGAACCTCTTCATCGACCAGCTCTCGCGCCTCGGCACGCTGTCCGTCATCGCGTCGGGCAACGCGGGCGACGTGACCGACGTGGGCGGTTCGCCCGGCAACGCGCGCACCGCCCTGACGGTCGCCAACTCGGTCGGCGACACCCAGACGTTCGACGCGGTCCGCGTCGACGCGCCGGAGTCGCTCGCGGGCCCGTACCCGGCCCAGAACTCCCAGAGCTACGCGGGCGGCGCGGACGTGACCGCACCGGTCGCGTTCGTCGCGGACGACTTCTCCGGGTGCCAGGCGTTCACGCCCGAGCAGGCGGCGGCGGTCGACGGCAAGATCGCGTTCCTCTACTGGGACGACAACGACGCGACGCGCGCGTGCGGCAGCGCCGCGCGGTTCAACAACGCGCAGGCCGCGGGCGCGGTCGGCGTGCTGCTGTCCTCCGAGCTCCCGTCGTTCGTCGCAGGCATCGCGGGCAACGCGGGCATCCCCGGCGCCCAGCTCACCGGCCCGAGCCACGACGCGCTGCGCCCGGCGATCGAGGCCGGCGAGGTCACGATGACCATCGGCCCGTCGCTCGCGCTGTCGTCGTTCGTCTCGATCCCGGAGATCGGCGACACGCTCAACAGCGGCTCGTCGCGCGGCGTGCACGGCTCGCTCGGCGTCGCCAAGCCCGACGTCGCGGCCCCCGGCACGGGGATCGCGTCCGTCGCGTCCGGCCACCTGGACGGCGCGAGCATCAAGTCCGGCACGTCGATGGCGACGCCGCACGTCGCGGGCATCGCGGCGCTCGTCAAGCAGGCGCACCCGGGCTGGGCGCCCGCCGAGGTCAAGGCGTCGGTCATGAACACCGCGACGCACGACGTCTTCACCGGGCCGTCGGGCACGGGGACCGCCTACGGCCCCGAGCGCGTGGGCTCCGGGCGCGTCGACGCCGTCGACGCGGTCGCCAACACGACGCTCGCCTACGCGTCGCAGGACTCCGACCAGGTGTCCGTGGCGTTCGGCGTCGTGCCGGTCGGCAAGGACACCGTCACGGTGCGCAAGACCGTGACCGTGCAGAACACGGGCGACGCCCCGAAGACGTACGCGACGAGCTTCGCGCAGTCGAGCACCGCCGGCGGCGCGACCGTGTCGGTCGCCCCGGCGTCGGTCACCGTCCCCGCGGGTCAGCGCACGGTCGTCACGGTGACGCTCACCGCGGACCCGACGACGCTCGCCAAGGAGCTCGACCCGACGTCGTCGGACGACTCCGGCCTCGGCGTGCCGCGCGACTTCGTGTCGTCGGTCAGCGGTCGCGTCGTCCTCACCCCGACGGACGGTGGCGCCGCCCTGCGGGTCCCTGTCCAGGCCTCGCCGAAGCTCGTGAGCGACCTGTCCGGCAAGCCCGTCGCCTTCCCGGGCAGCGCGACGACCGCGGACCTCGACCTCGACGGGCGCGGCGTGGCATCGGGCGGCTGGACGTCGATCGTCGCGCCGTTCGAGCTCAAGACGACGAGCCCTCGCCTCGAGGCGGACGCGGCGGTCGGCGCCTCGGCGTCGGCCATCGCGGCGGCCGACGTGCGCGCGGTCGGCTTCACGTCGACCGCGCCGCAGGTCGCGGCGGACGGCGGCGACCCCGCCGACGGCGTCATCGGCATCGGCGTCGCGGTCGACGGGCAGTGGGCGAGCCTCGGCTCGGTCTCGATCCCGGCGGTCGAGGTGGACGTCGACTCCGACGGCACGGCCGACTTCGAGGTCGCGGCGATCAAGTACAACAGCGAGACGGACCTCACCCTCGCGGCGACCTTCACGCTCAAGGACTGGACGGCGCCGGACGGCACCGACTACGAGGCCGGGGACAACATCGACCTCCAGCCGATCAACTCCGTGTGGGGGGACGTCGACACCTCCGTGTTCGACAACAACGTCGTCGTGATCCCGGTGGGCATCGGGTCGCTCGGCATCGAGGAGGGCGACGTGCCGACCTTCCAGGTCCTCACGTACTCGCCGTACTCGCAGGCCGCCGACCAGCTCGTCGACGCCACGGAGACGTTCACGGGCGACCCGTACGACCCGGCCTACTGGTTCGACGGCGGCGACCAGCTCCTGTTCGTCGGGGCCGACGACACGTCGATCCCGGTGCACCGCTCGGAGGCGGCGGCCGAGGCGGGCAGCGGCAAGCTCCTGCTGCTGCACCTGCACAACGCGACGCCGACCAAGCGCTGGCAGACCGTGGACGTCACGACGTCCGCCGTCGTCGACGCGACGGTCACCGCCGAGGCGCGCTGCCTCGGCGGCAAGGCGCACGTCGCGGTCCGCGTGCTCAACGAGTCGGGCGCCACGGCCGACGTCGTCGTCACCACGCCGTACGGCGAGAAGACGTTCCCGAACGTCAAGGACGGCAAGAACGCCTACCAGTCGTTCTCGTCGCGCTCCGCGTCGTTCGACGCCGGCTCCGTGACCGCCACGCTCACCGCCGAGGTCGACGACGAGGAGGTCACGACGACCTACGACGCCGACTACGAGGCGCTGAGCTGCTCCTGAGCCGAGCACCGCACCGCGCGAGGGCCGTCACCCGTCCGGGTGGCGGCCCTCGCCGCGTCCGGGGTGGTGCGGCCTCGACGGGCGTCGCCGGATACGCTCGCGACGTGAGCGACTTCCCCACCCCTGACACGTTCTTCGCCCTGCGCCCCGGCCCCGCCGCAGGGACCGGTGCCCCGAGCGGCCCGGGCCTGCGCCTCACGGTGCACGACCTGGGCGAGATCGTCGTGCCCAGCGGCCGGCTCGAGGCGTCCGACCCGTTCACGCTGCTCGGCGAGGGACTCGTCGTCCAGGTCGAGCCGGGCCGGTACCCCGTGCGCGTCACCGTCGCCGACGTCTCCGACGAGCAGGACGGCTCCCACCTGCGCGAGGCGTACCTGAGCGTCGTGCTCGCCGAGGGCGACGTGGCGGCCGTCGAGCCGGTCGTCCCCGAGGGCGCCGACGGGCCTCCCGAGGCCGGTGCCGCCTACGGCGTGCCCGTGGACGCCGGGACGGTCGCGTTCACGGACGCGGACGCCGTCTCTCGCCTCATGCCCGACGGCGACTGGTACGACGAGGTGTTCGACGACGGCACGGACACGAGCTGGTTCGCGCTCACCGACTCGCCCGACCACCTGCGCGAGGGGTCGGCGAACATCCTGCTCCCGGGTGCCCAGGAGGGCGAGAACGTCGTGCTCTCCCACTCGGGGTGGGGCGACGGCTTCTACCCGCTCGTGCGCACCGTCGCGGCCGACGGCACCGTCCTCGGCCTGCACCTCGACCTCCTCGTCGCGCTCCCGGACGAGGACGACTGACCCACCGCGCCCCTCGGAGGGTGCCTCCCGTTCGCGGACCGCGCGGAACCCGGTGACCATGGGAGGACGGGTGCGGCGCGTCGTCGCGGCACGACTGCCGCCGGTCGCCCCGACGACGACGGGGGCATCGGCATGTGCACGGGGATCAGGTTCTCGGACGACCACGGTGGCGCGTACCTCGCGCGGAACCTCGACTGGACGAGCGGCTACGGCCAACGGGTGGTGCTGACCCCCACCGGGTACGCGTCGCGGTCGCCGTTCGGCGCGGTGCGCGCGATCGAGCACGCGACGCTCGGCATGGGCATCGTCGAGGACGGCACTCCCCTCTACTTCGACTGCGGCAACGACGCCGGGCTCGCCGTCGCCGGGCTCAACTTCCCCGGGTACGCGAGCTACGCGCCCGGGCCCGTGGACGGCTCCGTCAACGTCGCCGCGTACGAGTTCCCACTGTGGGTGTGCTCCCAGTTCTCGACGGTGGACGAGGTGGAGGCGGCCCTCCGGGACGTGGTGGTGGTCGACCGGCCGATCAACGAGAAGTACCCCAGCTCGCTGCTCCACTGGATCGTCGGCGACGCGACGCGCGCGATCGTGGTGGAGCACACGAAGGACGGCATGCAGGTCTTCGACGACGACGTCGACGTGCTGACGAACCAGCCAGGGTTCGCGTGGCACCACGAGAACCTGCGCAACTACCTCAACGCCTCGCCCGAGTTCCCCGAGGAGACGGTGCTGGGCTCAGCACACCTCACCCCGTTCGGCTCGGGGTCGCACATGCGCGGGATCCCCGGGGACTACTACTCGCCGTCCCGGTTCGTCCGCGCCGCCTACGTCAACGCCCACTACCCGACCCAGGAGACCGAGGCGGCCAACGTCAGCCGCGCGTTCCACACGCTCCAGCAGGTCGCGATGGTCGACGGCTGCGCGGCGATGGGGTCGGGCGATTTCGAGATCACCCTCTACACGGGCCTCTTCTCCTCGCGGACGACGACCTACTACTGGAACACGTACGACGACCCGGCGATCCGGAGCGTGGCCATGGCCGACCATCCCGCGGACGGCACGGAGCTCGTCCTGCCCTAGGTGTACTGACCCGGGACGTTGTTCACGCGGTCGATGGGGCGTAGGCCGCCGATGCCGGTGTGGGGTCGTTCCAGGTTGTACCGGTCCAGC
>NZ_JBHVMH010000027.1:0-39229 GCF_042797035.1 Cellulosimicrobium sp. NPDC057862
GGCGAGGGCGCCGCCCGCGGCGACGGTCGCGGCGGCGACGACGGTGGCGAGGGCGCGCAGCGCGCGCCCGGTGCGGCCGCGCGTGCGGCCGGAGAGGACTGTTCTCACGGAAGTGCTCCTCGTGCTCGGGCGGGCCGCGACGTCGCGGCCCGCCGGTCCGCACCCGCGGTGGGTGCAGGGGTCGTCACGACGCTAGGCCTGGTGCCTGCCGCGGGACATGAGGGATTCCCCGGAACTTCGAGCCTCGCGGTACGGGAGAACTCGTACCCGGTGCAGGTGTCAGGGACCGTCGCCGGACTCGCCGTGGTGCCCCGCGCCGTGGCCGGGCAGGTTCCCCAGGGCGGGCAGGTGGGCCCCGTGCGGGACGGCGTGCTGCGCGGCGTCGGTCCCGCCCAGGCCGAACGTCGCGACCGCCGAGACCACGACCGCGACCGAGAACAGCGCGACGAGCCGCGCCCCGGCGCGCGCCGGGGCGTCGTCGGCGGGGACGCGCGCCGGACGTGCGAGGACGCATGCGGTCGCGACCCGCAGGACGGCCGCGGCGGCCGCGCCCGCCGAGAGCGGCACGCCGGACGCGACCGGGGCGGCTACCCCGGCGACGGTCGCGCCGAGGAGCAGGGCGATGCCGAGGCGCGGGACCGCCGCCGGGCGACCGGGCCGCGGTCCGCGTGCGAGGAGCACGAGCGCGGCGACGAGCTCCGTCGTCCCGGTGGCCAGCGCGAGCAGGCCGGACGGTGCCGGGAACCCGCCCCGGACGAGCCCGAGGTCGACGATCCCGGCACCGAGCAGCGCGAGCGCGGCGCCGACGCGCCGGGTGGGGACGGGGCTCGTCATGCCGTGACGGTGCGGCCCGCGTCCTCGCGGTCCGCGGCGAGCCCGACGCCGAGGAGCACTAGCGCGCTGGCGAGGTGCAGCACGTTGTCGGCGCCGTTCAGCGCGATGATGTTGGCGCCGGTGTCGACGAGGAACAGCCCCACGACGCCGACGAGGAGGTACACGGCGCCGATCGTGACGTTCGTGCCCCGCGCGGCCCGGACGCTGCGCGACGCGAGCAGCAGCGCCGCCCCGATGCCGAGGTGGACGATGTTGTGCAGCGGGTTCACCTCGAACAGCAGGAGGTTGCGGCCCTCGGTGGCGGCGAAGCCGACGCCCGACGTGACCACGAAGCCGGCAAGGCCGACCAGCAGGTAGACGGCGCCGAAGACAGCCGCGAGCAGACGGTTCGGGGACGAGGTCATGGGGGTCTCCGCTCTGTGGTCGCGCGGCCTCTCCGCGCGTCGCCCCTGGTTCGGAGCGGTGCGCGGTCCGGACGGGTCCCTCCGGCGCGGTGCCGTGCATCTACCTCGACCGGGATGTATCAGACGGGTGGTCCGCCCCTCTTGTCCCGGTGGAGGAGCGTCGGCCCGGCGCTCCCACCCGGGTGTCGGAGGAGCGAGATGGGACCCAGCCGCACGAGCCAGGAGGGGTGTGACCAGTGACGATGGTTGTCGACCCCACCGGCCCGGCTCTAGAATCAGGCGCTTCCGGGGACCCCCCGCTGATGCCTGACCGGACGAGCGCGCCGAGGACGGTGCCCCCCATGACGAGAACGACCGACGAGGTGGCCGACACCGACGAGCCGGGCCTGAGCCTGGGGGACCGGGGTGCGTTCGCGCTCCTCGAGTACCGGGACGGTCGCCCCCACGCCTTCGGCGAGTTCGTCCGCGAGGCGACGCCGCTGCTCTGGCACACGGTGCGGGCCCAGGGCGTCGAGCGCGAGCAGGCCGACGACATCGTCCAGACCGTGTGGGTCGCGCTCGTGCGCAACGCGATGACGATCAAGGAACCGCACGCCGTCCTCAAGTGGCTGCTCATCACCGCAAAGCGCGCCGCGTGGGAGGCCGTGCGCAAGCACCGCGACGAGGCGAGGCGCCGCACCGAGCTCCCCGACGACACGGACGAGGGCGTTCCGGAACTGCCCTCGGGAGACCCGACGCCCGACGTCGAGGTGCTCCGCAACGAGCGCGACCGCACGCTGTGGGCCGCGCTGGACCAGCTGCCGGACCGCTGCCGGCGGCTCTTGCGGCTCGTGTCGCTCGCCGACCGACCCGACTACAAGGCCATCTCGACCGCGATCGGCATGCCCGTCGGGAGCATCGGCTCCACGCGCGGCCGCTGCCTCGCCAAGCTGCGCGACATCATCGACGACCAGGGGGAATCGTGGGAAGCATCATGAGCACCGAGCCGACGCACAGCCCCGACGAGCCGCTCGACGCCGTCGACCTCGCGCTGCTCGCGGAGCTGGCGCGCATCGCCGAGGAGATCGACCCCGTGCCCGACGGCCTCGTGGAGCGGTCGCTGTTCGCGATCACCCTCGCGGGCCTCGAGGCCGAGGTGATGGAGCTGGAGTACGTCCAGGTCCCCGAGATGTCCGTGCGGGGCGACGCGCCACCCGTCGAGGCGCGCACCATCACGTTCACCTCCGAGTCCGTCACGGTCATGATCTCGCTGTCGGCGACCGACGACGGGCGCATCCGCATCGACGGCTGGGCTGCGCCGGCCACGGCGCTGCGCGTCGAGCTGCACCGCCCCGGCACCGTGAGCGAGACGACGAGCGACGACGACGGCCGGTTCGTCTTCGACGCCGTCGACCGCGGCCCGGCGAGCCTCGTCGTGCGTCGTGCCGACGGTGCCGGCGGCGCCGTGAGCACCCCGGTCATCGAGCTGTAGCCGTCGTCGTGCCGCGCGCGACCTCTCGCCCGCGGCGCGACGGCGTCCCGACCCCCATTCCTTCCGCGCCCCCGCGCGCGAGCCGCTGTCCGTCGACGACGACGCCCGCGGCACCGACTGAACGTCATCCCTCGAGGAGGAGCACGTGAGCGAGACCCCCGGAACCCCCGCGCCGAGTCCGCAGAGCGGTCGGTACTACGGCGACCGTCCGAGCCGCCTGCAGTGGCGCACGAGGACCATCGACCCCGTCAGCGCACCGCGGCGGTCGGGACAGCAGTCGCCCCATCCGACCTGGTACGTCGGTGACAGGCTGCTCTTTCCCGGGTCGCGGTGCGGTGAGCAGCGCATGCGCCGACTCCGCGACGCCGCGGCGCAGTTCGACCTCGACGTCGAGATCGAGCCGGAGAGCGAGAACGACGCAGCCCTGGTGCGGCGCGCCGACCTGGACACGGAGACGACGGAGGATCTGCTACGTGTGTTCGGAGTCTCGTTGCGGCTCACTCCCCGTGGCGGCTCCGCCCGCTCTCTGCCGGACGCCTGGCAACTCCTAGAGCACCTGGGCGGCGTCGTCGAGGGGGACGACGCCGACCGCGGTCGGGCTCGGATCGGTCTCGACCACATCATCGTCCCTTCGGTCGGCGGATTCATCGGAGGCCAGCCGGCTGCGCAGCCGACAGCCTTCGCCCATGCCCAGCCCTACGGTCAGCCGTTGCCCTACGGTCAGCCTCTTCCCTACGGTCAGCCGTTGCCGTACGGTCAGCCTCTTCCCTACGGTCAGCCGTTGCCGTACGGGCAGCCCCTGCCTTTCTCCGGGACTGCCGAGTACGCCGTTCCCGGGTCAGGGGGCCGAACGCCTGTGAACTGGGTCGGTGCGGAACCGCGACGTGACCACGCGCCTGGAGACGATGCATGGACGGCCTCCGACGGAACACGCCGTCCCGTCGTCGCAGTCCTCGACTCGGGCGTCGGAGAGCACGCCTGGTTCGACGAGACACCTGGGCGTGGCAGGGTCGTGGTTCGGGATCCCGAGCTCCTGGGTGAACCGCTCTCCGTGCTGCCGCGCCCCGAGTACGAGTACGAGGACCCTGAGATCGGAGGCGTCTCGGTCTCCCCGCTCACGGGCCCTCTCGACCCGGTGGCTGGACATGGCACGTTCATCGCAGGCCTCGTGCACCAGAAGTGTCCCGACGCAGTCATCCTCGCGCCGCGCCTGTACGGAGGTTCCGGCGTGATCCCGGAACGCGACATGCTGCGCGCGCTGCGTCGACTTCTCCTGTGGCACGTGCTCGGACTGGTCGGCCGTGGCGGCTACGCACCGGTCGACATTGTCGTGCTCTCCTTCGGGTACTACCACGAGCGGCCGGGTGACGCCGACTTCGATGCCCCGCTGGGTGCCGTGCTCGACGCGCTGCGCCGATACGGGGTGCTCGTCGTCGTCTCGTCGGGAAACGACGGTCAGACCCGTCCGATGTTCCCCGCGGGCTTCGCTCCCCGCGTCCGGCGTGCCGATGGCCGCGCGACGGCGCTCGACCCGCGCGAGGTGCCGCTCGACAAGCCGCCGGTTCTCGCGGTCGGTGCGCAGAATCCCGACGGCACAACCTCGCTCTTCAGCAACGATGGCCCGTGGATCACGTGCGTCCGCCCCGGGGCCGCGCTGGTCTCCACGGCTCCCAAGACAATCGACGGTGCGGTGGCTCCCTCGCGGAGCGTCAAGGAACTGTGGTCCGACGGCCGCCGTGCGACGATCGACCCGGAGGGATTCCAGAGCGGCTTTGCCACGTGGAGCGGGACCTCCTTCGCTGCGCCGGTCCTGGCCGGAGAGCTCGCCGCGCTACTCTTGGCGGATGCGGCGCAGGATCCGACACACCAGGCATCGGTGCAGCCAGGTGTCGGTTCGCCCGAGCGATGTGCCTGGCTGTGGACGGCCGTCAGCGCCGCGACCGGTCTTGAGCCGACGATCGTGTAGTCCACGCAGGCGAGGATGACGCGGGCAACCCGGCCAGGTGCGGCCGCGGCGCATCTCGCTCGGGCCATCGGCGCGTCCCAGCAGGGTCGCTATGCGCTTGCGATCCGCCACTACGAACGCGCTCTGGTTTCGAGCGGGGACCGGTGGACCACCTCGGAGCAGCGCTATGTCGTCGTGCGCAGCACCATCGGCGCCGCCGCCTGCGGGTTCGAGCTCGACGGCGACGTCCGCGCCGCTCGTCAGCGCATCGAGGCGATGCGTGCTGTGCTCGACCAAGAGCCGGAGGAACGAGAACGGCTACGGTTCGCGCTACTGGTCGAGGGGCAGGCAGCCTTCTTGGACTGGCGCACCGGAGATCTCGACCATGCGCACGAGAAGCTGTCGGTCGCGGTCGCCCTCGCCCGGCGCCTGGGCGACCCGGACACCGCGACGATCCTGCTCAACCGAGGATCGTTGCGCCTCGATCTCGGCGATGTCGACGGCGCGACCGCAGACCTGAGCGAGGCCGTCGGGAGCGGCGACGCTGCGGGCGACGTCCTGCTGGCCTCGAAGGCTCGCCACAACCTGGGGTATGCCGAGTACCTCCGTGGCGATCTCCCGGTCGCGCTGCGTGCGATGGACGAGGCCGCGGAGCAGGCGCCGGACCGGCACGCCGCGGTCGGTCTGATCGATCGCGCGCAGGTCCTGCTCGACGCTGGCCTGCTGACCGAGGCCGACGACGCGCTGCGCGAGGCGCGCGAGCACCTCTCGCGCTACCGCATGCTGCGCGACCTCGCCGAGGTTGAGCTGGTGCGGTCGCGCGTCGTGCTCGGCCTGCGACGCTACGCCGACGCCCGCCGCCTGGCCCGGTCGGCGTCGCGCCGGTTCGACCGGCTCGGGAACACCCCGTGGATGCTGCGAGCCCGCGTCGCCGAGCTGCAGGCGGCGCTTACGGAGCACCGGTCGGACGGTGTGACGCCGACGACGGCACGGCGGCACGCCGGCTGGGCGCTCGCCCTCGCGCGCGAGGGCGAGGCGCTCGGCGGAGCCGCCGGTCTCGGCGTGACGATCCCGGCCCAGCTCCTCGCGGCCGAGTGGCTCGTGACCGCGGGGGACGTTCCCGCCGCGCAGGACGTCCTGGCGCAGGTTCCCGGGCGGCTCGACCGCGCCCCGCTGCCCGTGCGGCTGCAGCACGAGGCCGTGCTCGCTCAGCTCGCGTTCGCGGCCGGGGACCGCCGGGGCGGCGTGCGGGCCGTGCGGCGCGGCCAGTCGGCCCTCGCCGAGCACCGCGCGCGGCTCGGCTCCGTGGACGCGGTGACGGCGTCGGCCGTGCACGGGGTCCGGCTCGGCAACGTGGACGTGGCGGCAGCGCTGCGGACGCGGCGCCCGGGGACGATCTTCGACGCGGTCGAGCGGGGCCGCGCGGCGTTCGCCGGAACCGGCCGTGTGCGGCCTCCGTCGGACCCGGTCCTCGCGGGCCTCCTCGCCGCGGCGCGCCGCGAGGTCGAGGCCGCCCGCGCGCTCGGCGTGCCCTCGGACCCTTCGCACCTCGCCCGTCGCCAGGACCACCTGCGGTCGGCGCGTCGGTTGCAGGACGACGCGCGCCGCCGCGCCTGGCAGCACGGGGGAGAGGCCGCCACCCCGCTAGCCACGACGGAGCGCCGGCTCCGGGCCGCGCTCGCCGCGGCGGGCTCCGACGCCGTGGTCGCCGACCTCGTGGTCGAGGGCGACGACGTCCTCGCCGTCCGCGTGTCCGCGGCGGGGACGCGGCTCGTGCGGCTCGCACCGCGCGCGACAGTTGCGGAGCAGGTTCGCCGGGCCCGGGCCGACTTCGCGGTCCTCTCGAACGTGCTCATCCCCGTCCCGATGCGGGAGGCGGCGGTCGCGTCGCTCACGCGCACCCTGACCGCGCTCGACGACGCGCTCGTCGTTCCCCTGGAGGTCGACGGCGACCTGCACCTCGCCGCGCGCGACCTGCTGCTCGCGCTCCCGTGGGCCTCGCTGCCCTCGCGGCGAGGCCGGAGGACGTGGGCGAACTCGTGGGTGGACCTGCGGGTCGGGGAGCCGACGCGGCGTGCGGACGAGGCGCTCGTCGTCGCGGGCCCCGGGCTGCGGTTCTCGGGCGCGGAGGCCAAGCTCGTCGCGTCGGTCTGGGAGGGCTCCGAGGCCCTCGCAGGCGAGGACGCCACGTGCGAGGCGGTGGCCGAGGGCCTCCGGAGCGCGGGGGTGGTCCACCTCGCGGCGCACGGGACGCACGAGACCGACAACCCGCTCTTCTCCTCGCTGCGGCTGGCCGACGGCCCGCTGTTCGCGCACGAGCTGGACGGGATCGACCTGCACGGTGTGGTCGTGGTCCTCTCGGCGTGCGAGGTGGGGCTCTCGACGCCGCGTATCGGCGGCGAGTCGCTCGGCCTGACGAGCGTCCTCCTGCGGCTCGGCGCGCGCGCCGTGGTCGCGAGCGTGGCCCCGTTGCGCGACGACGTCGCCGCGCGCGTCATGCCGTCGCTCCACGCCGAGCTGCGCGACGGCGCGATGCCCGGCTCGGCGCTCGCCCGTGCGGTCGCCGACGAGCCCGAGCCCGTCCCGCTCGTCTGCTTCGGCCCGCTCGTCGTCTAAGTACCCGTAGGGCGACAACGACGCGCTTTGCCACCGAAGGGTCTTGACCTGCTCCAAGCCGTTCGCCAAGATCGGTCTGCCACCAACAGATGGTGGAAACCGAAGCAACCTGGGGGCCACATGAAGATCCGTTCCGTTCGCCTCGCAGTCACGGCTGCTCTCACGACGGCCTCGGTTATCGCGGGGGCCGTCGTGGCTGCCGCTTCTCCGTACACGCAGGGCCTCTGAGTTCGTTCTCGCTCAGTAGAACACTCTGCCCCGGTTCCCCCCACGGGGGGTCGGGGCAGAGTGTTCTTTCAGAGCCGCGACTCGGCCGCAAAGCGGCCGTCCCCGAGCAGCGGTTTGGAGCACTCGCCGTCGTCCCGTACGATGGGCGTGTACCCAAGACCGCCGGTCGTCCGGCGCTGCCCGCAGACTCCGTCTGCGGGACGCGACGGACCGAAGTCCCACCACGAGGTGGAGGCCAGCGCAGGTAGCGAATCGACGACGTCCGCCCGGCCCCGCCGCGCGTGCGACTGCGAGCCCCGCGCCTGCGCGGGGCTCTTTCTCGTTCCGGGACGGACGCCGGTGGTACCACCACCGGAAGGATTGCCATGGCGAGGCCGGACAAGGCAGCCGCAGTCGCCGAGATCTCGGACAAGTTCCGCGACTCGAACGCTGCCGTGCTGACCGAGTACCGCGGGCTCACCGTCGCGCAGCTCAAGCAGCTGCGTCGGTCGCTCAGCGGCAACGCAACCTACGCCGTGGTGAAGAACACGCTGACCGCCATCGCGGCCAAGGAGGCCGGCGTCGAGGGACTCGACGCCGACCTGCAGGGCCCGTCGGCAATCGCCTTCGTCACCGGGGACCCGGTCGAGGCTGCCAAGGGTCTGCGTGACTTCGCCAAGGCGAACCCCGCACTGGTCATCAAGGGCGGTGTCCTCGACGGGCGCCCCCTGACCGCCGCGGAGGTCACGAAGCTCGCGGACCTCGAGTCCCGCGAGGTCCTGCTGGCCAAGGCGGCCGGCGCGATGAAGGCCAAGCTCTTCCAGGCTGCCTACGTCTTCACCGCGAACACCGCCCAGGCCGCCCGCGTCATCGATGCCCTGCGTCAGAAGCAGGAATCGGAGGGCGCTGCCGCCTGATCCCGCGCCCGGGGCTCGCCCCGGACCCGTGATCCACGCAGCGCAAGCACACACCCCGCTTCTGGCAGGCCCGCACCGGGCCGCTGCCGAGCACCGACCGAAAGGAACGCCATCATGGCGAAGCTCAGCACCGACGAGCTCATCGAGCAGTTCAAGGAGCTCACCCTCATCGAGCTCAACGAGTTCGTGAAGGCCTTCGAGGAGACCTTCGAGGTCACCGCCGCCGCCCCCGCCGCCGTCGCGGTCGCCGCCCCCGCGGGTGGCTCGGGCGACGCCCCCGCCGAGGAGGAGAAGGACGAGTTCGACGTCATCCTCGAGGCCGCCGGCGACAAGAAGATCCAGGTCATCAAGGAGGTGCGCGCGCTCACGTCCCTCGGCCTGAAGGAGGCCAAGGACCTCGTGGACGGTGCCCCGAAGCCGGTCCTGGAGGGCGCGAACAAGGAGACGGCCGAGAAGGCCAAGGCTGCCCTCGAGGGCGCCGGCGCCACGGTCACCCTCAAGTGATCTCGCCGGTCCCGTCCTGACGGGACCGGTCAGCACGCCGCACGAGGCCCGCACCCCGCTCGGGGTGCGGGCCTCGTCGTCGTTCCTGCCGCCCGACGGCGTGGGTGGGCGGGGGAGCGCGGCGCAGATGTGGGCGAGCACGTCGTCGGGCACCCGGACGGGCGCACCGGCTTCACGGAACGGCCACGAGTGTGCCACCATGTGCGGGTCGACGACGCAGGACAGCGAGGTCGACGGCAGCAGGTTCGCGACCCGCGAGACGGGTCGGAGGCGGGCGACGAGGCCCGCGCGAGTACCGGTGAGACGTGCAGGCGTCTGGTTCCGGGCGGGGTCGCACGCCCCGGGGTTGTGTTGCGATGCGTGTTGGGCTATGCTCACGCTTTGCGCTGTCCTGTGCCCCCGATCTCATATACCCCCGACCCCCTCGTCGACGTACGTGCGCGTCCGCGAGGTGTCGTGGCGGCGGTGATCGTGTCCAGCCCGGCGGTGCAGCGTTCTTTCGATCTGCAGGGAAGGACCCCTCTTGGCTGCCTCGCGCACCCCTTCTGCTCCGACCGCCGACGCCATCGCGAACCGCACCGCATCGCGTCGCCTCTCCTTCGCCAAGATCTACGAGCCCCTCGAGGTCCCTGACCTGCTGGGCCTCCAGACCGAGAGCTTCGACTGGCTCCTCGGCAACGAGGCGTGGCAGGCGCGTGTCGCCGCCGCGGCCGCGGCCGGCCGCCAGGACGTGCCCTCGACGTCGGGCCTCGAGGAGATCTTCGAGGAGATCTCCCCGATCGAGGACTTCGGGTCCTCGATGTCGCTGTCGTTCTCCAACCACCGTTTCGAGCCGCCGAAGTACACGGCCGACGAGTGCAAGGAGAAGGACTTCACGTACGCCGCGCCGCTCTTCGTCACCGCGGAGTTCGTCAACTACAACACCGGTGAGATCAAGAGCCAGACGGTCTTCATGGGCGACTTCCCGCTCATGACCGAGCGCGGCACCTTCATCATCAACGGCACCGAGCGCGTCGTCGTCTCCCAGCTCGTCCGCTCGCCCGGCGTCTACTTCGAGCGCGCGGCCGACAAGACGAGCGACAAGGACATCTTCTCCGCGAAGATCATCCCCTCGCGCGGCGCCTGGCTCGAGTTCGAGATCGACAAGCGCGACGCCGTCGGCGTGCGCGTCGACCGCAAGCGCAAGCAGTCCGTCACGGTGCTGCTCAAGGCGCTCGGCCTGACCGAGTCGGAGATCCGCGAGCAGTTCGCCGACTTCCCGTCGGTGCTCGACACGCTCGAGAAGGACCACGTCCACACCCAGGACGAGGCCCTCGTCGACCTGTACCGCAAGATCCGCCCGGGCGAGCCGCCGACCGTCGAGGCCGGCCGCGCGCTGCTCGAGAACTTCTACTTCAACCCCAAGCGCTACGACATGGCGAAGGTCGGCCGCTACAAGGCGAACAAGAAGCTCGGCATCGATGCGCCGCTCACGGACTCCACGCTCTCCGTCTCGGACGTCGTCGCGACGATCAAGTACCTCGCGGCCCTGCACGCCGACCACGCGTCCATCCCGGGCACCCGGAACGGCGAGGCTGTCGAGGTGCGCGTCGAGACGGACGACATCGACCACTTCGGCAACCGTCGCATCCGCGCGGTCGGCGAGCTCATCCAGAACCAGGTCCGCACGGGCCTGTCCCGGATGGAGCGCGTCGTGCGCGAGCGCATGACGACGCAGGACGTCGAGGCGATCACGCCGCAGACGCTCATCAACATCCGCCCGGTCGTGGCGTCCATCCGCGAGTTCTTCGGCACGTCGCAGCTCTCGCAGTTCATGGACCAGAACAACCCGCTCGCGGGCCTGACGCACAAGCGTCGCCTCTCGGCCCTCGGCCCGGGTGGTCTGTCGCGCGACCGCGCCGGCATGGAGGTCCGTGACGTCCACCCGTCGCACTACGGCCGCATGTGCCCGATCGAGACCCCTGAGGGCCCGAACATCGGTCTGATCGGCTCGCTCGCGTCGTACGGGCGCATCAACCCGTTCGGCTTCATCGAGACGCCGTACCGCAAGGTCGAGGCGGGCAAGGTCACCGACGAGGTCGTCTACCTCACGGCCGACGACGAGGACCGCCACGTCATCGCGCAGGCGAACCAGGTGCTCAACGTCGACGGCTCCTTCGCGGACGAGCGCGTGCTCGTGCGCACCAAGGGCGGCGAGGTCGAGATCGTGCCCGGCGCGCAGGTGGACTACATGGACGTCTCGCCGCGCCAGATGGTGTCGGTCGCGACCGCGCTCATCCCGTTCCTCGAGCACGACGACGCCAACCGCGCCCTCATGGGTGCCAACATGCAGCGCCAGGCCGTGCCGCTGGTCCGTTCCGAGGCCCCGCTCGTCGGGACCGGCATGGAGTGGCGCGCGGCGGTCGACGCGGGCGACGTCGTCGTCGCGACGAAGCCCGGTGTCGTCACCGAGGTCTCGGCCGACCTCGTGCTCGTCGCGAACGACGACGGCACGACCGGCAGCTACCGCATCGCGAAGTTCCGCCGCTCCAACCAGGGCACGAGCTACAACCAGCGCGTGCTCGTCGACGAGGGCCAGCGCATCGAGCCCGGCTCCGTCCTCGCGGACGGCCCGGCGACGGACGAGGGCGAGCTCGCGCTCGGCCGCAACCTGCTCGTGGCGTTCATGTCGTGGGAGGGCCACAACTACGAGGACGCGATCATCCTCAGCCAGCGTCTCGTGCAGGACGACGTGCTCTCCTCGATCCACATCGAGGAGCACGAGGTCGACGCGCGCGACACCAAGCTCGGCCCCGAGGAGATCACGCGGGACATCCCGAACGTCTCCGAGGACGTCCTCGCGGACCTCGACGAGCGCGGCATCATCCGCATCGGTGCCGAGGTCGGCGCGGGCGACGTCCTGGTCGGCAAGGTCACCCCGAAGGGCGAGACCGAGCTGACCCCGGAGGAGCGCCTGCTCCGCGCGATCTTCGGCGAGAAGGCGCGCGAGGTGCGCGACACGTCCCTCAAGGTGCCCCACGGCGAGTCCGGCACGGTCATCGGCGTGCGCGAGTTCAACCGCGAGGACGGCGACGAGCTGCCCGCGGGCGTGAACCAGCTCGTGCGCGTCTACATCGCGCAGCGCCGCAAGATCACGGACGGCGACAAGCTCGCCGGCCGTCACGGCAACAAGGGCGTCATCTCCAAGATCCTGCCCGTCGAGGACATGCCGTTCCTCGCGGACGGGACGCCGGTCGACGTCGTCCTCAACCCGCTGGGCGTCCCCGGCCGCATGAACGTCGGCCAGGTCCTCGAGACGCACCTCGGGTGGGTCGCGAAGCAGGGCTGGGACATCTCGCTGGCCGAGGGCAAGGACCTCTCCTGGCGGGAGAACGTCCCGGAGATCGCCGCGACGTCCGAGCCTGGTCGCCCCGTGGCGACCCCGGTGTTCGACGGCGTCCACGAGGACGCGCTCACAGGCCTGCTCTCGACGACGATCCCGAACCGCGACGGCGACCGCATGGTCGGCGCCGACGGCAAGGCGCGCCTCTTCGACGGCCGCTCCGGCGAGCCGTTCCCCGAGGCCGTGTCGGTGGGCTACATGTACATCCTCAAGCTCCACCACCTGGTCGACGACAAGATCCACGCGCGCTCGACCGGCCCGTACTCGATGATCACGCAGCAGCCGCTGGGTGGTAAGGCGCAGTTCGGCGGCCAGCGCTTCGGCGAGATGGAGGTGTGGGCCCTCGAGGCGTACGGCGCGGCCTACACGCTGCAGGAGCTCCTCACGATCAAGTCGGACGACGTGCCCGGTCGCGTCAAGGTCTACGAGGCGATCGTCAAGGGCGAGAACATCCCCGACTCGGGCATCCCGGAGTCCTTCAAGGTCCTCCTCAAGGAGATGCAGTCGCTGTGCCTGAACGTCGAGGTGCTCTCGAGCGACGGCGTGTCCATCGAGATGCGGGAGTCGGACGACGACGTGTACCGCGCAGCCGAAGAGCTCGGCATCGACCTGTCGCGCCGCCCCAACGCGGCGTCCAGCGTCGACGAGATCTGATCTCGGGCAGGTGGGAGCGGGTCACCCCGCTCCCACCGACGACCCCCACACCAACCGTCTTTTTGGCGTCGGGGCCGGCCACGGCCGGTCCCGGCAGGCGAAGGAAGTAGGACAACTTGCTCGACGTCAACGTCTTCGACGAGCTGCGTATCGGCCTGGCCACGGCCGACGACATCCGTGCGTGGTCGCACGGTGAGGTGAAGAAGCCCGAGACCATCAACTACCGCACCCTCAAGCCCGAGAAGGACGGACTCTTCTGCGAGAAGATCTTCGGCCCCACCCGGGACTGGGAGTGCTACTGCGGCAAGTACAAGCGCGTGCGCTTCAAGGGCATCATCTGCGAGCGCTGCGGCGTCGAGGTGACGCGCTCGAAGGTGCGTCGTGAGCGCATGGGCCACATCGAGCTCGCCGCGCCCGTCACGCACATCTGGTTCTTCAAGGGCGTGCCCTCGCGCCTCGGCTACCTGCTCGACCTCGCCCCGAAGGACCTCGAGAAGGTCATCTACTTCGCGGCGTACATGATCACGTCGGTCGACGACGAGGGTCGTCAGGAAGACCTCCCCAACCTCCAGAACGAGATCGACCTGGAGAAGAAGGAGATCGCGGACGCCCGCGACAACGACATCAACTCCCGCGCCCAGAAGCTCGAGGCCGACCTGGCCGAGCTCGAGGCCGAGGGTGCCAAGGCCGACGCGCGCCGCAAGGTCCGCGACTCGGCCGAGCGCGAGATGGCGCAGATCCGCAAGCGCGCGGACGCCCAGCTCGACCGCCTCGACCAGGTGTGGGACCGCTTCAAGAACCTCAAGGTCGCCGACCTCGAGGGCGACGAGATGCTCTACCGCGCCCTCCAGGACCGCTACGGCACCTACTTCGAGGGCTCGATGGGCGCCGCGGCGATCCAGAAGCGTCTCCAGGACTTCGACCTGGAGGCGGAGGCCGAGTCCCTGCGCGAGACCATCCGCTCGGGCAAGGGGCAGCGCAAGACGCGTGCCCTCAAGCGCCTCAAGGTCGTCAACGCGTTCCTCACGACGACGAACTCGCCCACGGGCATGGTGCTCGACGCCGTCCCGGTCATCCCGCCGGACCTGCGCCCGATGGTGCAGCTCGACGGTGGCCGCTTCGCGACGAGCGACCTGAACGACCTGTACCGCCGCGTGATCAACCGGAACAACCGCCTCAAGCGTCTGCTCGACCTGGGCGCCCCCGAGATCATCGTCAACAACGAGAAGCGGATGCTCCAGGAGGCCGTGGACTCGCTGTTCGACAACGGTCGCCGTGGTCGTCCGGTCACCGGTCCGGGCAACCGCCCGCTGAAGTCCATCTCGGACATGCTCAAGGGCAAGCAGGGTCGTTTCCGTCAGAACCTGCTCGGCAAGCGTGTCGACTACTCGGGCCGTTCGGTCATCGTCGTCGGCCCGCAGCTCAAGCTGCACCAGTGCGGCCTGCCGAAGCAGATGGCGCTCGAGCTGTTCAAGCCGTTCGTCATGAAGCGGCTCGTGGACCTCAACCACGCGCAGAACATCAAGAGCGCCAAGCGCATGGTCGAGCGTGCCCGCCCGGTCGTGTGGGACGTGCTCGAAGAGGTCATCACCGAGCACCCGGTGCTGCTCAACCGTGCGCCGACGCTGCACCGCCTGGGCATCCAGGCGTTCGAGCCGCAGCTCGTCGAGGGCAAGGCGATCCACCTGCACCCGCTCGTGTGCGCCGCGTTCAACGCGGACTTCGACGGTGACCAGATGGCCGTCCACCTGCCCCTGAGCGCCGAGGCGCAGGCCGAGGCCCGCATCCTCATGCTCTCGAGCAACAACATCCTCAAGCCGTCGGACGGCCGTCCGGTGACCATGCCCTCGCAGGACATGATCATCGGTCTGTACCACCTGACGAGCGACCGCAAGGGCGCCGAGGGCGAGGGCCGCGCGTTCGGCTCGGTGGCCGAGGCGATCATGGCGTTCGACCAGGGCACCCTGGACCTGAACGCCGAGGTGAAGATCCGCACGACGGACCTCGTCCCGCCGGTCTCCGGCTTCGAGGCGCCCGAGGGCTGGGAGGAGGGTCAGCCGATCCTCTTCGACACCACGCTCGGTCGCGCGCTGTTCAACGAGACGCTCCCCGTCGACTACCCGTACGTGAACTCGGTCGTCGACAAGAAGCGCCTCTCGGCGATCGTCAACGAGCTCGCGGAGCGCTACCCGAAGGTCGAGGTCGCGGCGTCGCTCGACGCGCTGAAGGCCGCCGGCTTCCGCTGGGCGACCCGCTCGGGCGTCACGATCGCGATCTCCGACGTGGCGACGCCCAAGGAGAAGGCCGTCATCCTCGAGCAGCACGAGGAGCGCGCGCTCAAGGTCCAGCAGCAGTACGACCGTGGTCTCATCACGGACGACGAGCGCCGTCAGGAGCTCATTGAGATCTGGACCCAGGCGACGGACAAGGTCGCCTCCGTCATGCGCGAGAACCTCGAGGCGAACGACCGCAACACCGTGTACCGCATGGTCGGCTCGGGTGCCCGTGGTAACTGGATGCAGGTCCGTCAGATCGCCGGCATGCGCGGTCTCGTGGCGAACCCGAAGGGCGAGATCATCCCGCGCCCGATCAAGTCCAACTACCGCGAGGGCCTGTCCGTCCTCGAGTACTTCATCGCGACGCACGGCGCCCGCAAGGGTCTGGCGGACACCGCTCTGCGGACCGCCGACTCGGGCTACCTCACGCGTCGTCTCGTGGACGTGTCGCAGGACGTCATCGTCCGCGAGGAGGACTGCGGCACCGAGCGCGGCCTGACCCTGCCGATCGCGGAGGAGCTCGCGGGCAAGCTCGTGCGCCACCCGAAGGTGGAGACGAGCGTCTACTCGCGCACCCTCGCGGCCGACCTGGTCGACCCCGACGGCAACGTCGTCGGCAAGGCCGGCGACGACGCGGGCGACGTCCTCATCGACGCGGCGGTGGCCGCGGGCGTCCGTGAGGCCAAGGTCCGCTCGGTCCTCACGTGCGAGTCGCGCGTCGGTACGTGCGCCAAGTGCTACGGGCGCTCGCTCGCCACGGGCAAGCTCGTCGACATCGGCGAGGCGGTCGGCATCATCGCCGCCCAGTCGATCGGTGAGCCGGGCACCCAGCTGACGATGCGTACCTTCCACACCGGTGGTGTCGCCTCCGCGGACGACATCACGCAGGGTCTGCCGCGTGTCACGGAGCTCTTCGAGGCCCGCACCCCCAAGGGTGAGGCGCCCATCGCGGAGTTCTCGGGCCGCATCGCGATCGACGACTCGGAGCGCTCGCGCCGTCTGGTCCTCACGCCGGACGACGGCTCGGAGGAGATCGCGTACCCGGTGACGAAGCGTGCCCGCCTGCTCGTGCAGGACGGCGACCACGTGAACGTCGGCACGCAGCTCGTCCAGGGTGCGGTGGACCCCAAGAAGGTCCTGCGCATCCTCGGCCCGCGCGCCACGCAGAAGCACCTGGTGGACGAGGTCCAGGAGGTCTACCGCTCCCAGGGCGTGGACATCCACGACAAGCACATCGAGGTCATCGTGCGGCAGATGCTGCGTCGCGTGACCGTGCTCGACTCGGGCGACTCGCACCTCCTGCCGGGCGAGCTCGCCGAGCGCGGCCGCTTCGAGGACGCGAACCGTCGCGCGGTGGCGGAGGGTGGCCAGCCGGCCTCCGGCCGCCCCGAGCTGATGGGCATCACGAAGGCGTCGCTCGCGACGGACTCGTGGCTGTCGGCGGCCTCCTTCCAGGAGACGACGCGCGTGCTCACCGAGGCGTCGATGAGCGGTCGTCGCGACCCGCTCCTCGGCCTCAAGGAGAACGTCATCATCGGTAAGCTCATCCCGGCCGGTACCGGCCTGCCCCGGTACACCAAGGTCCAGGTCGAGCCGACCGAGCAGGCCAAGACGGAGCTCTACCCGAGCTTCGGCTACGACGAGATCGACTTCCCGGCGCTCGGCATGGGCTCCGGCGAGGCGATCCCGCTCGAGGACCTGGACTTCGGCGACTACCGCTGACGTTCCTCGACAGCCGGACGGGTGCCCGACGGCGTCCCGCACCTCGGGTGCGGGCGCCGCTGGGCACCCGTTCGGCGTCCTGGGGGAGCGCACCGCCCGCCGACGGCGGGTGGTGACCTGCTCCTTTGACTACCTGCCGGGCGGCAGGTAACCTGGTAAACCGTGCCCGCGCCGTCGGGCCCTCCGTGATGTCCCTGGCGGGGCGGTGTCAGCGAGCTGATCGCTCCCACCTCCGCGCAGCGGGCTCCGGACGGGCCGATGTGAGTGCCCGGGCACTCCGGATCCCGGTCCTGACGGCGCCTCGTGCCCGTGGACGGGGGACGGACCATCGAGCCGGTGGTAGGTGGCTGCTGCAGCGTCTCTCGCGCTGCGGGTGCCTCGTGCGATCGGCTCCAGCAGCCAGCACGACCACCATCGGGGATAGCCCCGGTAGCTCGAGAAGACACGGAGACGTAGTGCCTACGATCCAGCAGCTCGTCCGCAAGGGGCGGACCTCGAAGGTGGGGAAGTCGAAGACCCCCGCCCTCAAGGGCTCCCCGCAGCGGCGCGGTGTGTGCACGCGCGTGTACACCACCACCCCGAAGAAGCCGAACTCCGCGCTGCGCAAGGTCGCTCGCGTGAAGCTCTCCTCCCAGGTCGAGGTCACGGCCTACATCCCCGGCGTCGGCCACAACCTCCAGGAGCACTCCATCGTGCTCGTGCGCGGCGGTCGTGTGAAGGACCTCCCGGGTGTGCGCTACAAGATCGTGCGCGGCGCGCTCGACACGCAGGGCGTGAAGAACCGCAAGCAGGCCCGCAGCCGCTACGGCGCCAAGAAGGAGAAGAGCTGATGCCTCGCAAGGGCCCGGCCCCGAAGCGGCCGCTCATCGTCGACCCCGTCTACGGGTCGCCCGTCGTCACGCAGCTCATCAACAAGGTGCTGCTCGACGGCAAGAAGTCCACCGCCGAGTCGATCGTCTACGGCGCCCTCGAGGGCGTCCGTGCGAAGACCGACGGCGACCCGGTCGTCGTCCTCAAGCGTGCGCTCGAGAACGTCCGCCCCGCGCTCGAGGTCCGCTCGCGCCGCGTCGGTGGCGCGACCTACCAGGTCCCCGTCGAGGTGCGCCCCGCGCGTGCCACGACGCTCGCGCTGCGCTGGCTCACCGACTACTCGCGCGCTCGTCGTGAGAAGTCGATGACGGAGCGCCTCATGAACGAGATCCTCGACGCGAGCAACGGCCTCGGCGCCGCGGTCAAGCGTCGCGAGGACATGCACAAGATGGCGGAGTCCAACAAGGCCTTCGCCCACTACCGCTGGTAGTCCGCCCGACCGGCCTCGGGGACCTGACGGTCCCCGGGGCCGTCGGCGGGTCTCCGGCCGGCCACCCCGGTCCGAGCAGCGCCCCCGACTCAACCCACCTAGCGAGGGAAACAGACCGTGGCACTTGACGTGCTGACCGACCTGAACAAGGTCCGCAACATCGGCATCATGGCCCACATCGATGCCGGGAAGACCACGACCACCGAGCGCATCCTGTTCTACACGGGTGTGAACTACAAGATCGGTGAGACGCACGACGGCGCGTCGACGATGGACTGGATGGAGCAGGAGCAGGAGCGCGGCATCACGATCACGTCGGCCGCGACGACCTGCTACTGGAAGAACAACCAGATCAACATCATCGACACGCCCGGCCACGTCGACTTCACGGTCGAGGTCGAGCGCTCCCTGCGCGTGCTCGACGGCGCCGTCGCCGTCTTCGACGGCAAGGAGGGCGTGGAGCCGCAGTCGGAGACGGTGTGGCGCCAGGCGGACAAGTACAACGTGCCGCGCATCTGCTTCGTCAACAAGATGGACAAGCTCGGTGCGGACTTCTACTTCACCGTCGACACCATCATCAACCGCCTCAAGGCGAAGCCGCTGGTCATCCAGCTCCCGATCGGCTCGGAGAACGACTTCACCGGCGTCGTCGACCTGCTCGAGATGAAGGCCCTCGTCTGGCACGGGGAGACCAAGCTCGGCGAGGCGTACGACACCGAGGAGATCCCGGCCGACCTTCTCGAGAAGGCCGAGCAGTACCGCAGCGAGCTCATCGAGGCCGTCGCGGAGGCTGACGAGGAGCTGCTCGAGAAGTACCTCGGTGGCGAGGAGCTCACGATCGCGGAGATCAAGTCCGGGATCCGCAAGCTCGTCATCGCCGGCGAGGCCTTCCCGGTCCTGTGCGGGTCCGCGTTCAAGAACAAGGGCGTGCAGCCCATGCTCGACGCGGTCATCGACTACCTGCCGTCGCCGCTCGACGTCCCCGCGATCGAGGGCCACGACGTCAAGGACGAGGAGAAGATCGTCGAGCGTCACCCCGACGCCACCGAGCCCTTCTCCGCGCTCGCGTTCAAGGTCGCGTCGCACCCGTTCTTCGGCAAGCTCACCTACGTCCGCGTCTACTCGGGCAAGGTCGCGCAGGGCGCCCAGGTGCTCAACTCGACCAAGGGCAAGAAGGAGCGCATCGGGAAGCTCTTCCAGATGCACTCCAACAAGGAGAACCCGGTCGAGGAGGCGAGCGCGGGTCACATCTACGCGTTCATCGGCCTCAAGGACGTCACGACGGGTGACACGCTGAGCGCGCTCGACGCGCCCGTGATCCTCGAGTCGATGACCTTCCCCGAGCCCGTCATCGACGTGGCGATCGAGCCGAAGACGAAGGCCGACCAGGAGAAGCTCTCGACGGCGATCCAGAAGCTCGCCGAGGAGGACCCGACGTTCCGCGTCAAGCTGGACGACGAGACCGGCCAGACCGTCATCGGCGGCATGGGCGAGCTCCACCTCGACATCCTCGTCGACCGCATGCGTCGCGAGTTCAAGGTCGAGGCGAACGTCGGTAAGCCGCAGGTCGCGTACCGCGAGACGATCCGTCGCAAGGCGGAGAAGATCGACTACACGCACAAGAAGCAGACCGGTGGCTCCGGGCAGTTCGCGAAGGTCCAGGTGACCTTCGAGCCGCTCGACACGGCCGAGGGGGAGCTCTACGAGTTCGCCAACGCCGTCACCGGTGGTCGCATCCCGCGCGAGTACATCCCGAGCGTCGACGCCGGTATCCAGTCCGCGATGGAGCTCGGCGTGCTCGCCGGCTTCCCGCTGGTCGGGGTCAAGGCGACGCTGCTCGACGGCGCCTACCACGAGGTCGACTCCTCGGAGATGGCGTTCAAGATCGCCGGCTCGATGGTCCTCAAGGAGGGCGTCAAGCGGGCGGACCCGGTTCTGCTGGAGCCGGTGATGGCGGTCGAGGTGCGTACGCCCGAGGAGTACATGGGCGACGTCATCGGCGACCTGAACTCACGTCGTGGAATGATCCAGTCCATGGAGGACGCGACGGGTGTGAAGGTCGTCCGGGCCCAAGTACCGTTGTCAGAGATGTTCGGGTACATCGGCGACCTCCGGTCCAAGACCCAGGGTCGTGCCGTGTACTCGATGCAGTTCGACAGCTACGCCGAGGTTCCTCGGAACGTTGCCGAAGAGATCATCAAGAAGACCCGGGGCGAGTGAGTCCCCACAGGTCGAAGACCCGCACAACCATCAACCTGTAGGAAAACCGCAACGCCCCGCGGATGTAGGATCTCTCGGTCGACATTCGCAACGTTCGGCACATCTACCCAAGTCCCAGGAGGACCCCAGTGGCTAAGGCCAAGTTCGAGCGGACCAAGCCGCACGTCAACGTCGGCACCATCGGTCACGTCGACCACGGTAAGACGACGCTCACGGCGGCGATCTCGAAGACGCTCGCGGACACGTACCCGGACCTGCCGGCGAACACGCAGCGCAACTTCGACGAGATCGACGCGGCTCCCGAGGAGAAGCAGCGCGGTATCACGATCAACATCGCGCACATCGAGTACGAGACGCCGAAGCGCCACTACGCGCACGTCGACGCGCCCGGTCACGCCGACTACATCAAGAACATGATCACCGGTGCCGCCCAGATGGACGGCGCGATCCTGGTGGTCGCCGCGACCGACGGTCCGATGGCCCAGACGCGTGAGCACGTCCTGCTCGCCCGCCAGGTCGGCGTGCCGTACCTGCTCGTCGCGCTGAACAAGTCCGACATGGTCGACGACGAGGAGATCCTCGAGCTCGTCGAGATGGAGGTGCGCGAGCTCCTCTCCTCGCAGGAGTTCGACGGCGACAACGCGCCGGTCGTGCGCGTGTCGGGTCTCAAGGCGCTCGAGGGCGACCCCGAGTGGACCGCGAAGATCCTCGAGCTCATGGAGGCCGTGGACGAGAACGTCCCGGAGCCCGTCCGCGAGCTCGACAAGCCGTTCCTCATGCCCGTCGAGGACGTCTTCACGATCACCGGTCGTGGCACCGTCGTCACCGGCAAGGTGGAGCGTGGCACGCTCGACCTCAACTCGGACGTCGAGATCGTCGGCATCCGCGCGCCCCAGAAGACCACGGTCACGGGCATCGAGACGTTCCACAAGCAGATGGACCAGGCTCAGGCCGGCGACAACACCGGTCTGCTCCTGCGCGGCATCAAGCGCGAGGACGTCGAGCGCGGCCAGGTCGTCGTGAAGCCGGGCTCGATCACCCCGCACACGCAGTTCGAGGCGCAGGTCTACATCCTGGGCAAGGACGAGGGTGGCCGTCACAACCCGTTCTACTCGAACTACCGTCCGCAGTTCTACTTCCGTACGACGGACGTCACCGGCGTCATCACGCTGCCCGAGGGCACCGAGATGGTCATGCCCGGCGACAACACCGAGATGACGGTCGAGCTCATCCAGCCGATCGCCATGGAGGAGGGCCTCGGCTTCGCCATCCGTGAGGGTGGCCGCACCGTCGGCTCGGGCCGCGTCACCAAGATCCTCAAGTGATCTGACGCTGCCTCCGCAGCACTCGTCGAAGGCCCGGTCCCGTCCGCGGGGCCGGGCCTTCGGCCTGCACCACCACCCCTGCGGTCACCGTCACAGTGCCCGTCCCGGTCTCGACTTGGCCGAGGCGGCCTTCGTGTGGCAGACTGTTCAGGTTGCCTGTTACGGGTGCGCTCTTTCACGTGTCGAACAGTGTGTTGAACCGGTCCTCTCGAGGAGGACCAGGACCCCGGGACCTCGTCCCGGGTCTGCGGGTTGAGCTCTCTGTCGCCATGGATCGAGTACCCCGCGGAACACACGTTCCGACCAGGCTCGCACAAACGTTGTGGTCCGCTCCGCGGAGCCGTGCGTCAGCACGGTGCGGACGCCGGTCCACATATCCAACGGCCCTGCGCCTCTCGGCGTGTGCGCTCAGGTGCGTCGCGACTACGCGACACGCCCGAGCGCGGGGGTCGGACAGCTAGCGGTTCGAGAGAGAGAGTCAGACGACGCCATGGCGGGACAGAAGATCCGCATCCGGCTCAAGTCCTACGACCACGAGGTCATCGACAGCTCGGCGCGCAAGATCGTCGACACGGTGACGCGCGCTGGTGCAACGGTCGTGGGTCCGGTGCCGCTGCCGACGGAGAAGAACGTCTTCTGCGTCATCCGGTCGCCTCACAAGTACAAGGACAGCCGCGAGCACTTCGAGATGCGCACGCACAAGCGGCTGATCGACATCATCGATCCCACGCCGAAGGCCGTCGACTCGCTCATGCGTCTCGACCTGCCTGCCGACGTGAACATCGAGATCAAGCTCTGAGGCTGGAGGACATCATGACTATTCCCCAGCAGAACGCGCGCCCGGTCACCGCGGTGCTCGGCACGAAGCTCGGGATGACGCAGCTCTGGGACGAGGCCGGTCGCCTCGTGCCCGTGACCGTCGTCGCCGTCGGCACGAACGTCGTAACGCAGGTGCGCACGGCCGACGCCGACGGGTACGCCGCCGTGCAGCTCGCCTACGGGCAGATCGACCCGCGCAAGGTGACGAAGCCGCTCAAGGGCCACTTCGAGAAGGCCGGCGTCACGCCGCGCCGTCACGTCGCCGAGGTCCGCACCACCGACGCCGCCGAGTACTCGCTCGGCCAGGAGATCACCGCGGAGGCCTTCGAGGCCGGCGCCGTGGTCGACGTCGTGGGCACGACCAAGGGCAAGGGCACCGCCGGTGTCATGAAGCGCCACGGCTTCTCCGGCGTGGGCGCCTCGCACGGTGCGCACCGCAACCACCGCAAGCCGGGCTCGATCGGTGGGGCCTCGACCCCGTCGCGCGTGTTCAAGGGCCTGCGCATGGCCGGTCGCATGGGCAACGCCCGCCAGACCACCCAGAACCTGACCGTCCACGCGGTCGACGCCGAGAAGGGTCTGCTGCTCGTCAAGGGCGCGGTTCCCGGCCCCAAGGGCGGCGTCGTCCTCGTGCGCAGCGCCGCGAAGGGAGCGTGAACACCATGTCCGCTCTGACCGTTGACGTGCTGGACCCCAAGGGCAAGAAGGCCGGCACCGCCGAGCTCCCCGCCGAGGTGTTCGACGTCGAGCTCAACGTCCCGCTGATCCACCAGGTCGTCGTCGCCCAGCGTGCCGCCGCACGCCAGGGCACCCACGACACCAAGAGCCGCGGCGAGGTCCGCGGTGGTGGTCGCAAGCCGTACAAGCAGAAGGGCACCGGCCGCGCCCGCCAGGGTTCGACCCGTGCGCCGCAGTTCGCCGGCGGTGGCATCGTCCACGGCCCGACGCCGCGCTCGTACGACCAGCGGACGCCCAAGAAGATGAAGGCCGCCGCGCTCCGCGGTGCCCTCTCGGACCGTGCCCGCAACGGCCGTGTCCACGTCGTGACCGGCTTCGGCGTCGACGGCCTGCCGTCGACCAAGACCGCCGTCTCGACGCTCGCCAAGCTCTCCGAGCGCAAGCACGTCCTCGTCGTCACCGAGCGTGGCGACGAGCTGACGATCAAGTCGCTGCGGAACGTCGAGCAGGTCCACCTCCTGGTGGCCGACCAGCTCAACACCTACGACGTGCTCGTCTCCGACGACGTCGTCTTCACGCAGGGCGCGCTCGACGCGTTCCTGACGGGCCCGGCCACGGGTCGCTCCGCGAAGGCCGTCGCCACCTCCACCGAGGCGGACGAGACTGCTGCCGAGGAGGCCGCGAAGTGACCACCGTGACCAAGGACCCCCGTGACGTGATCCTCGCGCCGGTCGTCTCCGAGAAGAGCTACGGCCTGCTCGACGAGGGCAAGTACACGTTCGTCGTCGACCCGCGGGCCAACAAGACCGAGATCAAGATCGCCGTCGAGCAGATCTTCTCGGTCAAGGTCGCCTCGGTGAACACGATCAACCGCAAGGGCAAGACGCGTCGCACGCGTTTCGGCCTGGGCAAGCGCAAGGACACCAAGCGTGCGATCGTCACCCTCCGCGAGGGCACGATCGACATCTTCGGCTGAGCCGACGAGAGCAGATTGAGGACAGATCCCCATGGGAATCCGTAAGTACAAGCCGACGACGCCCGGCCGCCGCGGCGCGAGCGTCGCCGACTTCGCCGAGATCACGCGCTCGCAGCCGGAGAAGTCTCTGGTCCGCCCGCTCTCGAAGAGCGGCGGCCGCAACAGCTCCGGCCGGATCACCACCCGTCACAAGGGTGGTGGCCACAAGCGTGCGTACCGCGTGATCGACTTCCGTCGCCACGACAAGGACGGCGTGCCCGCCAAGGTCGCGCACATCGAGTACGACCCCAACCGCACGGCGCGCATCGCGCTCCTGCACTACGCGGACGGCGAGAAGCGCTACATCATCGCGCCGGCCAAGCTCAAGCAGGGCGACGTCGTCGAGAACGGTGCGGGCGCGGACATCAAGCCCGGCAACAACCTGCCGCTGCGCAACATCCCGACCGGTACGGTCATCCACGCCATCGAGCTCAAGCCCGGTGGCGGCGCGAAGATCGCCCGCTCGGCCGGTGCGTCCGTGCAGCTCGTCGCCAAGGACGGGCCGTACGCGCAGCTGCGCATGCCCTCCGGCGAGATCCGCAACGTCGACCTGCGCTGCCGCGCGACGGTCGGCGAGGTGGGCAACGCCGAGCAGTCGAACATCAACTGGGGCAAGGCCGGCCGCATGCGCTGGAAGGGCAAGCGCCCGACCGTCCGTGGTGTCGCCATGAACCCGATCGACCACCCGCACGGTGGTGGTGAGGGCAAGACGTCCGGTGGTCGTCACCCGGTGAGCCCGTGGGGCCAGCCGGAGGGTCGTACCCGCCGTCCGAACAAGCCGAGCGACAAGCTGATCGTGCGTCGTCGCCGTACCGGCAAGAAGCGCTGATAGGAGCCTGGAGACATGCCTCGTAGCCTGAAGAAGGGCCCCTTCGTCGACGGCCACCTGCAGAAGAAGGTGGACGCTCAGAACGAGAAGGGGACCAAGAACGTCATCAAGACATGGTCCCGTCGGTCGGTCATCACGCCCGACTTCCTCGGTCACACGTTCGCCGTGCACGACGGTCGCAAGCACACGCCGGTGTTCGTCACCGAGTCGATGGTCGGCCACAAGCTCGGCGAGTTCGCTCCCACGCGGACCTTCCGCGGCCACGTGAAGGACGACAAGAAGGGTCGTCGCCGCTGACCCCCGGGTCAGTCTGGTGACGACCTGGACGGTCAAGAGACAAGAAGGCAGGACAGCAATGGAAGCCAAGGCGCAGGCGCGGTTCGTCCGTGTCACGCCCCAGAAGGCCCGGCGCGTCGTGGACCTCATCCGTGGCAAGCAGGCCTCCGAGGCCGTCGCGGTGCTGAAGTTCGCACCGCAGGCGGCGAGCGAGCCCGTCCGCAAGGTCGTGGAGAGCGCGATCGCCAACGCCCGGGTGAAGGCAGACCGTGCGAGCGAGGCGTTCGAGGAGCAGGAGCTCGTCGTGCGTGAGGCGTTCGTCGACGAGGGCCCGACCCTCAAGCGTTTCCGCCCGCGGGCCCAGGGCCGTGCGAACCGCATCCTCAAGCGCACCAGCCACATCACCGTGGTCGTCGCTCCGCGTGAGAACACGAAGGGAAGTGCCCGATAGTGGGACAGAAGGTTCACCCGCACGGGTACCGCCTCGGCATCACCACCGACCACCGGTCGCGCTGGTTCGCCGACAGCACCAAGCCCGGACAGCGGTACCGCGACTACGTCCGCGAGGACGTCCAGATCCGCAAGCTCATGAGCACCGGCCTCGAGCGCGCAGGTATCTCCAAGGTCGAGATCGAGCGCACCCGTGACCGCGTCCGCGTGGACATCCACACGGCGCGCCCCGGCATCGTCATCGGTCGCCGTGGCGCCGAGGCGGACCGCATCCGCGGCGAGCTGGAGAAGCTCACCGGCAAGCAGGTGCAGCTCAACATCCTCGAGGTGAAGAACGCCGAGACGGACGCGCAGCTCGTCGCTCAGGGCATCGCCGAGCAGCTCGCGAGCCGCGTCTCGTTCCGTCGTGCGATGCGCAAGGGCATCCAGTCGGCCCAGCGTGCCGGTGCCAAGGGCATCCGCGTGCAGGTCTCCGGCCGCCTCGGCGGCGCGGAGATGAGCCGGTCGGAGTTCTACCGCGAGGGTCGTGTGCCGCTGCACACGCTCCGTGCGTACATCGACTACGGCTTCTTCGAGGCCCGTACGACCTTCGGCCGCATCGGCGTGAAGGTCTGGATCTACAAGGGCGACGTCACCGAGAAGGAGTTCGCCGCGCAGCAGGCCACGGCCGCTCCGCGCCAGGGCCGTGGCGGCCCGCGCGGTGAGCGTGGCGGCGACCGTCGTGGTGGTGGCCGTCGTCCCGAGCGTTCGGGCGAGCGGACCTCCGGGTCCGAGGCGCCGGCCGCGGCTGAGCAGTCCGCTCCTGCCGCGGAGGCGAAGGCCCCTGAGACCGGAACGGAGGCCTGAGTCATGCTGATCCCGCGCAGGCTCAAGCACCGCAAGCAGCACCACCCGTCGCGCTCCGGCGCGGCGAAGGGTGGCACGCAGATCGCGTTCGGCGAGTACGGCATCCAGGCTCTCGAGCCTGCGTACGTGACGAACCGCCAGATCGAGGCTGCTCGTATCGCGATGACCCGCCACATCAAGCGTGGCGGCAAGGTCTGGATCAACATCTACCCGGACCGTCCCCTGACCAAGAAGCCTGCCGAGACCCGCATGGGTTCCGGTAAGGGTTCGCCCGAGTGGTGGGTCGCCAATGTCAAGCCCGGCCGGATCGTCTTCGAGCTGGCCGGTGTCCCGGAGGACCTGGCTCGCGAGGCGATGCGCCGCGCGATCCACAAGCTCCCGATGAAGTGCCGTTTCGTGGTGCGCGAGGGTGGTGGCAACTGATGGCAATCGGAACGAAGGGGCTCGCCCCCGTCGACCTCGACGCCATGGACGACGAGACGCTCGTCGCCGAGCTCAAGAAGGTCAAGGAGGAGCTCTTCAACCTCCGCTTCCAGTCGGCCACCGGCCAGCTGGAGAGCCACGGGCGCCTCAAGGCCGTCCGCCGCGACATCGCGCGGATCTACACGATCCTGCGTGAGCGCGAGCTCGGCATCCGTACCGCGCCGAGTGCCGAGTGAGTGAGGCTGGAATGAGCGAGAACGCAACGAACGCGCCCGAGGCGGCCGAGGAGCGCGCGAACCGCAAGACGCGCCGCGGCTACGTCGTGAGCGACAAGATGGACAAGACCGTGGTGGTCGAGGTCGAGGACCGGGTCAAGCACCCGCTCTACGGCAAGGTCATCCGCCGCACGAGCAAGGTCAAGGCGCACGACGAGCAGAACTCTGCCGGCGTGGGCGACCTGGTGCTCATCATGGAGACCCGCCCGCTGTCCGCGACCAAGCGGTGGCGCCTCGCGGAGATCCTCGAGAAGGCCAAGTGATCCACCGGTCGTGACGGGCGGGCCCGGCCCGCTCGTCACGACCGCTCTCGTGCCGCACCGCGGTGCGGCAACCAGTGAGGACAGGTCGGGCGGGTCCACCGCCCGGTCCTGGCCGGTTCACCCGCGAGGGACCCGGCACTGACAGCTATCCGTTCGGCAAGGCTCGCCTCGTGCGAGAACCGGCTCGACGA
The DNA here is from genome assembly GCF_042797035.1 of Cellulosimicrobium sp. NPDC057862. Classification (NCBI taxonomy): domain Bacteria; kingdom Bacillati; phylum Actinomycetota; class Actinomycetes; order Micrococcales; family Promicromonosporaceae; genus Cellulosimicrobium; species Cellulosimicrobium sp. NPDC057862. The sequence goes on from NZ_JBHVMH010000027.1 coordinate 27,843, forward strand.
CAGGAGTTCATTACATGATCCAGCAGGAGTCGCGACTTCGTGTCGCCGACAACACGGGTGCCAAGGAGATCCTTTGCATCCGCGTTCTCGGTGGCTCGGGCCGTCGCTACGCCGGAATCGGCGACGTCATCGTCGCAACCGTCAAGGACGCGATCCCGGGCGGCAACGTGAAGAAGGGTGACGTGGTCAAGGCCGTCGTCGTCCGCACCGCCAAGGAGCGCCGTCGTCCGGACGGTTCCTACATCAAGTTCGACGAGAACGCCGCCGTGATCCTCAAGAACGACGGCGAGCCGCGCGGGACGCGCATCTTCGGCCCGGTCGGGCGCGAGCTGCGCGACAAGCGGTTCATGAAGATCATCTCGCTGGCTCCGGAGGTGCTCTGACCATGGCCAAGATCAAGAAGGGCGACCTCGTCGTCGTCATCGCCGGCAAGGACAAGGGCAAGCAGGGCCGCGTCCTCGAGGTGCTCACCGACCGTGACCGCGTCATCGTCGAGGGCGTCCAGCGCGTCACCAAGCACACCAAGGTCGGCCAGTCGCAGCGCGGCACGCGGACCGGTGGGATCGAGACCGTCGAGGCCCCGATCCACATCAGCAACGTGATGGTCGTCGACCCGGAGACCAAGAAGGGCACCCGCGTCGGGTACCGCACCGAAGAGGTCGAGCGTGACGGCCGCAAGCGCACCGTGCGCGTGCGTGTCGCCAAGCGCTCCGGGAAGGACATCTGATGAGCACCGAGATCGTCGCCCCCGAGGTGCCCCGTCTGAAGCAGCGCTACCGCGAGGAGATCGTCTCCGGTCTGCGCGAGGAGTTCGGGCACGAGAACGTCAACCAGGTCGCCCGCGTCACGAAGATCGTCGTGAACATGGGTGTCGGTGACGCCGCCAAGGACTCGAAGCTCATCGAGGGCGCCATCCGCGACCTGTCCGCGATCACCGGCCAGAAGCCGCAGGTGACCAAGGCCCGCAAGTCCATCGCGCAGTTCAAGCTGCGCGAGGGCATGCCGATCGGCGCGCACGTCACGCTGCGCGGCGACCGCATGTGGGAGTTCCTGGACCGCCTCCTGTCGATCGCCCTGCCGCGCATCCGCGACTTCCGCGGCCTGTCGCCCAAGCAGTTCGACGGGCACGGCAACTACACGTTCGGCCTCACGGAGCAGTCGATGTTCCACGAGATCGACCAGGACAAGATCGACCGTGTCCGCGGTATGGACATCACGATCGTGACCACGGCGACGACCGATGACGAGGGCCGCTCCCTGCTGCGCCGTCTCGGCTTCCCCTTCAAGGAGAACTGACATGGCGAAGAAGGCCCTGATCAACAAGGCGGCCGCCAAGCCCAAGTTCGCGGTCCGCGCCTACACCCGGTGCCAGAAGTGCGGTCGTCCGCACTCGGTGTACCGCAAGTTCGGCCTGTGCCGCGTCTGCGTGCGCGAGATGGCCCACCGTGGTGAGCTTCCCGGCGTCACCAAGAGCAGCTGGTAACAACTACGTCGTAGGTCCTGGCGGAGCGCGCCGCACGGCGCGCCTCCGCCCGGATACCACGTCGAGGAAGGGCTAGAGCCCGATGACGATGACCGACCCGATCGCAGACATGCTGACGCGTCTGCGGAACGCGAACTCGGCTTACCACGAGACGGTGACCATGCCGTACTCGAAGCTGAAGTCGCACATTGCCGAGATCCTCCAGGCTGAGGGCTACATCTCCGGCTGGAGCGTCGAGGACGCGACGGTGGGCAAGAACCTCACCATCCAGCTGAAGTTCGGCCCGAACCGTGAGCGCAGCCTCGCCGGCGTGCGCCGCGTGTCCAAGCCGGGCCTGCGCAAGTACGTCAAGTCCACCGAGCTGCCGAAGGTTCTCGGCGGCCTGGGCGTGGCGATCCTGTCCACGTCCTCCGGCCTGCTCACCGACAAGCAGGCCGCCACGAAGGGCGTGGGCGGCGAAGTCCTCGCCTACGTCTGGTAATCGGAAAGGAGATACGCCATGTCTCGAATCGGCAAGATCCCCGTTCCGGTTCCCGCCGGAGTGGACGTCACCATCAGCGGTGCGCTCGTGACCGTGAAGGGCCCCAAGGGCTCGCTCGAGCACAACGTGCCCGCCCCCATCCAGGTCGCCCAGGAGGACGCCACCCTCGTGGTGTCGCGCCCGGACGACGAGCGCGAGTCCCGCGCGCTGCACGGCCTCACGCGCACCCTCCTGGCGAACATCGTCCAGGGCGTGACGCAGGGCTACGAGAAGAAGCTCGAGATCGTCGGCACCGGTTACCGCGTGACGGCCAAGGGCTCGGACCTCGAGTTCGCCCTCGGCTTCAGCCACCCGGTCGTCGTGACGCCGCCCGCGGGCATCACGTTCGCGGTCGAGAGCCCGACGAAGTTCTCGGTCTCCGGCATCGACAAGCAGCAGGTCGGCGAGGTCGCAGCGAACATCCGCAAGATCCGCAAGCCCGAGCCGTACAAGGGCAAGGGTGTGCGTTACGCCGGCGAGGTCGTCCGCCGCAAGGTCGGAAAGGCTGGTAAGTAACGATGGCTCTGAAGGTTCTCGGCAAGGGCAAGGCCGTCGCGCGTCAGCGCCGCCACCTGCGCCTGCGCAAGAAGATCAAGGGGACCGCCGCTCGTCCGCGCCTCGTGGTGACGCGCTCCACGCGCCACATCACGGCCCAGGTCGTGGACGACACGATCGGTCAGACGGTTGCGTCGGCCTCGTCGCTCGAGGCGGACCTGCGTGCGCTCGACGGCGACAAGAGCGCCAAGGCCCGCAAGGTCGGCGAGCTCGTCGCCGAGCGTGCGAAGGCCAAGGGCGTCGACGCGGTCGTCTTCGACCGTGGCGGCAACAAGTACCACGGTCGGGTCGCTGCGGTCGCCGACGGCGCCCGCGAGGGCGGTCTGTCCCTGTGACGACGCCGACCATCCCCACACGGAAGCAAAGGATTCTCTGATGGCTGCAGGGCAGCGCAGCAACACCGGCGCCCCCACGGGTGCCGCCAACGAGTCGAGCGACCAGAACGCGCGCGGGGGGCGCCGCGACGACCGTCGTGGTGACCGTCGCGACGGTCGCCGTGGCGACGCAGCCGAGAAGAACGCCTTCGTCGAGCGCGTCGTCACCATCAACCGCGTCTCCAAGGTCGTCAAGGGCGGCCGCCGCTTCAGCTTCACCGCGCTGGTCGTGGTGGGCGACGGCGACGGCACCGTCGGCGTCGGCTACGGCAAGGCGAAGGAGGTGCCCGCGGCGATCGCCAAGGGTGTCGAGGAGGCCAAGAAGAACTTCTTCAAGGTCCCGCGCATCCAGGGCACCATCCCGCACCCCATCCAGGGTGAGGCCGCCGCCGGCGTCGTGTTCCTCCGTCCGGCCGCTCCCGGTACCGGTGTGATCGCCGGTGGTCCGGTGCGCGCCGTGCTGGAATGCGCGGGCATCCACGACGTGCTGAGCAAGTCGCTCGGCTCGTCCAACGCGATCAACATCGTGCACGCGACCGTCGAGGCCCTGCGCAACCTGGAGCAGCCTGAGGCTGTCGCCGCGCGCCGTGGTCTCCCGCTCGAGGACGTGGCCCCGGCCGCGCTCCTGCGTGCCCGTGCTGCGGGGGTGAACGCCTGATGGCCAGGCTCAAGGTGACCCAGACGAAGTCCGCCATCGGCGGCAAGCAGAACCAGCGCGACACGCTGCGCACTCTGGGCCTCAAGCGGATCGGCGACACCGCCGTGAAGGAGGACCGCCCGGAGATCCGCGGCATGGTCGCGACGGTGGCGCACCTCGTCACCGTTGAGGAGGTCGAGTGACCATGGCTGAGAAGGCCACCAAGGAGACCGCCGAGGCTCCGAAGAAGAAGGCTGCTGCGAAGGCCCCCGCGAAGGCGGAGTCCGCGGCTGCTGCGAAGCAGTCGGGCAAGCAGACCGAGGGTGCCGGCGGCACGCTCAAGATCCACCACCTGCGTCCGGCTCCCGGCGCCAAGAAGGCCAAGACCCGCGTGGGTCGTGGTGAGGCGTCGAAGGGTAAGACGGCGGGCCGCGGTACCAAGGGTACGAAGGCTCGTTACCAGGTTCCCGAGCGCTTCGAGGGCGGGCAGATGCCTCTGCACATGCGCCTCCCGAAGCTGCGCGGCTTCAAGAACCCGTTCCGCACCGAGTACCAGGTCGTGAACCTGGACAAGCTCGCGGCGCTGTACCCCGAGGGTGGCCAGGTCACCGTCGAGGACCTCGTCGCGAAGGGCGCGGTCCGCAAGGGCCAGCTCGTCAAGGTGCTCGGCACGGGTGAGATCACCGTCAAGCTCGAGGTCGCGGTCGACGCCCTCTCGGGCGCCGCTCGCGAGAAGATCCTCGCGGCCGGCGGTTCGGTCTCGGAGGACTGACACCCCCGGACAGGGCCGGTGGCGCGCTCGCGCCGTCGGCCCTGTCCGCGTCTGAGGGCCTCCCGCACGACCCGTGGTCCGTCCGGCAGCGCGCCACGGTTAGACTCTCCGACGGTTGTCTCCCCGCACCCCGGGGTGACCGCCGTCACTCGCAGGTCCGCGGCCGGTCCGTCCGGTCGTCGGGACCGACTTGCCGTTCGACGCGGCGCTACGGCTAGGGTGCCTCTTGGCGCCGGTGCCGTGCGTCACACCTCGCCGGGCCTCCCGGCGACACGACATCCCGCCTCGGCGGGCCAGGAGGATAGGTGCTCAGCGCATTCGCCCGGGCTTTCCGGACGCCCGACCTGCGGCGCAAGCTGCTGTTCACGATCGCGATCATGGCGATCTTCCGGGTGGGGTCGTTCATCCCCACGCCGGGTGTGGACTACCCCAACGTGCAGCAGTGCATCGCGGAGACCGCCGACGGCAACGACCTGCTCGGCCTCGTCAACCTCTTCAGCGGCGGAGCCCTGCTCCAGCTGTCGATCTTCGCGCTCGGCATCATGCCGTACATCACCGCGAGCATCATCGTCCAGCTGCTGCGCGTCGTGATCCCTCGCTTCGAGGCGCTCCACAAGGAGGGCCAGTCGGGCCAGGGGAAGCTGACGCAGTACACGCGCTACCTGACGATCGCGCTCGCCATCCTCCAGTCGACGACCGTCATCACGACGGCGCGCAACGGCCTGCTCTTCCAGGGCTGCTCCGTGGACGTCATCCCCGACGGCAGCTTCGTCACGATGGCGCTCATGGTCATCACCATGACCGCGGGCACGGGCCTCATCATGTGGCTCGGCGAGCTCATCACCGAGCGTGGCGTCGGCAACGGCATGTCGCTCCTCATCTTCACGTCGATCGCCGCGAGCTTCCCGACCGCGCTGTGGTCGATCGCCGGTGGCGCGAACGGCGCGACGAACTTCATCATCATGATCGCGGTCATCGTGGTCGTCATCGGCCTGGTCGTGTTCGTCGAGCAGTCCCAGCGCCGCGTGCCGGTCCAGTACGCCAAGCGCATGGTCGGGCGCCGCATGTACGGCGGCTCGAGCACCTACATCCCGATCAAGATCAACATGGCCGGCGTCATCCCGGTGATCTTCGCGGCCTCGCTGCTCGCGGTCCCGGGCCTCATCGCGCAGTTCGGCGACCAGAGCGCCGACTGGGTCGTCTGGGTCAGCACGAACCTCGCCGACCCGGCCGCGCCGCTGCACATCGTGCTGTACGTGCTGATGATCCTGTTCTTCTGCTTCTTCTACACGTCGATCACGTTCAACCCGGACGAGGTCGCGGACAACATGAAGAAGTACGGCGGCTTCATCCCCGGCATCCGTGCCGGTCGGCCGACCGCCGAGTACCTCGACTACGTCATCACCCGCATCACCTCCGCGGGCTCCATCTACCTCGCGCTCGTCGCCCTGCTGCCGACGCTGGTCCTCATCGGGCTCGGCGTGAGCACGAACATCCCGTTCGGTGGCTCCTCGATCATCATCGTCGTCGGCGTCGGCCTGGAGACGGTCAAGCAGATCAACTCCCAGCTGCAGCAGCGCCACTACGAAGGGTTCCTCCGTTGAGCAACGCCACCGACGGCCAGTCCGCCTCGCGTCCCGCGCGCCTCGTCATCATGGGCCCGCAGGGCGCGGGCAAGGGGACGCAGGCCGCCCGGCTCGCCGAGCAGCTCGCCATCCCCGCGATCTCGACCGGAGACATCTTCCGGGCGAACATCAAGGGCGGCACGGAGCTCGGCCGGCTCGCGCAGGAGTACACCGCGAAGGGTGACCTGGTCCCCGACTCGGTGACGAACGCGATGGTGCGCGACCGCCTCGCCCAGGACGACGCGGTGCAGGGGTTCATCCTCGACGGCTACCCGCGCAACGCGGCCCAGGTCGTCGAGCTCGACACGATCCTCACGGACCTGGGCGTCGCCCTGGACGGCGTCGTGGAGCTCACGGCCGACCGCGACGAGCTCCTCGCCCGCCTGGCGAAGCGCGCGGAGATCGAGGGTCGCGAGGACGACACGGAGGAGGCCATCGCGCGCCGCCTCGACATCTACGCCGAGCAGACGGCGCCGCTCACGTCCGCCTACGACGAGCGCGGGCTGCTCGTGCGCGTCGACGGGATCGGCGACGTCGACGAGATCACCGGACGCATCGTCTCGGCGCTGACCGCGCTCGTCGGCTGAGCGCCGGTAGTTCGTCCGTCAGGTTCTGGGGAGCAGCAGGGTGTTCGGTCGCGAGCGCATCGAGTACAAGACGCACGACCAGGTCCGGTCCATGCGCAGCGCGGGCCTCGTGGTCGCACGGGCGCTCGAGACGGTCCGTGAGACGGTCCGCCCGGGCATGACGACGGCGGACCTGGACGCGCTCGCCGCGGCGGTGATCGCGGACGCCGGCGCGACGCCGTCGTTCCTCGGCTACGAGGGCTACCCGGCGTCGCTGTGCGTGTCGGTGAACGACGAGGTCGTGCACGGCATCCCCGGTCCCCGCGAGCTGCGCCCGGGCGACATCGTCTCCGTCGACTGCGGGGCGATCGTCGACGGCTGGCACGGCGACTCGGCCGTCTCGTTCGTCCTCGGCGAGGGCGAGCCGCAGGACCAGGCCCTCGTGGAGGCCACGCGGCGTGCGATGTGGGCGGGCATCGCCGCGCTCGCGACGAGCGAGCGGCTCGGCGACGTGGGCGCGGCCATCGAGGACTCGGTCCGGCTCTCGGGAGAGACCGACGGCGTCTCCTACGGGATCGTCGAGGAGTACGTGGGCCACGGGATCGGCTCCGCGATGCACCAGCCGCCCGACGTCCCGAACTACCGCACGCGCGAGAAAGGCCCGCGGCTGCGCCCGGGCATGTGCCTCGCGATCGAGCCGATGCTCACGCTCGGCGACCGGTTCACCGAGGTCTGCGAGGACGACTGGACGGTCGTGACCGACGACGGCGCTCGTGCCGCGCACTGGGAGCACAGCGTCGCGATCCTCGACGAGGGGATCTGGGTCCTCACCGCACCCGACGGCGGTGCGGCCGAGCTCGCGGAGCTCGGCGTCCGTGTCGCACCGCTCGCTGCCTGAGCTCTCGGTTCGCCCGACGCCCCGGTCTGCCGGGTCCGGCAGGGGAGTGACACGTCGCACGGTTCCCGGCGCACGCCCCGGTTTCGCGACTCTTGCCGGATGCCGTAGGATGGTCCGTCGGGTGTAGTCCGTGCACGTCGTTCAACCGGCCCCCGTCCCTCGGGACCCGGGCGACCGACCCCCGCACGCGGCTCCACGCACCTCCCACGAACGGACGACCCGCGGGTCGGGCGTGCGCGGGAGTACCAGCAGTTCAGACGAGAGTTAGCGGAGGACATGGCAAAGAAGGACGGTGTCATCGAGATCGAGGGCAGCGTGGTCGAGGCCCTGCCGAACGCGATGTTCCGCGTGGAGCTGGCCAACGGTCACAAGGTTCTCGCGCACATCTCGGGCAAGATGCGCCAGCACTACATCCGGATCCTCCCCGAGGACCGGGTCGTGGTCGAGCTGAGCCCGTACGACCTGTCCCGCGGCCGGATCGTCTACCGCTACAAGTAGTCGCCACGCGTCCACCCACTCACCCGCCTCGCCACCCGGATCCCGGGACCGCTCGTCGGTCGCGCCCGGAGCGGGGCACCACTGAGGGAACGAAGATGAAGGTCAAGCCCAGCGTCAAGAAGATCTGCGACAAGTGCAAGGTGATCCGCCGGCACGGTCGCGTCATGGTGATCTGCGACAACCTGCGGCACAAGCAGCGCCAGGGCTGAGCCCGCGCCTGCGCCACGGGTGACGGTCCCTCGGGACCGCGGTCACCAGGCCACCCGTCACGACGACGGCCGGCCACCAGCGCACCACCACGAACCTGCTCGGCACCCCGGACGCGAGTCCGGGAGGAGAACGCCACAGGCAGGGGAACCCCCGGCTCGGAGGCCGGGGCCCACGGAGCTCCCCGTGGGAGGGCGGTGCGACAGACCTCCGACGAAGCACGAGGAGCCGAAAGGCACATGGCACGTCTCATCGGCGTCGACCTCCCCCGCGACAAGCGGCTCGAGGTCGCGCTCACCTACATCTACGGCGTCGGCCGTACCCGCGCCCAGCAGACGCTGGCCGCGACCGGCATCAGCCCGGACGCGCGCGTGAAGGACCTCGGCGACGCCGAGCTCGTCGCGCTCCGCGACTACCTCGAGGGCAACTACAAGCTCGAGGGTGACCTCCGTCGTGAGGTGGCCGCCGACATCCGCCGCAAGGTCGAGATCGGCACCTACCAGGGCCTGCGTCACCGCCGCGGCCTGCCCGTGCGCGGCCAGCGCACCAAGACCAACGCGCGTACGCGCAAGGGACCCAAGCGCACCGTGGCCGGCAAGAAGAAGGCCCGCTGAGCCAGTCCGCAGGGCGGGCCCCGCTCGGGTGCTGACGTCGGCCGCACGGTCCACGTCGTCCCGGTCGGAGATCCCCGCGGTCAGACCACCTCAGACCAGGAGAGAAACGAAAGATGCCTCCCAAGACTCGCGCCGCCGCTGGGCGCAAGCCTCGTCGCAAGGACAAGAAGAACGTCCCCGCCGGCCAGGCGCACATCAAGAGCACGTTCAACAACACGATCGTGTCGATCACGGACCCGTCGGGCGCCGTGATCGCGTGGGCCTCCGGCGGCGACGTCGGCTTCAAGGGCTCGCGCAAGTCGACCCCCTTCGCCGCCGGCCTCGCGGCCGAGGCTGCTGCCCGCAAGGCGCAGGAGCACGGCATGAAGAAGGTCGACGTCTTCGTCAAGGGCCCGGGCTCGGGTCGCGAGACCGCGATCCGCTCGCTGCAGTCGGCCGGCCTCGAGGTCGGCTCGATCCAGGACGTCACGCCGCAGGCGCACAACGGGTGCCGCCCGCCCAAGCGTCGTCGCGTCTGACCCTCGTCGTCGGCGTGTCGTCGACGGGCCGCCCGGTCACCGACCGGCCGAGCCCGTCGACGGCGCCCGTCACGGGGCAGCCGCCTCCTGACGGGGCCGACGCACCCTTCCCGGCCGGGTGGACAGAGTCCCGGCCGGGGCCGCGTGCCGCAGGCACGCACCTCGCCTTGAACCGTGCAGCGTCATATGGCGGACGCTCGCCGAAAGGAAACCACCAGTGCTGATCGCACAGCGCCCCACCTTGACCGAAGAGGTCATCTCGGAGAACCGTTCGCGCTTCTCCATCGAGCCGCTGGAGCCGGGCTTCGGCTACACGCTCGGCAACTCGCTGCGTCGCACGCTGCTGTCGTCCATCCCGGGCGCGGCGGTCACCTCCATCCGCATCGACGGTGTGCTCCACGAGTTCACCACCGTGCCGGGTGTGAAGGAGGACGTCACCGAGGTCATCCTCAACATCAAGAACCTCGTCGTCTCCTCGGAGAACGACGAGCCCGTCGTGATGTACCTGCGCAAGCAGGGTGCTGGTGCGGTCACCGCGGCGGACATCGTCCCGCCCGCGGGTGTGGAGGTCCACAACCCCGAGCTGCACATCGCCACGCTCAACGACAAGGGCAAGCTCGAGATCGAGCTCACCGTCGAGCGCGGCCGTGGGTACGTCTCGGCCTCGCAGAACAAGTCGTTCGACGCCGAGATCGGGCGCATCCCGGTCGACTCGATCTACTCGCCGGTCCTCAAGGTGACCTACAAGGTCGAGGCGACGCGTGTCGAGCAGCGCACGGACTTCGACAAGCTGGTCGTGGACGTCGAGACGAAGCCGGCGATCTCGCCGCGCGACGCGCTCGCGTCGGCGGGCAAGACGCTGGTGGAGCTCTTCGGCCTGGCTCGTGAGCTCAACGTCGAGGCCGAGGGCATCGAGATCGGCCCGTCGCCGACGGACGCGGCACTCGCCGCGGACCTGGCGCTGCCGATCGAGGAGCTCAACCTCACGATCCGCTCGTACAACTGCCTCAAGCGCGAGGGCATCCACCAGGTGGGCGAGCTCGTCGCACGCAGCGAGGCGGACCTGCTGGACATCCGCAACTTCGGTGCGAAGTCCATCAACGAGGTGAAGGAGAAGCTCGCCGAGCTCGGCCTGTCCCTCAAGGACTCGCCGCTCGACTTCGACCCGTCGGCCGCCGCGTACTACGACGGCGACGACGACGAGGCGACGTTCTCGGACACCGAGCAGCAGTACTGAGCCTGCGGCTCTAGACACCTCAGCGCGTCCGGGTCCGGACCTGCGGCGCGAACACTTCCCAAGGAGCACATCCCATGCCTACCCCCGCCAAGGGCCCCCGGCTCGGCAGCGGACCGGCTCACGAGCGTCTGATGCTCGCGAACCTGTCCACCCAGCTCTTCGAGCACGGCCGCATCACGACCACCGAGACCAAGGCGAAGCGTCTGCGCCCGGTGGCCGAGCGCCTCATCACGTTCGCGAAGCGCGGTGACCTGCACGCGCGTCGTCGCGTCCTGCGCGTCGTGCGCGACAAGTCCGTCGTGCACACGCTGTTCACCGAGATCGCCCCGCAGATGGCGGAGCGTGAGGGCGGCTACACCCGCATCACGAAGGTCGGCACGCGCAAGGGCGACAACGCGCCCCTCGCGGTGATCGAGCTCGTGACCGAGCCCGTCAGCCCCAAGCAGGCCGTCGTCCGCGAGGCGGAGAAGGCCGCGGAGAAGGCGAGCAAGAAGAAGGCTGACAAGCCGGCCAAGAAGGCCGACGCGGTCGAGGACGCGCCCGTCGAGGACGCTCCCGCCCCCGTCGAGGACGCTCCCGCCGAGGACGTCCAGGACGCGCCCGTCGAGGACGCCGCCGAGGAGAAGAAGGAGGCCTGAGCCTCCTCGATCGACTCTCGGGGTCCTCCGCGACCCCACGCCGCAGGGCCCGGGACCGTACGGTCCCGGGCCCTGCGGCTTTCTGTGCCCCGACGGGGTCGGCTTGCGGCTGGCCGCGAGGGTGGCCGCGCGAGATCGACCCGTACGGCCGAGATCGACCCAAAAAAAGGGCGAGAAAGGACATAAAAGTTGCTATAGCGAGCGGGGGGGGCCAAAGGCGGGAACGGGGGGGGGTCGCAAACAAA
>NZ_JBHVMH010000028.1:0-37607 GCF_042797035.1 Cellulosimicrobium sp. NPDC057862
AACACGACGGTTCAGAAGAGGGCAAATGACCGAGTGACAACAGAAGAACGGCCCCGGCCGGTGCGCGAACACCGATCGGGGCCTGACCACCAAGGAACGGACATTCCGAGATGGCTCTTGCACACGCTAGCAGTGACCTCCCCCACCCGACGGGCGACGCAACGTCGCCCGCACGCCGCCATGTGAACGCGTGGCGCGACGCTGTGTGGACCTCCAGCCTCGGCGCGACAGACAAGCTGGTCGCGCTCGCCTACGCCGACCACGCATCCAACGGCCCGCTGCGGGTGTGGGTCGCGTCCGAGCGCCTCCAGGCCCGCACGAGCCTTGGCAGGACCGCCACGACGGCCGCCGTGCGGCGCCTGCGCGACGCCGGGTGGCTCACCCTCACCTCGGCGGGCGTGCGCGGCGCCACGACCCGCTACGCGCTCACCGTGCCCGGCGCCGTCGCCGAGCTCGAGCACGACGACCAGGTCGACGACGTCGACGTCGTCGAGCACCAGGAGCACGAGCCGCGAGCGCCGCGACAGGTGTCGGCTCGCGACGAACTCGGGTCGCCTCGCGACGAAAGGGTGTCGCGAGGCGTGCCGGATCCCCTGTCCTATCCCCTGCCCCATCCCCCCACCAGGTCGCTCGCCGTCGTCGAGGACGTCGCCGGCGAGCGGGACGCGCTGCTCGACGGGGTGGTGGAGGAGATCCGCACTCACCCCCTCGCCCGCGGCCTGGCGGCCACGGCGGCACGCAAGCACGGCCGTGAGCTGCGCGCCGCCGGGTGGACGCCCGACGACGTCGCCCGCGAGCTCGCCGCCCAGGACTGGACCGGCGCCCGCGGGCCCGGCCTGCTGCGCTACCGCCTCACCGCCCTCGCACAGACCGGCCCGACACCCCCACCCGCAGCCCGGACGATCGACCGCCCGACGACCACCACCCGCGACCTGTTCGCCGAAGACGACGCCGCCCACACCGCCGCTCCCCCGCAGGCCGAGACCATCGCCGACGTCCGCGCCGCGATCGCCGCGGCCCGCACCGCCCGCTGACCACCACCACGCACGAGAGGACCACCGCCATGACCACCACGCCCCGCCCGACGACGTCCGCCCGGATCAACCCCGACACCCGCGGCGCGCTCATCCTCGCGATGCTCGCCACGTCCGCGCTCGTCGCGATCAGCTTCACGCTGTCCTTCGCCGGGCTGTCCGCCCTCGCACCCTGGGCCGCCGTCCCGCGCGAGCTCGCTCCCCTCGTGCCGGCGTTCATCGACGGCGCGATCCTCGTCTACACCTACAGCGCCCTGGCAGCCCGTGCGCGGCACGAGAGCACCGTCCGGCCCTGGACGTGGGTGGCGCTCTGGACGGCCGTCTCGGCGTCCGCGAACGCGGCGCACGCGTGGTCCGCGGGCCCCGGCGGGTGGGAGGGCTTCGTCGGCGCGGTACTCGCCGGACTCTTCCCGATCGGCTCCCTCCTCGGCTGCCACGAGATCGCCGACCGCATGATCGCCCGACCGGCCACCCGCGCGCAGACGGACGCGGACACCAAGACGGCCGCAGCGAGCGCCGGACAGGCGGACGCTCCCGCCGTCGTCAGCGACCTCGCGCCTGTCGCGCTCGTCGTCAAGCGCGCGCCCGAGCTGCATGCCGTGGACACCGAGGCGGCGGACTCCCGGACGGACAGCGGACACCCGGACGGCGCACGGACGCGGACGGCGGCGCGCGGACGCGTGGCCGAACACCGCGAGGAGATCGTCCGTCTCGCCCTGACGACGGACATGTCAGGGCGCGCGATCGCCGACAAGCTCGGCCTCGGCCGGACGGTCGTTTGCTCCGTCGTCACCGAGGCTCGCGCACGACGGGCGGACACCCGGACACCGGACACGGGCGCCGTCCTGCTCGCGGTCTAGTCGGTTAGTTCCCCGCCGAGGTCGATCGCTGCGGCGATGACGTCGTTGCTGTCGCCCCAGACGGACCAGAGCCCGTCGCCGACAACCTGACGATCTCCTGTCCCGCGCTCCGCGATCGCCGATGAGACCGAATCGACGTAGAGCACCTTGGCACCCTCGGAGTCGAACGTCACGACGGACGTGTCCGGGGTGCACTGGTAAACGTCCGCGCCTGCGTGCTCCGACGGGGTGGACGGGTCGTCGTCGCCCTCGGTGCAGCCAAGAGCAGTCTGAAGCTCCTCGATGGAGACGTCGTCGGTTGACGTCTCCGTCGCGGGCGGCTCTTCCTCGACGGTGACCACCGACGAACACGACGACAGCACAACCGCTGAGGCAAGGACGAGGAGGACGGCGCGCGCACGGGAGGGCCTCATGCCCCGCACCCTAGCCGCCCGTCCGCGGACGGACGGACCATCGCCGCGAGGGCTCCGCGCCGACGGGCGTCGTGTGGGACTGCCACCGGCCGACGTCGGCGCACCCCTCCGCGGCGATCGCCCCGCACACCGGACACTCCCAGAGCGTGTGCCAGAACGGCTGTCCGCACCCGCACCGGACGAACCTCTCGCCCGGACGGTCCCGGACGACGCCCCACGCGGACGCGCACGCCGGACACCGTCGCGGTGGCACCTTGAGCCACCGGCCCCGTCCGAGCTCGACCCAGCCGGGCCACCGGACCTCTTCCACGTGCCCAGTGTCGCACCGGTTCGAACGCGCGTTCGAACTAGAGCACCGCGAGACCGGGGTCCGCCGGCCCCTCGAAGCGCCGGACGACGCGCTTACCCTGCACGAGCGTGAAGGGCCCGCGCGGCGACGCGTTGCCCGCCTTGATGTGCGCTCCCAGGAGCAGCACCGCCGACTCGTCGGAGTCGGTCTCAAGGTTGACGACCCCGTCCATGTCGGCACGGTCATCAGGGATCGTCGAGTACACGTAGGTCTCCATGAGCGAGAGCCTAGGCGGACCGAACGAGCCGGACCCCCTCCGCGCACGACGAAGCGCCCCCGCCCCTCCCACGTGGGAGGAGCGGGGGCCGTAGGCCTCAAACCGTCCTAGAGCTTGCTGCGGTGTGTCCCGTCGAGGGCTGCGCGGACCTTCGCATACTTCGCGTAGGCCTGGTACAGGCGCGGCAGCGTGATCAGGAAGATCAGCACGACGTAGGTCATCAGCCCGGCCGAGAGCGCGGCCCAGAACCCGACGATCGTGTTCTCTTCCTCACCCGCGCCGAAGTTCATGCCGAGCACGAGCGCGACGGTCGCGATGCCCGCGACGTAGGCACCGGCCAACAGGTGTGCAGACGTCTCGTCGATGGCGTCTCGGTCGAACCGCTCAGCATCCCCCCACGTGTCCTCACGCTCCGCGAGGTGGACCCGAACCGGCGAGAGATGGGTGAAGGCCGTCAGGAAGCCCCCTGCGAGCAGGGCAAGTGCGGCGAGAACACCCTCAGGGATCTGCAAGGTGAAGTCGAAGACCAGCGACGCCACGAACGCGCCGACCGGTAGGGCGACGACGACCGCCCTCGTGGCCTTGTCGGGGACGGGCTTGCGTGACGTGTAGTCGCTCAGCGCCTTCCAGTGGGCCCTGAAGATGTCGCCTGGCAGCAGTCGGTCGAGCACGTTCCACCACCTCCATCTGTCACACGAACTCTATCGGGAGGGTCAGACTCTCCGTCAGGGGGCGGAGGCGCTTGACCGCGAAGCCGTGGAGATCTGGCGTGGAGAGGCGCTGGTCGCCGGTCGGGTACATCAGGATCTTCTCGAGGTTCGTCGGGCCGAGGCTCTGGGACTTGCCGTGCTCGCTGAAGCGGAACGAGCCGTCGGTGAAGCCGATGTCCGCGACGGCGCCGTCGTCGACATCGACGAACTCGAGGAGCGCGCCGACGCTGCGCTCATCGGCCGACAGGTCGGCGATGCCGAGCGACTTCTTGACCCACTTCGCGACGAGCTTCTTCGCCTGGCCGCGCTTGGACTCCGGCAGCCCGTTCTGGGTGAGCACGAGATCCTTGGTACGACGAACGCCCGAGCTCTGCGCCGCGTGGCGCTTCAGGGTCAGCCCTTCAATCGCGCCCTCTTCGAGGACCTCAGCGATCCGGGACTCGTCGAACATGCCGCGGGGCACGAACCGGAGCCACGGGTCCACCGTCTCCCCATCACCCTTCGTCAGCGCGGCTGCTGCAGCGTTCTCGACCGAGAGCCGCTGCATGAGCGCCTGCCCGACGTGCGTGCGTCCGACAACCTCAGAGACCATGACGGCACGGTCCCCGGCGCGAGGGAAGTACAGCAGGACACGGTACCCACGTGCGGCGGCAGCGTCGTCGAGCGAGATGTCCTCTCCGCCCTGGAACCGCATCGCCGTCGGGTACGCGCCCTTCCGGCCGTAGGTGACACCCACCTCGATGCGGTTCGCTTCCTCGGCGACGCTGTCGATCCGGAGGCACGGTGTCCGCTCCGGCCAGTCCGCAGCATCCCGAACCGGCTCGCCGATCGCCTTGTACGTCGCATCCCGGATGAACATCGTGCCCTGCATCGCGCGAAGCCGGGCCGCGACCAGCGCCTGTGGTGACGAGACCCCCTCGGGGAGGAAGCGATCCAGCCCCTCCGAGGTGATCGCCAGCTTCGTTCGCGACCGGCCCTCGGTCAGCTCGATCGTGTGTAGGCGGAACCCGTAGAGCGTCATCGCCCGTCCCCCGTGCGCATGTACATGCGCCGCATTATTGCCGACGCGCCGTGCAGAGCCCGAGCTTGCACCGGGTGAAACACTCAGGGCAGACGACGAAGCGCCCCCGCCCTCCCGGAGGAGGACGGGGGCGCGTTCGCCTGGCAGGACCGGTCAGGAGGTCGGGCGCCAGCCGAGCTTGAGGAGGTGCTCGACGATCTTGTCGGCTGCGCTGATCGGGCCCGCGCTCGTTCCGTAGGCGGTCTCGATGTCGACGTCGTGGTACTCGAGCAGGTCACGGATGGCCTCGGCGACCTCGTCCTTGGCAGCGCTCACCTCGGGCACTTCGTAGCCGGCGGGGGCGGACGTGTCGACGATGGACGTGATGTCGTGGACACCGTCGTCGTCGGGCTCGACGACCTTCGGGGTCGAGGAGAGGCCGAGGTGGCGAAGCCAGGCGTCGACGGCGGGGATCGCCATGATCCGGGCCAGCGCCGCCGAGACGGCCGCGAGGACCGCGCCCGCGGCCACGACCCACGCGAGCCACCGGTCGGGCAGGTACTCCCCGAGCTCGTCGGACAGGATCGCCGCGACGATCGGGGCGACGACCCCGAGCACGAGCACGACGGACAGGGCGTTCTGCACCGCGGTGCGCCACGAGGCGCGCGCGGGGTAGGTCTGCTGGGTGGACGTGGTGGTCACGGTGGGTCAGCCCTTCTTGACGGTGACGGTGGTCTCGATGGACGCGATGCCGTCGGCGACGCCCTCGGCGACGAGCTGGCGCACGACGTCGGGGTCGGTGCCGGGGATCTTCGAGACGGCTTCGGTGACGGCCTTCTCGATCGCGATGCGGGTCGCAGCGTGCTCGGCGGGCTCGTACCGCTGGAAGTCGCCGGCCGTGATCTGCTGGGGCTGGCCCGCGGTGTCCTTGGCGAGGGTGTGCGGGAGCCGGTGGTCCCACACGTCTCCGGGGACGGCCGCGACGTCGGCGACGACGCGGTCGCCGTAGAAGAACACGGCGGCGAGGGCGTCGCGGATGGTGACGCTGCGCGTCTTGCCGTTCTGGGTGATGTCGAACCGTGCGTTCAGGAACGCGTTGAGGTCGGTGTTGGTCAGGGCCATGTCGTCTCCTCGGAGTACGGCCGCGACCTCGCGACGCATGCGCGCCATGTCCCAGTCGCGGATGTCGATCTTTCGGTCGGGGGCCCACTCGGAGTGGCCGCACACCATGTCGGGGCCGAAGCCGGACAGGTCGCAGAACGCGGCGTTGATGCGCGGGTAGGCCCACCGCTGGGCGTCGGTCCAGTCGCCGTCCCCGGCGGACTCGGCCTCGGTGCCCCACACGGAGTGGTTCCCGGTCAGGCCGCGCCAGCCGCCCTCGCCGGCGTGGTTCGCGCGCCCCGCGGCCACCACGACGGCGACGCCGGAGCGGGCGAGGAACACGTTCGCGAGCGGGCCGGGCAGGCCCGCGCGGCCGTCGCGCACGACCTTGAGCGAGGGCCGGTCCCCGGTGCGGGCACCGGCGGTCCAGTGGCAGACCGCGCCCTCGGGGTCGAAGTCCGCGCTGCCGCGGGTCTGCCACCCGTCGACGAGCTCGACGGTCAGCCCGCGGGCAGCGAGCGCCGCGGGGAGGCGGGTGATGCGGGGCATCAGTCGTCGTCCTGGTCGGGGTCGTAGGGGCGGGTCGGCACGGCGTCGTCCGCGGTCGCGGCGTCGCGCATGCGCCCGTCCCGCTCGCGCGACCAGTCGAGGTCGTCGCGCTCGGTGCTGGGGTCGGTGCTCACGGTGGTCCTCCTTCGGGGCATGGCGACGGCCCGGGCCGGGGAGTAGGCCGGTCCGGGCCGTCGAGCTGGTGGTGAGGGTGCTAGGCGCGGGGCCAGGGGGCGCGGCGGTCGAGCTCTTCGCGTGGGACGCCGAGCTCGAGGAGCCAGCCGCGCAGTGCGGAGGAGTGCTCGGCGTAGAGGCGGCGTTGCCGGTAGGCGTCATCGCGCTCGGTCTCTGCGGTGCGCAGCCGGGCGTAGGCGTCGTCGCGTTGGCGCACGAGGCCTGCGTTGCGGCCCCGCTCGCGCGAGGCCGCGCCCGACAGCCACGCCGTCAGGCCCTTGGTGATGGTGGGGACGAGTGCGCCGCCGCCGACTGCGACGATGAGCGCGGCCCAGGCCTGGGCGGTGGTGAGGTCGATCAAGGCCCCGCCTCTCAGTCGTGCCGGCGGGTGACGGGTGGTTCGGGGTCGTAGGCGTAGCGGCGGATCCGGAACCAGCGCACGGCGAGGAGCAGCGCGAGGATTGTCAGCGCGCCGGCTTGGGGCCACCGGTTGCCGTCGGGGATCGTGAGCTCGAGAACGACGGTGACCATGACCCAGACCGTGAGCCCGGTGCCGCAGGCGATGACCGCGGCCCGTTCGAGCCACCAGATCCCGGGCAAGGTCGCGAACACGCCGAGCGCGCCGCCGAGGATGAAGAAGGCAGCCCAGATCGTCGTGAGGAGCGGGCCGAGCTCGCCGGCCACCGACGACGGCGGGTCGACGAGCGCGGAGATCCCGACGCCGAGAGCGACGAGGTAGGCGACCCAGTGCAGGCAGGTCACGACCTTCGGCTCCTGCACCTTGCCCCACAGGGCGCGGGCGTGGCTCACGGGCCGACTCGCTCGGCCTGGACGAACGTGATCCCCGAGCCCGCGCCGGTGACGGTGAGCGGGTTGGTCGCCGAGGACTTGGCGTAGCCGAGGGCGATCGTCATGGGGCCGCCGGGGTGGTCGGTGATGAGCCACGCCGGGACGCCGGAGGCGAGGGAGCCGCCGGCGACGTCGTACCGGAAGCGGACCGTGGAGCTGCCGACGGTGATGAAGATGCGTCCGGGGATCGCGGTCGCGGCGTACAGGATCGCGGCGCCCTCGACGCGGTACCGGCCGGGCGGCAGGTTGGCGGTGCCGGACACGAGGACGGTGTCGCCGGTCGCGGAGAACGACTGGTCGGACGCGCTGGCGCGCTCGAACCTCGCGGTGGGCGCGTCGACCGCGTAGAGCACCCGCCACGGCAGCGTCCCGGCGAAGAGGGTCAGGCCGAGACCGTTGACCCACGCGAGTTGGCCGGTCGTCGGCGACGGGTACGCCGCGTCGCGCGCGGCGGTGTTGGAGAAGCGCGGCACGCCGCGGCTGATCATGGCGTACCAGATCAGGGCGACGTCGTCCGGGATCGCGGGCGGGTCGTCGTAGGTCGGCAGGTCGATGCCCTGGATCGTGTCGGGCGCGGGCATGTCAGGCCTCCTCGAGGGTCTGCGGCTCGGGGTAGTCCGCGGCGACCGCGACGACGTGCGTCGCGGTGATCACCACGGACTGGATCTCGTCGGGGTCGTATCCGAGGGCACGGATCACGTCCGAGGGCGGGGTGCTGGGGTCCACGGGGATCGGCTCCTGCGGTACCGGGACCGGTGATACGTCATCGGCGAGCACGAGCTCGCCGCCCCCTGCGATGTCGTCCACGCGGCCTCCTAGGCGGGTGGGGTATAGGTGATGGCGACGTCGGCGGGCCGGGCGTCGACGTTGAGCGCGTCCGCGGTCTGGTCGGACCAGATCGCGAGGCCGGTCACGGTCCCGGCGAGCCAGGCCGTGACGAGGCTGGAGGGCAGCGCGAGGCGGGCCGTCTCGCCCATCGCGACGGGCGGGAACCGGTACGGGCCGAACCCGCCCGGGAAGGACGGGGCGGCGGCCGGGGGCGGGGACCCTGGGGTGTAGGCGTGCCCGTACAGCACGGGCGAGACGAGCGCGGGCTCGGGCGCTCCGGTGCCGACGCGGCGCCACAGGGCCGACACCCCGGTGATCGTCGACCCGGACGGCACCCGCGCGGCGAGCGACCCGTAGTACCCGATCGTGGCGCGGTCGACCATCTGCTGAGCGACGGTCTCCCCGACGGCACCGATCGGCAGGATCTGACGACCCTGCGCCCAGCCTGTGAGCGGGCCCGGGTTGTCGTACCGGGTCCAGTCGCGCGGCAACGGACCGAAGTTCACGCGGCGGTCGAGGAACCAGCCCGACGTCGACGCGACGACGATCTCCTCGTCGGCCACCAGTGTCGGGGCCGCGGAGACCTTGCCCTGCACGACCCACGCCGACGTCGTCGGGATGACCAGCACCTGGTCCCCGACCGCCGGGACGTAGGCGGTCGCGTACTGCAAGGTCGGGGTCGTGGACCCGTCCGCGAACGTCACCGTGACGGTCGTCGACGCGATCGCGGTCACGACCCCGATCCGGGGTAGCGGGTTCCGGTGGGCGTCGATCATGCGGCGCACCGCGGCGGGGGACGTCATGCCACCTCCCCGAGGTCGCGCGTCGAGGCGCGGAAGGTCCCGCCAGCGACGAGCGGGATCGTGAGGTCGTCGACCACGTGCCGGCTGATCGTCTGGACGACCCGCTCGTGGTCCGTCACGACGTCGACCACGTCCCCGCCCTCGAGCGCGTCCAGCGGCACCGACGTCAGGTCCAGCGTCGTGCCCGCGCCGACGACCTTCGCGAGCTGCGCCCACGCGACCCGCTGACACTGCCTCGACGACGTCAGGGACGGGATCGCCATGAACCGCGTCTTGCGGCCCCACGCCCCCGTGGACGGGTCCCCGAACCGCGTCGGCGACGTCGGGGACGTGTCCGTCGCGACGCCGCGCACCGGGGCGTCCGCGCCCGCGGGCGTGCTGCCCGTGACCACGAACCTGTTCGACACGGGGTCGCGGGTGCGGCGCCCGGCCGCGTCCAGCAGCACCCCACCGGGCCCCGCCTGGAACCGCCACACCGGCGAGCTCGCGAGGGTGGGGGCGTCGGCGATCACGAAGCGGCCCGTCGGGTCGGCGTAGGCGACGCACCCGATCGACTCGGCCAGGCGCGCCACACCCTCGTCCCACCGGTCGCGCTCCACCACGGTCGGACCCACCCGCCGGTCCTGGCGCGTGGTGACCGCGACCTCCGCCGCGGAGAACGACTCCAGGATCAGGTCCCGGATGATCGCGACCGCCGACGGCCCGGCCAGCGTTCGCGGCGCCGCGAAACGGTCGTCGATCACCCACGCCTCCCGGGAGACACCCGAGACCCGCACCCCCGTGCGGCTCAGGAGCGACCCGGCCGCTTCGTCGACGCGGAACACCCCGAGCGGAACCCACTCCGTCCTGCCGCCGGCGTACACGAGCCCGGAGCGGACCGTGATCTCCTGCCCGTCTGTCCCCAGCGGCTCGACCCCGGTCCGGGTGACCGGGAGCGCCGGCTCGTCGCGGAACAGTGCACCAGGCAGACGGGGCGCGATCGTTAGGTCGCAGGTGCGGCGCACGTGCGACCGCGAGGACACCGTGATGCTCCCGCCCGTCACGGGCAGCGCACGACCCCCGTACAGCGGCACGCCGCCCTTGGTGACGGTCGCGCGGAAGATCTTCTGGTGCGGGCGGGGCACCGCGCTGCGGTACGCGTCAGAGACCGCCCACACGTCACACCCCCTGCTGCACGTCGAAGTACGTCGCGTTGCCCGCCAGCACGTCGGCGTAGGTCGCGTAGGTCTGGCGCACCGTCTCGTAGGTCGTGCCCGTGTACCCCTGCCCCTCTCCCGCCGGCGCGGACGTCGCGGTGAGCGCGAGGTCAGTGACGCGGTAGGGCTCTTCGTCGCTGCGGAGCTGGGCCGGGTTGGAGCGGGACTTCACCGCGACGTAGTAGTAGCCCGACGGGATTTCTTCCGGCTGCCCGGACTGGATGAGCAGAACCCGCTCCGCGCGCAGGAGCGCGTCGAGCCGGGCCGTCTCCGCGGCGGACTCCGTCGCGACCTCGATCGTCAGCTGGTCGGTGTCGACACCCGACCACTGGGGCACCGATCCGCCGCCGGGCACCTGGTACACGCCGCCCTGCGTCGGGGACGAACGGTCCCCGACGCCGCGGAACACGGCGCGGCACGTGAGCTGGGGGCGCCCGGGCGCCTTTAGCCACAGGCCCCACAGCGCGCCGACTGTCTCGACGACGACCGACGCGGTCGCGACGATCTCGCCGCCCTCGCTGTACCCCGTGACCGTGTACGTGCACGAGGTGTCCATCGGCGCCGCGTCGTCCACGCCGAGCCACCACCCGCCGGCCGCGCGCACGGTGTTCGCCGTGCGCACGGGCTCGGTCGCCACGCCCGCCGACGCGCGCGTGATCAGCAGCCAGGACACCGGGTCCGGCCACATCCCGCCATCGACCGTGAGCCGCACGAGGTTCTGCCCAGCGTCGAACGCGGCCTCAAGGATCCCGTCCGGAGACGTCGGCATGCTCACCACTCCCCGGTGTACTCGGCCGCACGATCCTGCGCAGCGCCGTTCGCCCCGATCATGGCGCCAGCGCCCCGCGCGAACGCCGCGGCCAGGACAGCGACCTGAGCGTCGGTGAACTGCGCCGTCGCGGTGACGGCGACCGCGGCCTGCGGGGGCGGCGCCCACTGCGCAGGGCTGGCGGCGTACTGAGCCGCCGGTGCGGAAGGGTTCTGGTTCCGCTTCGCGATGTCGTACCCGAACCGGTTCGCGACCTCGGCGAAGATCTCCTCCGAGCGCGTGCGCTTGAACGGGGACAGCGGGATGTACGCCTCGCCCCCGGTCTCCGGCTCTCCCCAGACCCGCCACGACCCGGCCGGCGCAATCTGCGCGACATGGTTCTCCGACCCGTTCGCGAAGTAGTCGACGACACCACCGTTGGCCTGGGCCATCGAGTTGTACCCGACCTGGTTGATCTGCGTGCCCTGCTTCGCGTCGAAGTAGATCGGGATGCGGCGGCCGTTGAACTCCTGCACGAACGCGGTGACCGTCGACCGGGCGGACGACGTGTCCGCGCCGACGTCGATCGCCGCGCCCTGGCCGTCAACCCAGTTCGTGAGCGTGACCGTCGTCGCCCGACCGGACGCGTCGTTCCCGCGGATCACGACCGTTCCCGACGAGGCGTCGACCGTGGACTTGTAGTCCTTGAGGGTCGTGATCGCCTTGCCGTCGTTCCCGAAGATAGTGACGGTGCCGTCGGCCTCGTTGATCTGCGCGGTGACGTCATCGAGCGTCCGCATCGACTCCTGGTCGTCCGCGTAGATCGTGACCATGCCGTCCGAGGAGTCGATCTCCGCGAGCAGCGTCTGCAGCTGCGCCGCGGCGTCCGACCCGTCGAGCGCGACGGTGATGTCGTACTCGCCGGGGACGTTCTCCTCGAGCGCATACCCGAGCCGCGCTGCAGCGTCCGCAACCGTCGTCTCTCCAGCCGCGAGCGCCGCTTTCAGCGACTCGGCGGCGGCCTCGCCGTGGTCGGCCATGACCCGCTCGAGGAGTGGCCTGGCCTTCTCGGCTTCGAGTACCCAGTTGGTGTGCGCGTCCGCCATCGCGAGGGTCCCGAGGCGATCGAACTCCTGGAGCTGCTCGACCGATCCGTCGACGAGTGCCTGCACGAGCGGTGCACCCTCCGGCCCGAGCCGCGCGAGGTAGTCCAGCGTGCCGTCGCTGACCTGCCCGACGAGGGAGAGCATGTTGCTCTTCCACGCGGCCTGCGCCTCGGCCTGGCGCTGCAGCTCGGCGAGGTACTCGTCGAGGTTGACCTTGACGTCGGTGACGTAGTTCTTCCAGGCGTCGCCCTCCTCGCCGCGTGCCTCTGCGGTCTTGCGCGCGGCCTCTTCGTCGGCGGCCTTGCGGTCCTCGAGCATCGACGTGTAGGTGCCGTTGATGTCGACGAACCCGGCTGCTGCTTCCGACCACGCGTCGCGCTGGGCCTGGACGGCCTTGAGGAGCTCCTCGTAGGCCTCCTTCGTCATGCCGAGCGTCGCGGCGTGGGTCGCCATCTGCTCGTCCGCCGCGGCCACCGCGGCCTCGACCTCCTGCTGGGTGAGCACGAGGTCGCCCGTCGCGAGCTTGAGCAGCGTCGTCTCGTCCATCGAGAGCTTCGCCGCGGACGCCTGCGCGATGAGCGCGTCACGGTAGGCGGGCATCGTCTTGAGCAGGTCCGACGTCGCTTCCTCGGTCCCGCCCGCCTCGTCCGCGAGCGCCTTGAACGACTTCTGCGCGGTGGTGAGGTCGCCGCTGGTCGCGAGGGAAGCGATCGAGTCTCCGACTTCGTCGAGCCGGGTCTTGAGCTCGCCCCACTTCGCGGTGTCGTCGCCGAAGAACCGGGTGACGGTGACGCCGGCGTCGCTGATGCTCGCGCCGAGCGACTTCCATGCGCCGGGCTCGGCCATGTCGTGCAGGAACGCGGCGAAGTCCTTGCCGCGCTGCAGGTCGGAGTCCTTGGGGACGAGGTCGCCGAAGAGGTCGCCGACGACGTCCTTGGACGAGGCGAGGCCGCGGACGCGCTCTTCCATCTCGGCGGCGCCGAGGGAGACGTCCTTCGTGGTCGCGGCGCTGACGATGGCGAGCGCGGCCAGGGCTGCACCGGCGATGCCTGCGGCCTTGGAGACGCGTCCGAGGGTGGTCGTGGTGCGGGGCAGCTCGCGGTTGAGGACTGCGAGGGAGGCGCGGGCGGCGGCGATGCGCGGGGGCAGCATGAGGAACGCGGCCCCGGCGACGCCCGCGGCCGCGGCGACGCCGCCGAGGATCGTGACGCTGTCCTTGACGGGCTGGGGCAGGGCCGCGAACCAGCCGAGGAGATCGGCGACGGCGTCGGCGGTGTTCGCGAGGGCGGGCAGCAGGACTTCGCCGAGCTCGATCCCGACCTCGCTGAGCTGGTTCTTCGCGATCGACACGCGCGACTGGGTCGTGGCGTACCGCTTCCCGGCCTCCTCGACGAGGGCGTTGTTCTCCTCCCACGCAGTGTTCGCGATGTCGAGGCTCTCGGTGAGCAGGTCGCCGGACCCGGCGAGGCGCAGCAGGGTGTCGCGGATCCGTTCGCCGGTGAAGCCCAGGTCGGTGAGGGTGCCGAATACGTCGCCGCCGGAGTCATTCATGCGACCGAGGCCGGTGGTGAACGCGTCGAGCGCGACGGCGGGCCGTTCGCGCCAGGCGGCGGCGAACTGCTCGGCGGTCATGCCGGACACGGACGCGAACGCTTCGAGGTCGCGCCCTCCGGCGCGCACGGTGTTCGCGAGCTTCGTGATGACCATCGACATGGCGGTGCCGCCGGCCTCGGCCTCGATCCCGACGGACGACATGGCGTTCGCGATCGCGAGCATGTCGGCTTCGGAGATCCGCGCGACCCGGGAGGCGCCGGCCAGGCGCAGGCCGAGGTTCATGATGTCGCGCTCGGTGGACGCGCCGTTGTTGCCGAGGGCGACGAGCGTCGCGCCGAGCCGGGACACGTCCGCGGGCGCGGTCTGCATGATGTTCATCAGCTGCGCGAGCGCGGTCGCGGCCTCGTCGCTGGTGAGGTTCGTCGCCTCGCCGAGGTCGATCATGACCTTCGTGAACCCGACGACATCGGCGCTCTTGACGCCGAGCTGCCCGGCCGCCTCGGCGACGGCCGCGATCTCGGCGTGCGAGGCGGGCAGGACCTTCGTGAGGTCGCGCAGACCCTGCTCGAGCGCGGGCAGCTGCTCCTCGGTCGCGTCGGTCGTCTTCACGACCCCCGCCCACGCAGACTCCCAGTCCGAGGCGGCCTTCGCGGCGAACCCGAGACCGGTCACGATCGCCGCGGACCCGGCGAGAAGGACCTTGCCCGTCGCGTCGTAGGCGTCCTGCTTCTCCCGCTCCGCCTTCGCGACCGCGTCCGCGAGCGCCTGCTGGCGGGCCTCGTCCTCGCGCTGGGCAGAGCCCTGCGCCGTGGCGAGGGCGCGGAACTTGCGGTCGGCGGCCTCCTGCTCGCGCAGCATGCGCTTGGTCGCGAGGGAGACCTTGTCAGCGCCGTCGACGTAGGTCTTCGGGTTCATCGAGACGTTGACGTTGACGTCGCGGGGGTTGGTCGACACGGTGTCTCACCCCCTTGGTCTGTTGGCCTCGATCTCGGCTTGGCAGCGGGGGCACGTCTTCGCGGTGCCGGCGGCGAGGTGGACGTGCGCGCCGGGGACCTTCGCGTCGTCGGTGTTGCGTGCGCGTTCGAGCTGGACGCAGTCGGAGCACACGTCGATGTGGGGGTGACGAGGTGGCTCGTCGGGGTGGTGACCGCATGAGCGGCAGCGGCGGGCCTCGTAGCTCTGCCAGGCCAGAGCGGCGTCCTGGTCGGTCTCGTCCCAGGCGAGGAAGGTGGTGAGGGGGATTCCTCGCGGCCCGCAGTAGGCCATGCGGGCCGCGAGGAGACCGTCCTGGCTCAGCCTTTTGGGGTGCCGGGCCGGGGTCGGGAGAGGTTGAGGTCGAGCAGGTCGCGGTACAGGCCGTCGCGCTCGCCGAGGGCCCAGGACCCGCCGTCGAGCTGCTCGGACCACCACGACTCGTCCTGCAGGTCGGGATCGGCCGCGCACGCGGCGGCGAGGACGGGCAGGATCGTCGACTCGACGACCCTGCCGTCCTCTCCGGTGTGCTCGGACATGATTCGCTCGGCGTCGTCGGGGGCCAGGGCCTGGAAGACGACGTCCTCGCGGGTCGCCGCGAGCGCCGCCTCGGCGGCGTCCACGGCGTCCTGCGCGGCCTGCTTGACCTCGGGGGTGGTGTCCTCGCCGAGCGACGCGACGAGCAGGGCGCGCCGCGCGGACTCGGCGTCGGCCCGCTGGGTCGTGTCGTCCTCGACCTGGACGGGGACGACGAGGGTGCGGCGTCGCTTCGCGGCGAGCCGGTCGCGCAGGCTCATGCGGCGGCCGGGAGGGGGACGTCCTCGAACGGCGGCTTCTTGATCGCGAAGCCGATCGTCAGCTGGAACGCCTGGTCGCCCGTGGAGCGGACCTTGCCGACCGAGGCGACCTCGATCGGGAAGATGTCGCAGGGCTGGTCCTCGACGTCCCCGCCGTCGGCGAAGATCAGGAAGCCCTTCGTGCCGCGCGGCAGGACCTTGCGGGCGTCGTCGCCGGTGAGGTCGGCGTAGACGGTGAGCGTCGAGTTGTCGGCCTGGGTGCGGCCGGTGATCGTCGAGACGAACCGGTTCCCGAGGTCGGGGGTGTTGATCTGGCTGGACGCGACGTTCCAGCCGGACATGTCCGCGATCTCGTTCGTGAGGTCCGTCGCAGCGGTGATCTCGGCGCGGGTGATCGCGGCAGGGTTGGCGATCGCGAGGGCGAACAGCACCTTCGAGATCTCCGGCTGGAAGAACCGGTCGGTGGCGGGCAGCGCAACCATGTTCAGCTCCTTGCTTCTCGGTGGGAGGACGTGGCCCGCGGCCTAGGCGTCCGGGGTGGCCGGCGGGGCCGCCGGGGTCTTGGGCTTGCCCGCCCGGGCCGCCTTCGGGGCGGTCTCCGCGGGCGGTTCGTCGGGCGCGGGCTCCTCGCCCGGCTCGCCGTCGCTGGTCGGCTGGTCGGCGCCGGGCTCGGGGAGCGGGCCGGGCTTCCAGCCGGAGCGCTCCCAGATCGGGACGGCGCGCTCGTCGACGGTGACCTCCTGCTCGAGGCCGGGGTGGTGGATCTTCGCGGGCTTGCGCATGGCGCTCTCCTCGGTTCGGTGTTGGGACCGGTCAGGCGAGGCCCGCGCGGCGCGCGGCCTCGTTGACGGCCTCGACGGCCGCCTCGATCACGTAGTGCTGCCCCATCCGGACGGCGGGCAGGAGGTACGGGCGGGCGCGCTGGTCGACCCAGTAGTCGCCGCCGAACACGGGGTGGCGGAACGAGTTGTCGAGCATCCCCTCGTAGACGCGGGCGTGCGGCGCGACGGCGAGCGAGGCGCGGATCCGGACCCCGGGTCGCCGCTCGGCGAATGACACGACGAGCGACAGGGAGTGCGGGATCCGTGAGGACCAGGACGAGGCGCGCATCGCCGCGTCGCGCAGGATCTGCTGGCCCGCGGTGCGCAGTAGCGGGCGGGCCTGACGCTGGAACTCCTTGGGGATCTGCGTGATCTGCTTGTGCAGCAGCCGGACGTCGGCGTAGTCGATGCCGGTGCCGTAGGCGCTGGCGTCCTGGCTCACAGCAGGCTCGTGCCGTCGATCTCGAACAGGACCGCGAGGGTCGCGCCCTTCGGGGACAGGACCGGGATCCACTCGAGGTCCGCCCCGAGCAGCGCGCGGTCCCACACGCCGGGGCGGCGCGCGTCGTCCGCGAGCGCCTCGGAGATCTTGCCGAGCAGGGTCCCGGCGCGGTCACGCAGCGGCTTGACGTCGTTCTCCCCGGTGACGAGCGACAGGAGGCACCGCACGGTGATCTCCTCGCGCAGCCGAGGTCGGCCGAGGCCTTCCTGACGGCGCACGCCGACGGTGTAGCCGGGGCGGTCGGGTCCCTCGGTGAGGCCGACGCACATCGCTTCGTCGGCGAGCTCGCCGATGTATGCGCCGTCGGTGACCTGGATCCCGGTGACGTCGGCCAGGAGCTCGACCAGGGCGTCGATCGCCTCGGGGACGCGGGTCGTGGCGGGCAGCATCAGGCGATCCCGGGGAGCTTCGCGAACGGCTCGATGAGCTGGGCAGCGCGGCGCGGGATCGCGAACCCGCGCAGGTGGCCGTCGCCGTCGGACGCTGCCTGGCCCATCATCGCGCCGCGGGGTCCCTCGCGGGATCCGCGCTGGGTCTCCCACAGGTGCTCGCCGATGATCTTCACGGCCATGCGCAGCGACGCCTTGTCCTGCACGGTGCGGTACGTGACGTGCCACGAGCCCTTCGTCGCGCGCGGGATCTCGACGATGCCCGACAGGTGGTTGACGTCGGTGTTCTCGTTGATCGTCACCGTGCTGCCGTGTGGGTCGACGACGGCGGTGACCGACTCGAGGTGCGTCGCGCCGAGCACGAGGGAGCGGCCCGTCGCGTAGACGCGCTCGGTGCGCGTGGCGTCCCCGAGCGGCCCGACCTTCTCCTCGACGCTCTCGAGCGCGGCGTCGAGGGTCTCCTGCAGCTTCGTCTTCCACTTGTCGTCCGTCGCGTAGGACGGCGCGTTGATGTGGTTCGCGAACTCGGAGAGCGTGACGAACGGGCCGCTCGGGGACTCGGGCATGGGACTACTCGCCCTTACCGTCGGCGGTCGCGTCGACGTCGGCGACGAGCGCGACGTACCCGGCCGTCTGGTCGGGCGTACCGTCGGCGCGCAGCGACGGGACCGCGACGACGTCGCGCGCGGCCTCCGGGGTCTGCACCACCGGGGCGGTGTCCTCGGGCGTGGCGGGCGCCGTGGCGGCGTCCTCCGGCGTCTGGGGCGCCTTCGCGGCGGTGGTGCGCTTCGTTCCGGTCATGACGGGGTCCTTCCTCGTGCGTGGTGGTGGTGCTGGGTGGAGCTCGCGGGGGCGGGGGCGGGGCTCACCCCGCCCCCGCGAATGGTCACGCGCCCTGGACCGTGAGGACGGCGGCCGCGGAGGTGTCCTGGACGATGCCGTCCAGGCGCTGGAAGCCGAGGAACCCGACCTGCAGGAACTCGGCGTAGCGCTCCGCGAGACGCAGCGTCTGGGCGCCGTTCACGATGCGGGCGACGTAGGCGGCCTTGAGGTCGCCGAACACGATCGGCTTCGCGTCCGCGGCGAAGACCGGGAGCGAGTTGTCGATCGTGTAGGCGTAGCCGTTGATCGTGGACGGCACGCCGCCCGCGATCGCCGGGACCCAGAGCGGGCGGCCCTGGGTGTCCTTGATCTTGCGCAGCTCGCGCAGCGCGCTGTCGGACAGGGCGTACCGGACGGTCGGGCTCTGCCGGTAGGCGGGGTCGACGGTGTGCTCGAGGTCGACGAGGTCGTCGTAGCCGACCTTGCCCGCAGTGGCGGACTCGACACCCTGCGTGAGCCCGGTGACCAGGCCCTGGGGCTGGCCGGTGCCGGTGCCGGTGGCGAAGTGCGCGGCCCCGGCGCGGCCGATGCGCTCGCCGAGCTTGACCGGGAGCCACGCGTTCAGGTTGAACGCGGAGTCCTGCAGGAGCTGGATCGAGACCCGCACCAGCTTCGAGGTGTACATGTACGCGCCGAGCTGGCCCTGGTCGAACGTGAGGTCCTGCTCGGTGACGGCGGTGTTCTCCGCGAGGATCGCGCCGACGTTCCCCGTGTCGTTGTTCGTCGGCCAGACGATCTCGGCGCCCGTGGCGGTGTTGATCACGTCGACCACGGACAGGATGCCGCCGAACGCCTTGAGCGTCTCGATCATCCGCGCGAGGAACTCCTGCGGGACGGTGTAGCCGCCAGCCGCCGGGGTGCCCGCCGCCTGCGCGCGGCCCTCGCTGGTGGGGACGAAGCCCTGACGGAGCAGCTTCTGCTCGTCCGGCGCGATGCCCGACATGCCGTCGCGCAGGTAGTGGTCGAACGCGGTGCGGTACTCGTCCGAGATGTCGTCGGGCTCGCCCGCGCCCGAGATCGGGTTCGTCGAGCGGGCGGACGGCGCGGGCGCGTCCATGACGGCCCGGATGCGCTCGGTGCGCTCCTCCTCCTCGATCTCGCGTCCGAGACGCTCGACGTCGTCGAGGGAGCGGGTGTACGTCTCGCCGTCCTCGTCGGTCGGCTCGTACCCGGCGCGCTCACGGCGCGCCTGGATGTCCTGGGCCTGCGACCAGGCGTTCGCGCGCTCCTCGCGCAGCCGACGCAGGCGGGCGTTGTCCGTCATGGTGGTTCCTTCCGGGCTGGGCCGCATGCGGCCGGTGAGTGTGGGGTGGGGCTGCTACCGCTGCGGGAGCCGGTAGCGGATCGCGAGCGCGCGGGCACGCTCGTCCTGCCTCTCGAAGCCCCGGGTGGTCTCAGCCGGCGCGGGGTCGCTGGTGGTGTCCCGGGTGGCGTCGGCCGGCGCGGGACGGGCCTCCTCCGAGGCGGGAGGAGAGTTGGTGGGCAGCCCGCGCGCGGCGCGGACCTCGTCGGCCATCTTGCGAAGACCGGCGTCGGTGTCCTCGTAGGCGGGGAACGTCACCGCGGACACCTCGAGCAATCGCACCTCGGTGATCGTGCGCAGGTAGGCCGTCTCGGTCGTCGTCTTGCCGTCGGGCTCGGTCACCTCGACCTCGACCTCGGTCCACTCGTCGCGCACGACGTAGAACCCGAAGCTCATGCCCGTGATGCGGCGCTTCTCGAGGTTGCGGGTCAGGTCGCGGACGTAGGACAGCTCGTCGTCGAGGTCGGAGTCGACCGCGAGCCCGACGGAGTCCGTGGAAAGGCGCAGGTCTCCGGCCGAGACCCGGGCGACGAGCAGGCGCGTGTCGTGGTCGACGAGGAACCGGGCGTCGCCCTCGGCGAGGGTCTTGTCGAACGCGCCAGTCGCGATCTCCTCGTAGAACCCCCACTTGAGCGGGTTCCCGATCGCGGTCCGCGAGTTGAACACCGCGGCGTGCCCGGTGAACCGGCGCGGCTCGTCGTCGGATTCGGCACGCACGAGGCGTGCGTCGGTGTCCGCGAGCGCCCGCGTGCGCCGCTCGAGCAGGGTGCTCGCCCCCGCGGCGCGTGCGGTCTCACGCGTCAGCGTCGTCGTCATCGTCGCCTCCTGGCTGGTCGTCGTCGCCGGCGCGCGCGTTCGCGTTCGCGGGCTCGTTGTACGGGCGGTAGGGCTCGTCGCCCCACGGCACGGGCGGGAGGTCCTCGAGCTCGCGGGGCTCGTTCGGCGTGAGCCAGCCGTGCTGGATGCCGGAGGCGTAGAACGCGGCCCGAGCGCGCGAGTCGCCGCGCAGAAGGCCCTCGACCTTGAACTCGGCCTTCTGCACCTCGGGGTCGATGACCTCGCGGGCGACGCGCTGCTCGATGCGGTTGAAGTACGGCTTGAGCGTGATGACGACGAACGCGATGAACTGCTGCTCCATGCCCGAGCCCCAGGCCGTGGACTTCTCCTGGTCGTTGATGATCCAGCCGGGCACGCCGAAGATCCGGGCGATCTCGGTCGTCTGGAACTTGCGGGTCTCGAGGAACTGCGCGTCGACGGGGTTCATCGTGAGCTGTTCCCACTTGGCGCCCTTGTCGAGGATCGCGACCTCGTAGGCGTTGTCCGTGCCGGCGAGCTTCGCGCGCCACCGGTCCTTGAGGATCGTGGCCTTCTCGTTGTCGAGCGAGTCCGCGGTGGTGATGAACCCCGAGGTGAGGAAGCCCTTCTCGTACAGGCGTGCTGCGAGCTTCTCGGCCTCGGTCGCCAGGCCAAACGTGCGGCGCATGTTCCCGATCACGGACATGCCCTGGACCCCGTCCAGGGACAGGTTCGGGATGTGCAGGACGTCGTGCTCGGTGAGCGGGTCGTCGCGGCGGCCGTCGACGACGAACGCCTTGGTGTAGAGCAGGCCGAGGTCGGTGCCGTCCTCGACGTGGATCGTGACGCGGGCGGGGTGGATCGGCTGCAGGTCGATCAGACGCCCGTCGGCGGTGTAGATCTTGCGCAGGAACGCGTTGCCCCACAGGGCGATGTGCGCGACGACCGTCTCCCACATCTCGAACGGCGTGGTGCCCGCTCGCCGCTTCGCGAGGGCCGGGACCACGATCTGCTGCGAGGTCGCCCGGTCGCGAACCTGCAGCGGGCACCCGGCAACTCCCGAGGACAGGATCTGCACGCAGCGCAGCGCAGCGCCGATCCGCATCGGGTCCGCGA
Organism: Cellulosimicrobium sp. NPDC057862; assembly: GCF_042797035.1. Lineage (NCBI taxonomy): Bacteria > Bacillati > Actinomycetota > Actinomycetes > Micrococcales > Promicromonosporaceae > Cellulosimicrobium > Cellulosimicrobium sp. NPDC057862. Next base: position 21,069 of record NZ_JBHVMH010000028.1, read on the forward strand.
TGCGCTCCCCGCCCCACAGCTGCGTCGGGTCGTCCAGCTGGGACAGCAGCGCGCCGCCGGTCAGCGGCTGGGACGGGTCCTCGAGCGAGAACCCGCGGGCGGCCATGCTCGCGAGCGCCGACAGGGCCCTCACGGCTTCGCGCCCTTCGTCTCCGGCGCCTTGTCGCCGCGGCCGCCGACCTCGGTGAGCACGGCGAGCGCGACGAGCACGACCCCGAGCGTGAGCAGCGCCCACCAGATGCCGGCGAGGCCGCCGATGCCCAGCACGATCGCGGCCAGGCCGACGAGGAAGAGCGCTACCGCCACGGGTCCCCCTTCACCAGATGTTCGGGCCGTCGTCCGGCTTCTGCGAGGCCCACCACAGGGCCCGATCGAGCGTGAAGATGGCCGTCACCGCGCCGTCGATGCGACGCGGGGAGTCGGGGTTCTCCTTGACGATGCGGGCGAAGCCCTGCGACGTCGGCTTCGGGGTCGCGTCGCGGATGTGCCGGGCCAGGACCGGGTCGCCGTCGTGCGTGGCGAGCTTCGAGACGACGTGCTCGTAGAACTTCTGTGTCGCCTTGCCCATGCGCTCCGGGGTCTGGGGGTACCCCTCGACGGGAACGCCCTCCTCGGCGAGCTCCGTTGCGGCGTCCTGCCACAGGAACTCGTCCCACGGCGACTCGACGACGTCCCAGCGGGTGTTTGCCTCACGGACCGCGTTCTTCACCTCGGCGCGCGGGATGCGCCACGCCGGGTCGAACGGGTCGCGCTCCCAGATCCCGACCACGAAGATGTGCGGCCGCTCCTCGACCGTCACACCGATCAGCGCCGTCGTGTCCCCGGTCTTGGACCCGTCAAACCCAATCACGACGCGGGTGCCGTCGGGCGGCCCGCCCGGGTACCGGTCGCGGTCGGAGATCGACTCCCACGCGCCGTGCGGGAGCCAGACCTTGCCGGAGGCCACCCACTGGTTCGTGCGCTTGATCCGGAACTCGTTCTCCTGCGTGCGGCGCACGACCGACAGGAAGTCAGCCTCCGCGACGAGGTCACCGTAGGCGGGGTTGGACTCACGCCACGTCGCGGGCGAGTCGTGCGGCGCCTGGACCCCAGCGCGCGGCTCCCACCACGCCATGAAGAACGTGGGGTCGTCGATGATCTTCTGCGCGACCTCGACGCCGTGCTGGTACAGCGCGTAGCAGATCGAGTCCAGGCCGGTGCGGTCGGTGCGCACCCCCGCGGTGGTGATCGCGACCATGAGCGGCTCGGGCCGGGCGCCCTGGGCGAGCTGCATGACGTTCCACAGCTCGCGGTTCGGCTGGACGTGGAGCTCGTCGAACAGCACGAGCGAGGGGTTGAGCCCCTCCTTGGTGTACGCCTCGGCCGAGACCGCCTTGTAGACCGTGCCCGTCGCGGGCACCTCGAGCACCTTCGAGTAGACCTTGATGACGTCAGACAGGTGCGGGTCCATCTCGACCATCCGCTTCGCGGTCTTGAAGATGATCGACGCCTGCTCCTTGTCGCCGGCGCACGAGTAGATCTCGCCACCGAGCGGACCGAGGAGCAGATTCCCGACGGCCAGGCCCGCGCCGATCTCCGACTTGCCGTTCTTGCGCGGGATCCCGACCAGCGCGGTGCGGTGCTTGAGGTACCCGTCCGCGCGGCGGGCCCACACGCGTCGCAGGAGCTGACGCTGCCAGGGGCGCATCCGCAGCAGCTCGCCTACGCCGCCGGCGAGGGAGTCCTTCGTGATCCGGCACGTCGCGTCGATCAGGTCCGCGTACAGGTCGCCGTCGCCGCGGCGCATTTCGGCGGGCGTGACCGGCGTCAGCCACCGCGGACGCGGGCCCGCCCAGGGGTTAGCGGCCACCGGACGCCGTCCGGCCGCGGTTCGCGGCGCGCTCGAGGATCGCGGTCAGCGGGTTCTCCGACTGCGGCTTCACCTCGGCCACGCCGAGCGAGCCGCGCGATGACGGGGTCAGGCCGCACTCGCGCTCGAGCTGCAGGATCTGCGCCGCCGTCGCGCGCAGCTGAGTCAGCAGCGGGTTCGGCCGGAGCTGGCCCTGGGAGCCTGTGACGTAGAACCCCTGGTCCGCGAGCGCCTTCGTCATCCCGGCGTAGAGGTCCTCGGCCTCGCACAGGCGCGTGATGACGTCGATGTCCGTCGAGGGCGAGAGCCACGACGCGTCGCGCCAGATCCGTTCCCAGCGCACCGCGCCGGGGCCGTCCTCCTGGACCGTGGCCGGGACCTCGGGCAGACGGCCCTCGACGCCGCGCAGCGTGACGACGTTCTCCGGCTCGGGCAGCGGGCGGCCGCCGGAGTCCCGCCCAGCCGAGCGGCCCTTGCGGCGACGCTCCTCGAGCGGGGTCTTCGGCGGACCGGGCACCGTCGCTCACCCCGCTCCGCGACGCCGACCGAACCGGCCTAGAACAATCCGAATCGGGACAAAAAACGCGCCAACCTGAGCGTGCGTGCGTGCCTTGGGCGCGGGTCAGGCGAGGTGGTCTCCGGCCCGACTTTTTGCCCACCCCCGGGTGGCTATGTCCGATTTTGCGGACGGTCAGACGATGGTCACGCGCCCGTGCGGCGCCACCCGTAGTTGCACCGTCGGCAGTGCGGGCCGATGCCGTCGGCCAGGCTGCCGCCGTCGCGGATCGCGACGAGGTGACCACCGGTCGCCGGGTTGTCCTCGGTGAAGGGCTCCTCGCAGATCGAGCAGTGCGTCGCCTCAGCGAGGACCGCGGCTCGCTCCACCTGATAGGCGTGGCCGTAGCCTCGCTCGGTCGTCGTGCCGCGCCGCGAGCGCGTGCAGCTCGAGCAGCGAGAGCGGACACCGGGACGACCGCAGTCGATGCACGGCACGTGCACCTCCCGTGGCGGAAGAGTTGAGACCGACGACGTCGGGCCGCTCGACGCGCAGGGCCCGGACCAGGGGCCGTCGGTCAGCACCGCGTCACCGCGGACGGCCTGCACCCGAACCGATCCGGCCCGGGCAGCACAAAGGCCCGCCTCCGACGGAGAGCGGGCCCTTGGAGCCACTACGACTCACTGAAGCACACAGTAGTCCCCAGACCAGCGAGAACGCCAGTCAGACGGGGGTAGACGTGTCACCCGAGATGGCAGGTGGCTACGGTTCAGGGCTGTCCCACAGATCGAGCGCCTCGGCACGGTCGAGCCGAGTTTGCAGTTCGCTGTGCTGGGCTTGCGCGGCTCTGAGCTCGTTAAGCGTCTTGCTGAGCCTCTGGTACGCGTCCAGCTCTTCGACGTCGTCGAAGTGGGCATGAGGCATCGCGGCACGCTGATGCTCGTCGAACCAGTTGTTCCACGTGAAGGTCGGCTGGAGCGACTCTGCCATCGCCTTGGCGACGTGGCGGAGAAGGTCGAGCCGGAAGTCCGCGATGAGTTGATGCGAGGCATCGATTCTCTCGAGGGTGATCCTCGCCGAAGCGTCCTCTGCGACCCGAGCGGCGTTCGCGCGCACGGTGCCCTTGAGCCGCTTCACGCCGTCAGCGTCGAGCGTCTTGGCCACGACGGGGAACTCCTCGAAGTACCTGCGTGCCTGGTTCAGCATCGCGGGTTCGACGGCCGCGACGAACTCGCGACGCCACGACGAGATGCAGTCACGGACGTCCGACTCGCGTTCGGTGATCTGCTGCTGCGCGTCGGCGACTGCGTCGCGGAGCTCTTGAGTGTTCTCAGTCATGTCGTGATCCTAAATGTGGGCTACGACACGCCGGTTCGCCCGTGAAGTTCAACGTGCGTCTTGTCATGCGACTCGGCTCCGCTCCGCGTTGGCTTGGACGACGTCGAGCACGTCGCCCAACCGGTACAGCGGGCGGGAGGGCAGGGTCGCCGTGTAGCCCTTCGACGCGAGCCGGCCGCGCGCAGCCCAGTGCTCGAGCTGCTTCGTCGTGACGCTGACGCCCCAGCCGGCGAGCGCGCGGGAGAGCTCGGTGCGGGGCATGAGCATGTCGGCGGCCTGGCCGAGGAGCCACGTGCGCCGGTCCTTGATCGGGTACGTCGCGCCGCAGGACCGGCACGCAACCTCGTGGTCCCAGCTATTCGCGTAGAGGTCCTCGGTGCACTCGACCGCGAGGCCGTCGTCGTCGAGGTAGGTGCCGCCGCACGGGCCGACGAAGCGCAGGTCGCCGGCGCGGTCGATGGCCCGCTCGGCCCGGGTCAGGATCCGGGTCAGGTGCTGGACCATGTCGGGCCCGGTAGGCTGGGCCCGCATCCACGAGACCTTCAGCGCGAGCCACCGGCCGAGTGCCTTCGGGGTGTCGAGAGGACGGAACATGCCCGACGCCTTCGCGATGTAGTCCGCCGCCTCGAGCAGCGTCGTGCCGAGCTCGGCGGCGACCTCCGCGGCGTGCTCGTTGAACGGGACCGGTGACTCGTCCGGGTCGGCAGTCGAGAAGCCGACCGCGTCGAACCGCTGCTGCTTGAGGTAGGCGTCGTCGAGCGCACGAGCGACGAGGCCGGCCTGCAGCAGCCGGATCGTGAGCTCGTTCGCGCAGTCGCCGCAGACGAACATCCCTGGCGGGCACGACTTGCCGCACCGCGGGCGGCCCTGGTCGTTCGTCCCCCGGGCGAGGCACTTCGGCAGGTTCATCTTCATCGGGGCTCCTTGTTCGCCTGGGACCACAGGTCGTGTCGCTTGCGGGCGCCACCGCACGGGCCGCACTTCTCGTCGGATCCCCACGGCTGGTGCTGGCTGCAGAAGGGTGAGGGCTCGGGCATCGCTGCGAGGACGGCGAGAGTCGCGGAGAGCGGGACAGGTCCGGAGGGTCTGGGTTGGGGCGCCGCCTCCTGCCCTCCTCTCCTTCCTTCCTCCCCTCCCACTACTCTCGAGGCCGAATGTCCGAGTTGGGCGGTTGATGCTGATGCTGGGGGCGCGGTGGAAGGCCAATCCGCGAGCTGCAGCAGCGCGAGCCCGCGCGGCCCGTCGACGAGCACCAGCCAGCCCGCGTCCCCGAGCTCGACGACGTCGTCCAGGACGTCGTCGTCGGTCACGCTCACGCTCGCCGGCCACACCGACTCGCGCACCATCGTCGGGTCTGCCGGGCCGAGCCCCGACGCGTCGACGTGCTGGTGCCACAGGCCCAGCGCCGTCAACCTCGTCCGCTCCGGCAGCGCCAGGAGCCGCGGGTCCGTGAACAGCCGCGACGGGCCGCTCGACGACGCCCGCGGCGGCGTGGCGGGCGCGTCGGGCTTGGATTCGGTCACCATTCACCAGTCCTCGGAAGATCAGGTCACGCATGGCCTCGTACTGACCCGGGGCGTAGACGAAGCACTCGGTCCACCCACGGCCGTGCGGCAAGAAGCCGAGCGACTCCTCGGCGTTCGCGAACGCAGGCCGGACGACATCGGGGTGCGCGCGCAGCATCGTCAGCACCGCCCACTCGACGACGTCCTCCGTGTCGCGCTGCAGGATCAGCACGCGGCCGCCCGTGTCCGTCAGGCCCTTGAGCCTGTACCGCTTCCACGCGCGCCCGACCTTGACCACGTTGAACGCGTCCCACACGACGACGTAGGTCATCGCGCGGGCCGGGATCGTGAGCTTCTGCCCGCGCCGCGGCCGGCGGGCCGGGGGCGCCTGTCTCGCGCTCATGCGCCTGCCTCGGGCTGGTGCTTCGTGTACGCCACCTCGCGCACGCGGATCTCCTTCACCGTCGCGAGACCGACGAACACCGTGCTCTTTTCGACCCCGCCCACGTACACATCGGCCGTGTCCGCGAGGCTGAGCTCGTCGGCGCGCCGCACGATCGCGCGAAGGTCCCCGAGCTCGAGCCAGAACGTCTTCGCCACGGCGTGCACCTCGCCGCCTTCGGTCCGCCACCCGGTCGCCATCACGCACCCCCATCGCCGCGAGCGCCGAGGGGCCAGAGCACGGTGACCGGGTAGGTGAACGCGTCCGACGGCCAGGACTCGGAGAAGCCGGTCGTGAGCCAGGGGTACGGCCCGTCGGCGTTCTCGGCGACCGTGCCAGCGGCGTCGCGGATGACCGCGCGCGCCGGGAGCTGGTCGACCTCGGCCGGGATCGTCAAGGTTGTGGGCGCAACCTGGACCTCGAGCGCCGTAGTTCCAGGTTCGAGTGGCGAGACGGCGGGCCAGCCGACGTCCCCGACACCGGTCAGGTGCCTGGCCGCGTGCGAGATGTAGTCGTAGGTGATGCGCAAGCACGTCTGGCAGTGCCGGATGCCCTTCCCGACGGTGCGGAAGCGGATCCCGCGGTACTCGACCGTGCGGCCGTCGTCGATGGTCATGAGGGCTCCTTCGAGGTCAGGGTGGGCTGGGGTGCTTGGAGCTCGGCGTGGACGCGTCGCTCGAGGATGTCGAGCGGGCGCCAGACGCCGACGTCGGCTCCGGTCGCGGCGAGGGCGGCGAGCCACTTGCGTTGCTCCGGGGTCGGGTAGCGCTTCTGCTGCTTGAGCTCGCGGTACAGCAAGCGACCGCGGGTCGGGTGGACGAGGACGAGGTCGGGCCAGCCGCGCTCGGACTTGCGGGAGTCGTGCGTGTGGTAGACGAGGAAGCCGAGGTCACGCGCGACCGCGATCACCTGTGCCTGCAGCGCGTCCTCCTTCATGCCTGCCGCGACGTCCGCGTGGTACTCGGCCGGCGTCCACGTCCTCACGCGGCGGCACCGCCGTCCGGGTCCTCGTCGTCCGGCGTCTCCGGCTCGGCGGGCGCGTGCACGGACCGGTACGTGATGCGCGTCGGCTCGTGCCGGCCGGACTCGACGTCGGGGCACACCGCGGAGCCGTGGCCGCGGTCGACGGTGCGCCAGACGAGGATTCCGTGGGACGTCGTCGTGACGAGCCGCCCGGCAACGTCCACCGTGCGCGAGCGGATCCCCTTCATGAGGCGCGCCTCCTCGACCTTCTTGTCGCAGTGCGCGCACGTCGAGACGCGGCCCGTGGGGTCGTTCGTGATCGGCATCGCTCACGCCTCCCCGAACCGGGCGTCGACCGCCGCGAGCGCCTCGGCGAGACGGCCCGGCTCGTAGAGCACGTCGCGTGCCTTCGTGCCCTGCGAGGGGCCGACGAACCCGAGCTGTTCGAGGACGTCCATGAGGTAGCCGGCCTTCGCGAACCCGACGCGGAGTTTGCGCTGCAGCATCGAGGTAGACGCGAACTGGGACGTGATGACGAGCTCGGCCGCCTCGCGCACGAGGGGGAGGTCTTCGACGCTGCGCAGCGCGTCGCGCACTGCGTCCGCGACGGTGCGCTCCTCGCCGTCGTCGGTCTCGGGATCGGGCTCGGCGTCGGACTCGGCGGGGCGGCCCGGGAAGAACCCGGACCCGTCACGCAGGAAGCTCGAACCCTCCCCGGCGTCGTCGGGCTCCTCGTCCTTCGGGGTGAGGACACCCGTCTCCGGGTCCAGCTTGAAGCCCTTGCCGAACCACTCCTCGATGTCCTGCTCGAGATCGATCGGCAGAACCGTGTCACCGAGACGGTGCTCAAGCGCGCGGCGCACCAGACGCTCCGCCGTCTCCGCATCCTGGGGCGCGACCCGCTCGATCCGCAGCACGCGTGCCGTCGGCTCCATGAGGCCCGTCGACGTGTCCGTCGTGATCTTCGAGCAGTCGACGACGGCGATCATGACGTGCCGGTTCATCGGGTTCACGACCAGGTCCCGCGCGATCGCGGACAGGCCGTTCCCGGAGGTCTCCTTCGGCAGGCCCGACGAGAGTCTCGTCATTGCTGGGTTCCCTTCTCGATGGTGTTGGGTTCTTCGGCCGCGGCCCGAGCTGTCACCCGGGTTGCACCTCCCCCGCCGTACCGGGTTCGCGGTACGCTCCGGCCCATGTGGGAAGAGGTGGTGGCGGGAATTGCCGGGCTGGCTGTGGCGGTGGTCAGCCAGGCAGCACTGTTCGGCCCTGAATCGCGTCGAGTGCGGCGCCTCAAGGCCTATCTCGAGGTTCGGGAGGAAGTGAACGACGCCCACCTCAGTGCCGCGTTGACACAACTGATAGCCGCGGAAGTGGCCGATGAGGAGCGAGCACGGGCGCGCACGAAGAGAGGGATCTTCCTCTCGCTGCGGATCGCAGGCTGGGCATTCCTCGCGCTTATATTCGCTGGAGCTGCGGCAGTTGCTTGGTATCTCGGCGGACTCTGGGTGCCGATCATCGTCAGTCTGCTCAGCCTCGCAGCTGCCGGGATCGCAGTCTTCAACACAGGCACGGCGACCGAACAAGCTGTGGCCGTGCGAGTCGAGAATGCTGAGTCCGAAGCGGCCGCAGCCTATGCAAGAGACGCGGCCGGACGGGGTCTTAACGTTGTGTTCGGCGGAGACGGCCCTCAGCAATCGATGTTCGACGCCATCGCGAGAAACGACAGCGGAACAGTTGTGGAGATCGCCGAGTTTCGCCGCTCGATTACAGCGCAGTCGATTAGAGTGATAATCAACCTGGCAGCCCGCGCGAAGGAGGCCCAACCCGAGGCGAAGTTTGTCATTGTTCTCTCCGAGAACCGGACCCCTCGATTGGCGGAACAATTGCGGGAAATCGGCTTCACGGTGGCAGTTCTGCTCGACAACGGCAGTCTGGGCTGGCTCCGATGAGCGCTTTGTCACGGGGTCGCTGCCTCTCCAGTCAGCGCCTCGACGACGGTCGCGACGAGGTCGCGCGCGGCGGGCGGGGTGACGGCGTTCCCGGCCATCTTCACGAGGTCGCGGTTCGACGCGGCCCGCCCGGTCTTCGGGTCGGTCGCATCCCACCGGTAGTCCGACGGGAAGGCCATGCCGGCGGCTACCTCGTGCGGGCGGAACATGCGGAACAGGACCTCGGGCACGAGCTCCTCCGCCGCGCGCAGGTCCGCGGCGGTGACGGTGCGGCGGCCGTCGCGCGGGCCGGGCTGCTGCAGGAGTGACTGGTGACCGGCCGCGGTCAGGGTGCGCAGCTCCTCGAACACCGGGGTCGTCATCTCCGCGCCGCCGGTGTTGTGCCGGTGCACGAGCGCGTACCGGTCGACCGTGGTCAGCGTGCCGAGCGGCTCGTCGACGGGCTTCGCGTGGGTCGCGGAGCCGTAGTAGGGCGCGACGAGCGCCTTCGTCGTGTCGTTCGCGGTGATCGTCGACAGCGGGTCATGGATCGAGCGGGCGCGGTACTCGAACCGGCGGTCGAGGATGAACGGGTCGGGGTGCTGCGCGAGGCCGTGGTGGTTGCCGCCTGCGGTAATGGTGCCGAACGGGTCGGTGACGGGGTGCGCGACGCCGGTGCCGTACATCTTGTCGACGAGCGGAGTGTGCGCGAGCCCGGTCTCGAGCCGGGTCGTCTGGGTGCGCATCGGCACGTCGAGCGGCCACGCGGTCTTGCCGTCGCGGCCCTCGACCGGGACGGCGAGGCCCTTCGTCTCCTGGGTGTGGAGGGTGCGGATCACGTCGTCGACGGACCAGGCGCGGTAGTACGCGTTGGGGTCGCCGTGCTGGGGGTGCTTCGGGTCCGCGGCGTCGTACTGGTTGCCGAGCGCCTCGATGTGGATCGGGCCCCAGTACCGGGCGATCCCCGCCGCGATCCGGGCGCGGGTCTTCGGCTTGAGACGGTCCCCGATCCGCTCGCCCGGGATGGACCAGTCGATCGCGGCCGCAGCGGGGAGCCACGCGGGCTCGACGACGGTCCCGCACCGGGCGTGCGTGTACAGGTAGGTCTGGCGGTAGCGGCCGACCGTCTTGCCGTTCTTCCAGGACTGCGTCGCCCGGATCAGCTCGTCGCACTTCGGGCAGTACGCGGACGGGCGCAGGATGCGCTCGACGTCGGGGGCGCGCTCGCCCTCGCGCCAGCACACGATGTAGATCCGGTCGCGGGACTGCGGCGCGGGCAGGCCGAACGTCTGGGCGTGCATCGAGTTGAGCGAGACGACGCGGAAGCGGTAGCCGAGCGCGCGGAGCTGCTGGCGCCACTCGTACCAGGCGAGGCGGTACTTCGCCTGGGTCGCGATGTCGACGACGTTCTCGATGATCATCGCCCGGTAGCGGTGGTGCTCGGCGAAGCGGAGCACGTCGAACATCAGCAGTCGGGAGCGGATCGCGGCCTCGGCGGACAGCGGGTCCTCGAACAGGCCCTCCTCGATCGCGGGGAGCGGCTTCGACCCGTTCGCCTGCGACCACTTCGTGCACTCCGGCGATGCCCACAGGACATCCGTGCGCGGGAAGTACCGCGGGTCCTCCTGGTGCAGGTCGACCGCGGCGTGGTCCGTGTCCGGGTGGTTCTGGTTGTGCGTCTCGATCGCGAGCGACCAGTGGTTCGCAGCGATCACGACCTGCACGCCCGGGATCTGCACCATGCCCGTCGACGACCCGCCCGCCCCGCAGAACAGGTCCGTGACCGTGGCCGCGCTCATGCCGACACCGCCGCGCGGGCGCTGATCCCGAGGCTCTGCATCGCCCGTGGCATGCGGGCGTAGGACCAGCCGAGGTGATCGGCGATCTCGCGCTGGTTGCGGCCCTCGCCGTGCATGCGACGGATCGTCTCGACGTCGTCCTGGGTGACCGGGAGCGGCTTCGCGCCGCCCGGCTTCTTGCCCTCGCGCGGGCCACGGCGCACGCGCAGCAGCGCGGCGCGCTCCTCCTCGCCCGTGCCGCCCCACACGCCGTACTGCTCGCGCCGCTCAAGCGCGTAGTCGAGGCAGAGGGCACGGACGGGGCAGTCGGCGCAGACCTTCTTGGCGTCGGACTCCCGGGTTCGACGGGCCCTGCCCGTCTCGCCCTCGGGGTGGAAGAACAGCTCGGGGTCGACGTCAGCACGCCGGCACGCCGAGCTCGGCGCCCACGCCTGCGGGTCGAAGACGCCGCGCGACGCGCGACGGTTGGTGTACGGCGCGCCGGCGTCGCTCCTCGCGCTACGGCCGGCGGGCGGGGCCTGTGTGGTGGTGGTCATGGTGCGGTCCTGTCTGCGTGGGTATGGTGCGTGATCGCGGGGATCGGGGTCGGGTAGCAGCGGGAGCACGTCCGGCACGGCTTGCCGACGTGCTCGCCCGCGTGGTGGTTGGCGATGCACGAGCCGCACGCGCCGACCGAGGTGAGGCGGACGTCGTGCTCGGAGCAACGGGCACCGCGCGGGACGTCGACGAGGGAGCCCGGCCGGGCGAGGGCGCGCATGTTCGCGGCGTGCTCGTCCGCCGCGCTGGGCCGCGTCACGTCGACACCTCGTGCATGCGCGTCGTCGTGCGCACGTACACGCGCACCCGAGCCAGGTGCGCGGACGGGCCGGACGACGCGGCCGTCTTCGGCGTGCGGTCGTCACCCTCCCCGACCCACACCGGCTCGAGGAGGCGGGCCTTCGTCGCCTTCGAGAACAGGCCGCCGCGGGCACGCTCCGGGACCTCCGCTGCGTCGAGCCGTGCGCGCAGCGTGTTGACCGTGACCTCCGTCCCGGCGGGCACCGAGTCCACGATGCGCAGGAACGTCTCGTGCGAGACCTGCGGCAGCGCAAGGAGCGACTGCTCCTGCCCGGCCGTCTTCTCGTTCGTCACCTCGTGTCCCCTCACGTACAGCGCGACCACCGGGCCGCACTCCTGGCACCTGCTCTTCGGGATCCCGGCTGCCGTCAGCACGACGGCCCGGGCGTGGAGGTAGCGGCCGCACCGTGCGCACCGCCACCTCGCGGCCGTCACGACGACCACGCCTCGCGGTAGGCCTCCTCGGCCTCGCGCAGCTCGTTCGCCGCCGCGTCCGACGCCGCCATCCACTCGCGGTACGCGAGCGGCTCCGCCGGGCGCCGGTAGACGTCCGCCGCCGCGATGTACGCCGCCGCCAACCGGTCCGCCGTGTGGGCCCGCGCCGCCGCGGCCGGGGCCGCCGCGAGCACCGTCGCCTCCGCCGAGTCCAGCTCGACGAGCGAGTTCGACACCTCGTCCGCCGGGTACGGCAGCAGCTCGGCCACGTCGTCCCCGACGACGCGCAGGTGCCCGCTCACAGGGCACGTCCGTGATCCGTCGTCGCGTCCACGACCGCCATTTCGTCGCCTCGCACCGGAGCCCACGCCGGGCGCAGCAGCTCAGGCTCGCCGCCCCGGTCGGGCACCGCCCAGAACGTCGCGCCACGCACGACGAGCTCGTGGTCGTCAGCGAGCGCGCGCCGATGCGCCGAGCGACGGATGAGGCGCCAACGCCACCGGGCGCGCACGTCCTCGAACAGCGCGACGACGACTGCCGCGCACGGCGTGACAAGCGCCAGCAAGACGGCGAGCACGACGAACACGACGAGCAGCAACAGCAGAGCGACGACGCCCCACACGATCCACATGAACGGGTTCACGGTCTGGTCCTTTCCTGGCAGAGCACGGGCCGCGAGCGCCGCGGCAGGGTGGTGGCTAGGGGGCGACGACGCCGCCCTCGAGCGCGGCAAGGAGCGCATCGCCGACCTCGGCGAGCAGCTCGGCGCGCTGCTGCGCGTTGTACCGGCCAGCGCCGGAGAGCGACGCGGCCTCGTCGTCCGTGAGGACGCGGCGCGTGCGGGTCGCCAGCTGCGCAGTGACGGGCTCGGCGGCGGGCTCGAGGCCGTCGCGCAGTCCGAACGGCACGCGCTCGATCAGCGGGGCACTCACGACGCGCTCCTCGCAACCCGGGCCGCCTCGGCGCGGCGCTCACGCGAGGCGCGGATCTTGTCCTCGAGCTGCTCGACCGTGAGGCGGTGACATGGGTGCCAGGCCTCGCGCGCAGCCTCTTCGACCGAGAGGGAGTCGCGGCGCCGTCGAGCGGCGGCGATCCGCTCCCCCGCGAGGCGGCAGGCCGCCTCCTTCGTGCGCGGCGTGGAGGCCATCCCCGGCCACGACCGCGACGGAAACGGCCCCGGCTCGACGGCGCTCACGCCGACACCGCCGACGTGCCCGAAGCCTCACGGGCGAGCTGGTACTTCGCGCGGGTATCCAGCTCGCGCACCGTGAGCCCGATCGCCTCAGCAACGAGCCGCAACTGCGAGTAGGTGAAGGCGACCCGACCGTTCACGCGCTCCGAGAGCGTGGCGCGACGGATGCCGAGCGAGTCTGCGAGGCCCGCGACGCTGAGGTCCGGGCGGCGGGCGATCTCCGCGCGGACCTCGGCAGCCAGCGCCCTGTCGATGGCGCTGGACCCAAATCGGTTCGTGGTCATGTCCCGACTATGGACCGATTTGGGTTCGCGGTCAACCCCACTTCCCCAAGTGAACCGAAATGGGTACAGTCACCACATGGCCCTGACCTCGAAGCCCATGCATCCGATCGACCGCGCGCTGGCGCAGGTGCTCGCCGGCGCGGTCGCGGAAAGTGGCACGACGCGTCGCGTGCTCGCCGAGAAGACGGGGATGTCGGCGAACCGGCTCGGCATCATCCTCCGCGGGGAGCGTCCGGCCTCGACGGTCGGCGAAGCGGAAGTCATTGCGAGCGCTCTCGGGCTCGACGTCTTCGACCTCTTCGGCGAGGCCGAGCGCCGGGCCAACGCCGGCGACTACGTGCTGGCGGCGATGGATCGCGACGACGATGCAGAGGTCGAGGCGCAGCAGGAGGAACCGTGACCTGGGACGAGCTGCTCGCCGCAGCGTCGGAAATGGGCCTGCACGTGAAGTTCGCGAATCTCGGGCGCCGCACCGGCGAGGTCCGCCGGTCTGGGCTCGTTCTCATCAACGAACGCAAGAGCGCGATCGTGCGCAAGGTCGCGCTCGCGCACGAGATGGGTCACTGGCACCACAACCACGACTGGTCCGCCGCCCACGACGTCGTGCGCGACGAGCGCCAAGCCGACGCCTACGCCGCGCGTCTGCTGATCCGTCCCGACGAGTACGCGCTCGCCGAGAAGCTCTACGACGGTCACGTCGGCGCGATCGCGCGCGAACTCGAGGTCACAACGCCGATCGTCCAGGCGCTGCGCGATGTTGTCCTGCGCCGCGTCGCACCAGTCGCCTACCCGACGCCGTGGGGGATCGCCCCGACCACCCGGAAGCGAGACATCGCATGACTGAGGACCTTGCCGCGCTGCCCGACGATGAGCTGCACTCCCGTTGGCGCGAGCACTACGCCAAGGTGCAAGAGCCAGGGTGCCCACGCGCCATCGTGCTCGCGTTCGACGCACTCACCGACGAGCGCGACCGCCGACGAGCGCCCGGCCTCGCGCGGCTTCGAGCCGTCGCCGACGCCGCAGCGAAGGGACCTAGCCTCATCGAGCAGCAGGAGCAGCGCGCCGCCTCGGAGTGGGCGTGAGGCCGAACCTGCGGGTCGTCCCCGACCAGCCGCCGCGCGCCGTGGTGTACCTGCGGCAGTCGAAGTCGCGCGAGGACTCGATTTCTCTCGAGCTGCAAGAGGCGTCGTGCCGCGAGTACGCGGCACGGATGGGCTACGACGTCGTCGACGTGCTCTCCGACCCCGGGATCTCCGGGCGCACGTGGGACCGGCCTGCCGTCCAGCGAACGCTCGCGCTGGTCGAGGCGCGCGACGCCGACGTCATCGTGGTGTGGAAGTGGTCCCGGCTCGCGCGCAACCGCCGCGATTGGGCCGTCGCCGTCGACCGAGTCGAGGGCGCTGGCGGGCGGCTCGAGTCCTCGACCGAGACCGTCGACACCACGACCTCGACCGGACGCTTCACCCGCGGCATGCTCGCTGAGATGGCCGCGTTCGAGTCCGACCGCATCGGCGACACGTGGCGCGAGACCCACGCCCGACGGCGCAAGCTCGGCCTCCCGCACAATGGGTCCCCACGTCTGGGGTACCTCTACGACCCCGCGAGCAAGACCTACTCCCCCGACCCTGAGACCGCCGACGTCGTGCGCGAGCTCTACCGCCGCTACGTCGACGGAGCCGGGCTCGGCGCCCTCTCGAAGTGGCTGCGGGACCTCGGCATCGAGTCGCCACGGAGCAAGAAGCCCTGGACCCACCGCGGCGTCGGTCAGTACCTCACGAACGGCTTCGCCGCCGGCTACCTGAGGGTGCACGACCCCGCGTGCACCGAACGGCACCAGGTGACGCGCGAGTGCCCTCGGCACGTCTACATCCTGGGCGCGCACGAGGCGATCATCGACGAGTCGATCTGGCGCGCGACGGTCGCCGCCCGCGAGGGCCGCAAGACCCTCGCGCCGCGTCTCGTGTCCGCGGTCAGCGCGATGTCCGGCGTTCCCCGGTGCGCCGCGTGCGGGTACCGGATGGCACTGCACCGGCAGAAGGACCAGAGCCCCCGCATGCGGTGCGCGAACCGCGAGTGCACCGCGCCAGCCAGCATCCTGTACTCGCGCGTTGAGGACGCCGTTCTCGCCTGGCTCCCGACCGTCGGCCAGCTCGTCGACGAGCACGCCGCGCGAGCCGGTACCCGAACCGCGGCCGAGGACGTCGAGCGTGCCCGGCTGCTACGCATGCACGACGAGGCCGAGAGGGCGCTTGAGCGCCTCACGGTGGACCGGGCGAAGGGGCTGGTCCCAGAAGGCGCCTACGCGGCCGCGAGGGACCACCTGGCAGCCGAACAGCGCGACGCCCGGGAGTCTCTGCGCAAGTACGAGCGAGCCGCGCTGACCGCGGACTACACGGCCATCGCGGCGCAGCTCCTCGAGGACTGGGACGAACTCTCCCCACCTGAGATCTCGAAGACCCTGCGCGACCTCGTGGTCGCGATCGTGTCACGACGCAAAGAACGTCGGGGGGCCGACGTGTCGGTGGTGGGAGTCTGGGAATGAGCGCACCCAAGCAGCCATGTGTCTTCTGCGGCTCAACCGCAAGTATCAGCGCCGAGCACGTGATTGCAGAACACTGGCGCGGGCTGAGCGGGCCGCCCCGAGGCCCGATCTTCAGTCAAGGGCGTGTGGTCGATCCACACACGGGCAAGGTGAAGCGCTACACGTCCCGGAAAGTCGGTCCGCACTTCGGGGTCACCGCGCGCGTTGTCTGCGAGTCCTGCAACAACGGCTGGATGTCCGTCCTCGAGGCCACAGCGAAGTCAGAGCTCTCGAACGCCGCCAGACCCACGCCGGGTGGGCGCTTGCAGACTCGACATCTAGCGCCCTCGCCCTCGGTACGGCACGACCTCCACCGCTGGGCAGCGAAGACAGCTATCGTGTTCGACGCGTGGAAGTCGGACCCGGCTGTTCGGCCGGAGGACCTCGCAACGGCCGTCATGAACGATGATCCACTGCGGAACATCTGGACCTGGACACTTCGGATCGAAGTCCCTGAAACATGGCGGATCTCAACTCGCACCACTCGACTTCCTGTCCCAGAGGGGGACGTCTGGTATCGACTCTCGCTCTTCTCGGTGCACCACCTCTTGGTCGTCAGTCTTCTCTGCGGCACCGACCTCGCGCGGCAGTACTTCGACGAACTGAACCCGTCGAGCTTCTTCGGCCCCGAGTTGCCGCACTCCCAGTTCGTTCCAGGACCTAAGAGCGTTCCCGGCCCCGACGTCCAGACGGTTAAGAACGCCTTCGACGCTTGGGTACTCCAGGAGCTCGATAGACACCTCTCCAGAAGAATCTCGGCGGCCGGGCCGTTCGAGCGCCCCATCCTCGAGGCGTGGCTCGAGAGCCCGATCCGCGGGAGATGAGCCCTCAGGGCCTCTTGCTCAGACCCACCCCGCCACGACAGGATGATCTTTGCGAACGGTCGTCAA
>NZ_JBHVMH010000029.1:0-20988 GCF_042797035.1 Cellulosimicrobium sp. NPDC057862
ATCGCGAACGGCACGTTCAACATCCGCGCCAACGTCTGCGCCAGATACGTCTTACCCGTCCCCGTCGGACCGATCAGAAGAATGTTCGACTTCGCGAGCTCCACGTAGTCCGGGTCGTCGGGGCTCGACGGCTTGGACTGCTCGCCCGCCTGGACGCGCTTGTAGTGGTTGTAGACGGCGACGGCCAGGGCCCGCTTCGCGGCGTCCTGGCCGATGACGTACTGCTCGAGGAACTCGAAGATCTCCTTGGGCTTGGGCAGCTCCGTGAGGCCGAGCTCCGTCGCCTCGGCGAGCTCCTCCTCGATGATCTCGTTGCACAGGTCGATGCACTCGTCGCAGATGTACACACCCGGGCCCGCGATGAGCTTCTTGACCTGCTTCTGCGACTTGCCGCAGAACGAGCACTTCAGCAGGTCGGCGCCGTCTGAGATACGAGCCACTACGCGTCTCCTTGTCCCGGTGCCGAGGCCTCCTGCCGTCGGGGTCGACGGCGCGGGGCCCGAGCACGGCCGAGCGAGTCCTGCTCCCCATTCCACACCACGGGGCCCCCGTTGTCAGGTGGGCTCCCCGTACGGGGCGCAACGTGTCGCGCCGTCGTCCCCCGGCGGGGGACGACGGCGCGGCGTGAGGTCATGCTGGACAGGCGGTCACGTCAGGGCTTGTTGACCGCGACGGCCTTGCGGCTCTCGAGGACCTGGTCGACGAGGCCGTACTCCTTCGCCTGCTCGGCGGTGAGGATCTTGTCGCGCTCGATGTCCTGGCGGACCTGGTCGACCGACTTGCCCGAGTGCAGCGCGAGCGTGTCCTCGAGCCACTCGCGCATGCGGATGAGCTCGTTCGCGTGGATCTCGATGTCCGACGCCTGCGCGTAGCCGCCGCCCTCCATCGCGGGCTGGTGGATGAGCACGCGCGCGTTCGGCAGGGCGAGGCGCTTGCCCGGCTGACCGGCGGCGAGCAGGACCGCGGCGGCGGAGGCGGCCTGGCCCAGGCAGACCGTCTGGATCTGCGGCTTGATGTACTGCATCGTGTCGTAGAGCGCGGTCATCGCGGTGAACGACCCGCCCGGCGAGTTGATGTAGAGGATGACGTCGCGGTCGGGGTCCTGGCTCTCGAGCACGAGGAGCTGGGCCATGACGTCGTCGGCGGACGCGTCGTCGACCTGGACGCCCAGGAAAATGATGCGGTCCTCGAACAGCTTGGTGTAGGGGTCCTGGCGCTTGAAGCCGTACGCGGTGCGCTCCTCGAACTGCGGGAGCACGTAGCGGGACGACGGCGCGCCGCCCGGCAGCGCGATGCCGCCGGGACGCGCGCCCGCGCCGGCGAGGCGCTGCGCGGTGGACAGGTACTGGGACTCGGCGCTGAAGCTCACGGGTTCTCCTCGGTGAAGTCTGGTGTCCGGTGCGGGGTCAGGAACCCGTGGTGCCGCCGCCGCCGGTCACGGACGACGCGTTGGTGACGACGTGGTCGATGAAGCCGTACTCCAGCGCCTCCTCGGCCGTGAACCAGCTGTCGCGGTCGTTGTCCTTGAGGATCTGCTCGAGCGGCTTGCCGGTCTGCTCGGCCGTCAGCTCGGAGAGGACCTGCTTCATGTGCATGATGAGCTGCGCGTTGATGCGCACGTCGGTCGCCGTGCCTCCGATGCCGCCCGAGGGCTGGTGCATCATGACGCGCGCGTGCGGCGTCGCGTACCGCTTGCCCTTGGTGCCGGACGAGAGCAGGAACTGCCCCATCGAGGCCGCCATGCCCATGGCGATCGTCGCGACGTCCGGCTGGATGTACTGCATGGTGTCGTAGATCGCCATCCCGGCCGTGATCGACCCGCCGGGCGAGTTGATGTAGAGCCAGATGTCCTTCTCCGGGTCCTCCGCGGCGAGCAGCATCATCTGGGCGCAGATGGCGTTCGCGTTCTCGTCGCGCACCTCCGAGCCGAGCCAGATGATGCGCTCCTTGAGGAGCCGGTTGTAGATGGAGTCGTTGAGTCCGAAGCCCGGACCCTCGGCGCGGTTGACCGGGGCCGTCGCGTCGGACGGCAGGTACAGCTCGTTCACTTCCATCTCCTTCGTCGCTCCCGCGGGTCGCCCCCGCCTGCGCTGCCCTGGCCGGCCCCGGGACGGTGCCCCGGTCCAGCCGTGCTGCAGTGACCCTAACGCGGTCCGTGCCCGGCGTTCGTCCCGATAGCGCGCGTTTTCGCTGACGGCGCACCACGCGGCCGGTGCACGCCGTCACGGCACGGGCACGACGACGGCCCGCCCCCTCGTGCGGAGGGTGCGGGCCGTCGTGGGACCTGCTCCGGCCGGGTGGCCGGTGCCGTGTCAGGCCTTCGTCGAGTCCTTCTCGTCGTCCTCGACCGGCGCCTCAGCGGCGGCGTCGGCGGAGTCGTCGACGAGCGCCTCCTCGACGGGCTCGGCCGCGACGTCCTCGACCGACTCGTCCGCGGCGGCGTCCTCGTCGTCCGAGCCGATGAACTCGGTGAGGTCGACGACGTTGCCGGCGGAGTCCTTGACCTCGATCTGGCGCAGCGCGACGGCGAGGGACTTGGAGCGCGCGACCTCGCCGACCATCGCCGGGATCTGCCCGCCCTGGTCGAGCGACTGGATGAACTGGTTCGGGTCCATCCCGTACTGGCGCGACGCGCTCACGAGGTACTCGAGGAGCTCGTTCTGCGCGACCTTGATCTCGAGCTGCTCGGCGAGGGTGTCGAGCAGGATCTGGTTGCGGATGGCGTCGGTCGCCTCGACGGTGACCTCGGCGCGGTGCGTCTCGTCCTCCAGGCGGCCCTCGGACTCAAGGTGGCGGTGCACCTCGGCCTCGACGACACCCGACGGCACGGGGATCTCGACGGCGTCGTTGAGCGCCTTGAGGAGCTCGTCGCGCGCGGCGACGGCCTGGTTCGAGGTCTTGATGCTCGCGACCTGCTCGCGCAGGTCCGCGTTGAGCTCCTCAAGCGTGTCGAACTCGGAGGCGAGCTGGGCGAAGTCGTCGTCCGCCTCGGGCAGGTCGCGCTGCTTGACGGAGGTCGCCGTGACGGTGACGGACGCCTCCTGGCCCTCGTGCTCGCCGCCGGCCAGCGGGGCGTTGAACGTGGTCGTCTCGTCGGCCGAGAGGCCGGTCAGCGCCTCGTCCAGGCCCTCGAGCATGTTGCCCGAGCCGATCTGGTAGCTGACGCCGGAGACGGAGTCGACCTCCTCGCCGTCGATCTCGGCCGTGAGGTCGAGCACGACGAAGTCGCCCTCGGCCGCGGGGCGGTCGACGCCGACGAGGGTGCCGAAGCGCTCGCGCAGCGCGTCGAGGCGCTCGGTGACGTCCTCGTCCGTGACCTCGGCCGGCTCGACCGTGATGGCGAGCGAGTCGAGGGAGGGAAGCGTGATCTCGGGGCGGACCTCGACCTCGGCGGTGAAGACCAGCTGGCCCTCGCCGGCCTTGGCCGGGATCTCGGTGACCTCGACCTCGGGCTGGCCGAGCGGGCGCAGGCTCTCCTCGCTCGCGGCCTGGCGGTAGAAGCCGGACAGGCCGTCGTTGACGGCGTGCTCGATGACGGCGCCCCAGCCGACGCGCTGGTCGATCACGCGCGGCGGGACCTTGCCCTTGCGGAAGCCGGGGATGTTCACCTGCTCCGCGATGTGCTGGTAGGCGTGCTCGATGCTCGGCTTGAGCTCGTCGTACTCCACCTCGACGGTCAGCTTGACCTTGGTGGGGTCCAGGGTCTCGACGGCGCTCTTCACTTCGATGATCTCCAACTGATCGGGGTGGGCCGGCGTCCGGCCGGGGACGGCTCCGCACGCAGGCGTACGGGCAACCGTTCCATGGTACGCGAGCGGTCAAGCGCCGCGGTCAGGCCGACGTGCGCGGACCACCAGGGCGACGGCGAGCCCGACGACGGCGGTCGCGACGACGGTCTGCCACCGCAGACCCACGACGCCCAGCACGTCGAGCAGCACGGCCATGACCATCTGGCCGCCGACGACCGTCAGCGTGAGGACGAACGTGCCGAGGTGGCGCACCGCGTAGGCGGCCGCCACGGTGATGAGCGTCCCCAGCGGGCCGCCCAGGTAGAGCCACCACTGCCCGGGCAGCGTGACGCCGTCGAGCCCGCCGAGGGGCGCGGCCAGCGCGCAGACGACGGAGATGCCGACGAGACCGCCCGTGACCGAGGTGAGGGTCGCGACCACCGGGTCGCCCGTGAGCTGCGTGACCCGGCCGTTCCCGGCCTGCTGCCCGCACAGGACGGCGCCGCCGACGAACAGCGCGACGCCGGCGAGCACGGCGCCCCACCCCGCGTCGGTCGTCGCGCCGCCGAGCACCGCGACGCCCAGGCCAACGAGCGCCGCGAGGCCCGCAGCGACCCGGCGCGGGGTGAGCCGCAGCGGGGCGGGGAGCCCGACGCCGCGCGCGTCGAGCGCGAGGCCCGCGACCGTCTGGCCGGCGACCGAGCACACGGACGCGACCGCGACGCCGACGAGCGGGATCCCGGCGGCCATGGCGACGACGATCGGGACGCTGCACAGCCCGACCGCGAACCACCACCAGGACGCGGAGGTGCGCAGGACGTGGAGCGTGGAGCGGACCCGGCGACGGGCGACCACCACGAGCACCGTCGCGAGGAAGGTCCCGACGTAGGAGAGCCAGGCCGCGACCACGGGTCCGGTCCCGGCGGCGGCGAGGTCCCCGTTGAGCCGCCCCTGGAGCGACAGCACGGCACCGCTGCCCGCGGCGACCAGGGCCGCGAGCGTGACCCGGGTCGCCGGGCCGGACGCGGGAGCGGTCAGGGTCACGGGGCACCTCTCGAGGACGGGGCCGACGCGACGGCCCGGACGTCGACGACGCCCCGCGACGCCCCGGAGGGGGCGCCGCGCGAAGGTCGGGGTGACAGGATTTGAACCTGCGACCTTCCGCTCCCAAAGCGGACGCGCTACCAACCTGCGCCACACCCCGTCGCCCGCCGCGGCGGCGGGCCAGGGCAAGTGTACTGGCGGGTGGGAGCGCCTTCGTCGGCGCACGGCACCGCCCGGGTCAGACGGCGGGCAGAGCTGCCGGGGTTTGCTAAGGTTGCGGCCGCAGGTCGGCGCCGCGCCGGTCCTCGGCCCTCCGGCCGAGGAGCTCGGATCGCGGTCCAACGGCCCGCGCGGGCGTAGCTCAATGGTAGAGCCCCAGTCTTCCAAACTGGCTACGCGGGTTCGATTCCCGTCGCCCGCTCACGCACGTCCGGGCTCCGTCCCGAACGTGGATACCGAACGTCACAGGGGCGCCCCGCCGGACCGGCGGGGCGCCCCTCGTCGTCTCGCCCGCACACCGACGCCCCCCGACCGGACGACCGTCACGTGGACGGCGTTGCAGGGTCCGGACGCGGACCGATAGCCTCAGGGTCACGCGCGCCGCCCGCAGGCCCGGACCTCCGGGTGACCGCGGCGCGACCGACCAGGAGGAGCGAGGAATGACCGCGACGATCGCGCGTCCCGCACCGCTGCACCGCGCCGTGTCGCGCGTCTCCTGTTGTCGCTGTCTCGGCTGTCGCTGACGACCCGCCGCCGTCCCGCGCGCCTCTGCGCGCCGCACCCCGGCCGTCGGTCCGCACGAGCCCCCGCCGTCGTGCGCGCGCGCCCGCAGCGTCCCCGCGAGACGCTGGGCACCGTGGCCGCGGGACGCGACGGCCCCCGTCCCCTGATCGGTACCCCCACCCCGGCTCACCCCGAGCCGTCGACAGAAGAGGAAGACATGGCACGCATCTACGACGACGTCACGCAGCTCGTCGGCAACACCCCCCTGGTCCGTCTCAACAAGCTCACGGACGGTCTCGGCGCCACCGTCGTGGGCAAGCTCGAGTTCTACAACCCGGCGAACTCGGTGAAGGACCGTATCGGCGTGGCGATCATCGACGCCGCGGAGGCGTCGGGCGAGCTCAAGCCGGGCGGGACGATCGTCGAGGCCACCTCCGGCAACACCGGCATCGCGCTCGCGATGGTCGGCGCCGCGCGCGGCTACGACGTCGTGCTGACGATGCCCGAGACGATGTCGAAGGAGCGGCGCGCGCTGCTCCGTGCGTTCGGTGCCGAGCTCATCCTCACGCCGGGGTCCGAGGGCATGAAGGGCGCCGTCAACCGGGCGGACGAGATCGTCGCCGAGCGCGAGGGCGCGATCCTCGCGCGCCAGTTCGCCAACGAGGCCAACCCCGAGATCCACCGCCGCACGACGGCGGAGGAGATCTGGGCCGACACGGACGGTGCCGTCGACATCGTCGTCGCGGGCATCGGCACCGGCGGCACCATCACGGGCGTGGGCCAGGTGCTCAAGGAGCGCAAGCCCGGCGTGCAGATCGTCGCCGTCGAGCCCGAGGAGTCGGCCATCCTCAACGGCGGCCAGCCCGGCCCGCACAAGATCCAGGGCATCGGCGCGAACTTCGTGCCCGAGATCCTCGACACCTCCGTCTACGACGAGGTCATCGACGTCAACGCCGAGACCGCGGTCGAGTTCGCGCGCCGCGCCGCGAAGGAGGAGGGGCTGCTGGTCGGCATCTCGTCCGGCGCCGCGATCGCCGCCGCGCTCCAGCTCGCCGCGCGCCCCGAGAACGCGGGCAAGCTCATCGTGACGATCATCCCCTCGTTCGGTGAGCGCTACCTGTCCTCCGTGCTCTACGCCGACCTGCTGGACTGACGTGACCGACCCGCGTCCCCACCACCGGACGGCCGGCTACCGGCTGCGCCGGTTCGTGCGCGTGCTCGGCGAGGACCTCGAGGCGGCCCGGCGGCGGGACCCCGCCGCCCGCAGCCGCCTCGAGGTCGCGCTGGCGTACCCGGGCGTGCACGCCGTGTGGGCCTACCGGCTCGCGCACCGCATGTGGCGCGAACCCTTGCTGCGCCTCCCGGCACGCCTCGTGTCGCAGGCGGCGCGGGCGCTGACCGGCGTGGAGATCCACCCCGGCGCGCGCATCGGCCGACGCCTGTTCATCGACCACGGCATGGGGGTCGTCGTGGGCGAGACGGCGGTCGTCGGCGACGACGTGGTGCTCTTCCACACGTCCACCCTCGGCGGGCGGTCGATGAAGCGCGGCAAGCGGCACCCGACGCTCGGAGACCGTGTCGTCGTCGGGGCGGGAGCGAAGATCCTCGGGCCGGTCTGGATCGGCGACGACGTGCAGGTGGGGGCCAACGCCGTCGTCGTCAAGGACGTGCCCGCCGGGGCGGTCGCGGTCGGGGTCCCGGCGAAGATCCGTATGCCCGCCACCGCGCCCGCGGCACGGGACGCCGTCGAGGACCCGTCGCTCCTCATCGAGTACGTCATCTGAGCGCGGACGCGGGGCCGCCGTCGGGCACGACGGCGGCCCCGTCGTCGCACGTGTTTGTTCTAGTTCCCCTAGAACAACTAGACTGCTCGTGTGATGTTCCGCATCGACCCGCAGGCCGACGAGCCGCTGTTCGCGCAGCTCGTCGCCCAGGTGCGTCTCGGCGTCGTCCAGGGGCGGCTCGCCCCGGGCGAGCGGCTCCCCGCCGCCCGTGAGCTCGCCGAGGCGCTCGACGTCAACGTGCACACCGTGCTGCGCGCGTACCAGGAGCTGCGCGACGAGGGGCTCGTCGACCTCCGCCGCGGGCGCGGCGCCGTCGTCACGGCACCCGCCGCCCTCGACCTCACGACGCTGCGGGCCGCCGTCGACCGTGTCGCGGCCGAGGCCCGCGCCCTCGCGCTGCCGCCCGAGACCGTCCTGACCCTCGTGAAGGAGGCCCTCCGATGACCCCAGCCGCCCCGCGCCGCTCGCCCGGACGACCGACCGAGGACGGCCGCCCGCGCCCGGACGACCATCGCACGCTCGCGCTCCTCGTCGGCGCCGCGGGGGCGGTCGTCACCGTGGTCGCGGCGCTCGTCGCGCTGAGCTGGTCGGCAGACCTCCCCGACCCCGTGGCGATCCACTGGGGCACGGGCGGCGCGGACGGCTTCGCGTCGCTCGGTGCGGCGGTGGCGGGGAGCACGGCCCTGGGCCTGGTCACCTCCGCGGCATTCGCCGCGATGACGGCGTTCCTGGGCCGGTCGGCGGCGAACCGGCGGGTCGCCGCGGGGGTCGCCGTCGGGCTCCCGGTCATGCTCGCGGTCCTCACCCTCGGGTCGCTCTGGATCCAGCGCGGCCTCGCCGACGCCCACGACGTCGGCGGCGTGAGCGCCGTCACGGCCGTCGCGCTGGGCACCGGCCTCCTCGTGGGGGTCGCGGTCGGGGTGCTGGTCCCGGGCGACCGCCCGGACCCGACCGACGCCGGGGTCCCCGGCGACGCGCCCCGGGTCGCCCTGCGCCCGGGCGAGCGCGCCGCGTGGGTCGGGCGCACGAGCGGCGGGCCGACGGTGCTCGTCGCGATGGGTGCGATCGTCCTCACCACGGTCCTGGCGCTCGTCCTGCGCGAGTGGGCGCTCCTCCTCGTCCCGGTGGTCCTGGGGCTGCTGCTCGCCGCGATGATGTCGTGGGTCGTGCGCGTCGACGAGGGCGGGCTGTCGGTCCGGTCGACGCTCGGGTTCCCCCGCACGCGCGTCCCGGTGGACGAGGTGGTGCGAGCCGACGTCGCCGACGTCTCGCCGCTGCGTGACTTCGGCGGCTGGGGCTGGCGCGCGGGCCGAGGCGGCGCCGTCGGCATCGTCGTGCGGGCCGGGGAGTCGCTGCGCGTCGAGCGCACGGGCGGCCGCGCGCTCGTGGTCACGGTCGACGACGCCGGGACCGCCGCGGCGCTCCTCAACACCCTCGCCGACCGAGCCCGCCGGATCGGCTAGTCTGGAGCCGGGCGGTACCCGAGACTCCGCGTACCGGATACCCCCTGCCCGGCACGCGACCGGGTACCGCCCGCACCCCGACCCCGCGCACGACGCCCCGGGTACTACCCCCGGCCCCCGGCGCGCGGGAGCACCCGTACGACGACCCTCGACGAGGAGGAGCCCGCATGCGTCTCGGCATCCACACCGGCTACTGGTCGGCCGGCCCCCCGGACGGCGTCCAGGACGCGATCGTCGCGGCGGACCGCCTCGGCGTCGACTCCGTGTGGACCGCGGAGGCCTACGGCTCCGACGCCTTCACGCCGCTCGCGTGGTGGGGCTCGCGCACGTCCCGGATTCGCCTCGGGACCGCCGTCGCGCAGCTCTCCGCCCGCACCCCGACCGCCACCGCGATGGCCGCGCTGACCCTGGACCACCTCTCGGGCGGCCGGTTCGTCCTCGGGCTCGGCGTCTCAGGCCCGCAGGTCGTCGAGGGCTGGTACGGGCAGCCGTACGCCCGCCCGCTCGCCCGCACGCGCGAGTACGTCCAGGTCGTGCGCGACGTCCTGCGCCGCGAGGCGCCCGTCACGTCGGCCGGTCCGCACTACCCGCTCCCCCTGCCCGAGGGCACGGGCCTGGGCAAGCCGCTGCGCTCGACCGTGCACCCGCTGCGCGCTGACCTGCCGATCCACCTCGCCGCCGAGGGGCCCAAGAACATCGCGCTCGCGGCCGAGATCGCGGACGGGTGGCTCCCGCTCTTCTACTCCCCCCGCATGGACGCGACGTTCCGCGAGCTCCTCGCGGACGGGTTCGCGAAGCGCGCCCCCGAGCGGTCCCCCGAGGCCGCGTTCGAGGTGAGCGCGACGGTCCCGGTGGTCGTGCGCGAGCACGTCGAGCAGGCCGCGGACCAGGTGCGCCCGTTCCTCGCGCTGTACGTGGGCGGCATGGGCGCCAAGGGCGCGAACTTCCACCGGGACGCGCTCGACCGCCTCGGGTACGCCGAGGCGTGCGACGAGATCCAGGCGCACTACCTCGCCGGTCGCAAGGACCTCGCGGCGGCGGCGGTCCCGACGGCGATGGTCGAGGACGTCGCGCTCGTCGGGCCGCCGGAGAAGATCGCGCGCGACCTCGCCGCGTGGCGCGACACCGCCGTGACGACGCTCCTCGTCCAGGGCGACGCGACGGCCGTGCAGACGCTCGCCCCGCTCCTCGCGCCCCGACCCCCTCGCTGAGCGCGGGTATCCGTCGTCCCTGGGTCGCGGGGACGGCAGATTCCCCGCGCTCAACGGTCGGGGGTGTCGTCCTCGGGGAACCAGACCGCCCGGCGCAGGTCGACGCGGCGGCCGTCGCGCGACAGCGGGCACCCCTCGGCGCGCAGCTCGGTGAGCGCGGCGTCGAGGTGGTGCGCGGGGGGCGACCCCGCCGCGTTGACGACGCGCCACCACGGGACCGGCGCACCGTCGTCGTCCACGCCGGACGACCCCGCGAGCACCTGGCCGACCTGTCGCGGCCCGCCGCGGTGCAGCGTCTCGGCGACGATCTCCGCGACGAGCCCGTACGTCATGGCGCGCGCCGGCGGGATGCGCCGGACGAGCGCGAGGACGGCGCCCGCGTACTCGGCGGCGAGCGCCGTGCGGTCCGTGCCGGCGTCGCCGACCGGTGTCTGGTCCGCGGTCGAGCCTCCCGTGCGTCGTGCCATGGGTCCCGACCCTAGCCGCCGCATTTGTCCTGGCGCGACGCGAGCCGAGCCAGGAGGATCGGGGCCATGAGCGACCACCGCCCCGCACGCCTCCCCGACGGCTACGAGCTCGTCCCCCTCTCGACGTCCGACCTCCGCGACGTGCTGGAGCTCGACACCACGACGTTCCCGTCCCCGGTCGAGGTCGACGAGCTTGTCGACCTCCCGTTCCCGCTCACGTGGGAGCGCACGGTCGGCGTGACCGTCGAGCACGAGGACGACGACGCGCCGCCCGTCGACGGCGCGCGTCCCGTGCGGCGCGAGCTCGTCGGGATGCACGCCTCGTACCCGTTCGCGCGGTTCCCCGTCCCCGGGGCGACCGCCCCGGTCGCCGGCCTCACGTGGGTGGGCGTCCACCCCGGGCACCGCCGCCGCGGGATCCTCTCCGCCATGATCGACACGCACCTCGCGCGGTGCCGCGAGCGCGGCGAGCCCCTGTCCGCGCTCTTCGCCGCGGAGGCGGCCATCTACGGGCGCTTCGGCTACGGCAAGGCCGCGGACGACCTCCGGCTCACCGTCCCCCGCGGGGCCGCGCTGCGCGACGTCCCCGGCGCCGACCGCCACACCGTGCGCATCGAGCGGGCCGACCGCGAGCGCCACGGCGCGCTCGTCGCGGCGCTCCACGAGCAGGCCGGCGCCGACCCGACCGGCCAGGGCGCGGGCGTCAACCGGCCGGGTTGGGCGGCGCGCGAGACGCCCGAGCTCCAGGCCACGTTCTGGGACGACGCGAAGGTGTGGCGCAAGGACCGCGAACCGACGCGCATCGCGATCGTCGAGCTCGACGGCGAGCCGCGCGGGTACGCGCGGTTCCACCGCAAGCTGTCCTGGGAGGTCACCGGGCCGCGCGGGCCCGTCAGCACGGGCGAGGTCGTCGCGCTGGACGCCGCGGCGGCACGCGCGCTGTGGGGCGTGCTCACCGACCTCGACCTCACGCACGAGGTCACGCCCTTCATGCTGCCGATCGACGACGTCGTCACGAGCCTCCTCGTGGACCCGCGCTCCGCGTCGCCGCGCCTCGCGGACAACCTCTGGGTGCGCGTCGTGGACGTCGCGGCCGCGCTCGCCGCGCGGCGCTACGCGGCGGACGTGGACGTCGTCCTGCACGTGACGGACGAGCGGCTGCCGCACAACGCGGGCCGCTGGCGGCTGCGCGCCGAGGCCTTCGCCGTCGCGACGGCCGAGCGCACCGAGGACGCGGCGGACCTCTCGCTCGACGTGCGCGAGCTCGGCGCCGCGTATCTCGGCGGGGCGTCGCTCGCGGCCCTCGGCGCGGCGGGTCTCGTCACCGAGCACTCCCCCGGCGCCCTCGCCCGCGCGAGCGCGGCGTTCGGCTGGCCCGTCGCCCCGGTGTGCAGCTGGGTCTTCTGAGGCTCACGCCTGGCAGACGCCGCACCAGTAGAGGTTGCGACCGGCGAGCTCCTTGAGCAGCACGGGCGTGCCGCACACGCGGCACGGCAGCCCGTCCCGGTGGTAGACGTAGAACGCGTCCTCCGCCGGGACGGCGTCGGGCGCACCGTCGGCGTTCTGCCGCACGCGGCGGCGCCCGGGCGCCGCCTCGACGACGTGGGCCGCAGGGGCTGCGCCGTCGCGGTCCTCGGGCCGGGTCGTGACGATCGCTCCCGTCCGGGTGCCGTCGCGCAGGAGGACGACGAGGTCGTCCCACAGGGCGCGCAGGTCCTCGGCGGGCTCGTCACGACCGGGGCGCATCGGGTCGAGCCGCGCACGGAACAAGGACTCCGCGCGGTAGATGTTGCCGACGCCGGCGACGACGTCCTGGTTCATGAGGAGCAGCCCGACGGCGCTGCGCGAGCGCCGCACGGCGGCGACGAACTCCTCGCGCGGGTCGCCCTCGCCGGGAGCGGCGTCGCGGATCGGGTCGGGCCCGAGCCGGTCCTCGACGGCCCGCTTCTCCTCCCCCGTGACCACCTCGCACGCCGTCGGCCCGGTGAGGTCGGCGACGGCCTGCGACCCCACGAGCCGCACGCGCACCGCGCCGCGGGGCGGCGGGGGCGACCACGCGTCGTCGGGCCCGCACTCGGGCGCACCCGGCCCCGCCGGGACCGTCTCGCGCTCCCCGATGCGGCGCCGCGGGGCGCCGATCGCGTGCCAGACGGCGGTGCTGCCGTCGCCCGCGAACGTCCATGCCCCGTAGAGGCCGAGGTGGACGCGGAGCCAGCGCACGACGTCGGGCCGCGCGGCGGTCCCCTGACCGAGGAGCGTCGGGTCGGCGAACCCGAGGAAGAGCTGCTTGCCCCACGCCTCGCTCGCGACGAGCACGTGCCCGTCGAGCGCGGCCGCGCCCGCGGCGAACCGGCCCTGCGGGCTGCTCACCGTGAGCGTCTCGCCCGTGAAGAGCTCCCCGAACGCGCGGGCGAGCCGGTGGACGGTGTGCCCCTCCGGCACGTCAGGCGGAGGCGCCGCGCGCCGCCTCGTACGCCGCGAGCTGGTCGATCCGGCGCTGGTGGCGCGGGTCGCCGCTGAACGGCTCGGCGAGGAACGCGTCGACGAGCTCGACAGCCTCGTCGACCGAGTGCTGGCGCGCGCCCACCGCGACGACGTTGGCGTCGTTGTGCTGGCGGCCGAGGCGTGCGGTCTCGAGGTTCCAGGCGAGCGCGGCGCGCACGCCGACGACCTTGTTGGCCGCGATCTGCTCCCCGTTGCCCGACCCGCCGATGACCACCCCGAGCGAGCCCGGCTCGGCGGCGACCGCCTCGCCCGCCGCGAAGCAGAACGACGGGTAGTCGTCCTGCGCGTCGTAGGTGTGGGCCCCGTGGTCGACGACGTCGTGCCCTGCGGCCTCGAGGTGCTCGACGAGATGGGTCTTGAGCTCGTAGCCGGCGTGGTCCGCGGCGAGGTGAACGCGCATGGGCCCATCATGCCCCAGCGGGGCACCGGGACGTCGGGGGGAGGCCGTAGCCTGAGACGCATGACACAGACCTCCCCGACGTCCACGTCCGCGTCCTCGTCCGGCACCACCGGCGCAGTCGGCACCGAGCGCTCCGGCATCGACCTGGACGCGCTGGACCCCGTCGTCCGGCCGCAGGACGACCTGTACCGCCACGTCAACGGGCGCTGGCTCGCGACGCACGAGATCCCCGCCGACCGCGCCATGGACGGCGCGTTCCGCGCCCTGCACGACCAGGCCGAGGTCCACGTGCGCGAGATCATCACGGACCTCGGCGCACAGGTCGCCTCCGGCACCGGGGACGTCGGCGCGGACGCCGCGAAGGTCGGCGCTCTCTACGCGAGCTTCATGGACACCGACCGGATCGAGGCGCTCGGCACGACCCCGCTCCAGACCGACCTCGCGCTGGTCGCGGCCGCGACGACCCAGGCCGAGCTCACCGGTGCGCTCGGCGCGCTCCAGCGCACCGGGGGCGCGGGCGCCGTCGGCTTCTGGGTGGACAACGACGCGAAGGACCCCGAGCGGTACGTCGCCTACCTCTACCAGTCCGGGCTCGGGCTGCCCGACGAGGCGTACTACCGGGAGGACCAGTACGCGCCGGTGCGCGAGAAGTACGTGCCGCACGTCGCGCGCATGCTCGCCCTCGCGGGCGTCACCGCCGAGACGTGGGGCGCGGCTCCCGAGGACGCGGCCGTGCGGGTGCTGGCGCTCGAGACGAGGCTGGCCGCGAAGCACTGGGACGTCGTCCGCGACCGCGACGCCGACCTCACGTACAACCCCCGCACGCTCGCCGCGCTCGCCGACGAGGCGCCCGGGTTCGACTGGCGCGCGTGGGTCCTCGCGCTCGGCGCCCCGCAGGGCTCGCTGGACGACGTCGTCGTGCGCGAGCCGGACTTCGCGGCCGGCTTCGCCGAGCTGTGGGCGAGCGAGCCGCTCGAGGACTGGAAGCTCTGGATGGTGTACCACCTGGTCACCGCCCGCGCGCCGTACCTCACCGACGAGGTCGTCGAGGCCAACTTCGACTTCTACGGGCGCACGCTGTCCGGTGCGCAGGAGGTGCGCGAGCGCTGGAAGCGCGGCGTCTCCGTCGTCGAGGGCGCGCTCGGCGAGGCCGTGGGCGCGCAGTACGTCGCGCGGCACTTCCCGCCGTCCCACAAGGCGCGCATGGAGGAGCTCGTCGCCTACCTCGTCGCCGCGTACCGCGAGTCGATCACGACGCTCGAGTGGATGACGGACGAGACCAAGGAGAAGGCGCTCGCCAAGCTCGAGGCCTTCACCCCGAAGATCGGCTACCCGGTGAAGTGGCGCGACTACTCGGCGCTCGTCGTCGAGGCGGACGACCTCGTCGGCAACGTCCGCCGCGCCCACGCGTTCGAGCAGGACCGCGAGCTCGGCAAGATCGGCAAGCCGCTGGACCGCGACGAGTGGTTCATGACCCCGCAGACCGTCAACGCGTACTACAACCCGGGCATGAACGAGATCGTCTTCCCCGCGGCGATCCTCCAGCCCCCGTTCTTCGACCCCGAGGCCGAGGACGCCGTGAACTACGGCGGCATCGGCGCCGTCATCGGGCACGAGATCGGGCACGGCTTCGACGACCAGGGCTCCAAGTACGACGGCGCGGGCCGGCTCGAGGACTGGTGGACGACGACGGACCGCGAGGAGTTCGAGAAGCGCACCAAGGCGCTCATCGCCCAGTACGACGCGTTCCGCCCCGCCCAGCTCGGCGAGGACGGGCCGCACGTCAACGGCGCGCTGACGATCGGCGAGAACATCGGCGACCTCGGCGGCCTGTCGATCGCGCTCAAGGCCTACCGGATCGCGCTCGGCCGACCGCTCGACGAGGCGCCCGTCGTCGACGGGCTCACGGGGATCGAGCGCGTGTTCCTCGGCTGGGCGCAGGTCTGGCAGTCCAAGGGCCGGGACGAGGAGGTCGTGCGCCGCATCGCGACCGACCCGCACTCCCCCAACGAGTTCCGCTGCAACGGCGTGGTCCGCAACGTCGACGAGTTCTACGCGGCCTACGACGTGCAGCCCGGTGACGCGCTGTACCTGGCCCCCGCGGAGCGCGTGCGCATCTGGTGACGTGAGGAGCACGAGGGGCCCGCGGCGGTTCGCCCGCCGCGGGCCCTTCGTGCGTCCAGGGTCGGCCCCGGCGCGGTGACAGAGCTGCCTAGAGCTGCTCAGAGCGTCCGGATGCCGGCACGGGCGATCGTGAACCCCTTGCCCGTCGCGTCGTCGCGGCACGTCATGCCCGTCTCCGCGCTGTCGCACGTGAACGGGCCGACCGTCTTGGACGTGCCGTAGTCCAGGATCGCGGTGTCGCCCGGCGCGGGCTGCGGCTGCTCGGC
This sequence comes from Cellulosimicrobium sp. NPDC057862, assembly GCF_042797035.1. Taxonomy (NCBI): domain Bacteria; kingdom Bacillati; phylum Actinomycetota; class Actinomycetes; order Micrococcales; family Promicromonosporaceae; genus Cellulosimicrobium; species Cellulosimicrobium sp. NPDC057862. The sequence continues at coordinate 15,716 of NZ_JBHVMH010000029.1, forward strand.
CGCAGGGACGCAGGGCTGCTCGACGCTGCCGTCGGCGCCGAGGACGACCTTGTACCCGACCGTGCCGTCGCAGCCTGCCACGGGCGCCGGCTGGGTGCCGAGCTGGGCGATCACGCACGTCGCGCTGACGTCGGTGACCTCGCACGTGATGTTGCGCGACTCCGACGCGAACGTCTCGGACACGGTGGGCTCGGCCGGGGGCGCTTCCTCGGTCCCCTCCGTGGCGGTCGCGGACGGGGGCGGGGTCGCGCCGCCCGCGGGATCGCCGTCGTCCCCGCCCCCGAGGAGGGAGATCGCGAACACGATCGCCCCGATGACGAGCAGCGCGTCGACCACGATGAACGCGATCCACCCAGGGCTCAGCCGGTCCGACCGGCGGCCACCGCCGCCGGTGCTCCCACCCCGCCCGGCAGGGGGTCGGGGTGTCGCGCCCGACCCGCCCGCACCGGCCGCGGCAGCGTTCGGCGCGACCGATGCCGGCGGGTGGTAGGCCGGCTGGGGCTGCTGGGGTGCGGCCGAGGCGTAGCCCGCCGGCGCCCCGGGGTCGTACGACGGAGCGCCGGGAGCCGCGTACGCGCTCGTCGGCGCGTAGCCGGTCGGTGCGGCGTCCGCGTAGGCCGGTCGGCTCGCGGCGGTCCCGACGGGAGCGGCGACACCGAACCCGTTCTGCTCGGTCGCGTAGCGCACCCGCTGCGGGGGCACCGGTGCCGGCACCGCTGGCTGGGCGGCGGTCGGGAGCTCCGTGATCGGCGTGACGTGCTGGACGGTCGTCGGCTGGAACGACGACGCGACGACGGTCGGCTGCCCGTCCGCCGGCGTGGCGCGGGGAGCCTGGGCCGTCGGCCCGCTCGTGGGCGCGAACGACGGCGGCACGACCGCCGCGGCGCCCGGCACCGGGCCGGCGAACGCCTGGGTCGGCTGGGCGTCGTCCCTCCCGACCGCGCGCCCCGGCACGCCGCCAGGGGGCGGCGGCGGTGGTGGCACGGGTGCGTTCGGGGACATGCGGCTCCTCGCGGGCTCCTCGTCGGACTCACCCGGCACGACCGGGCGGCGGGCGCTCCTGACACCGCCCGCAACCTGACGAAGCATGGCACGAGGCACCCGTGCGGGTCGAACCCCGCCGACGGCCGGACGGTCCCGTCGGCGGGGTTCCCGGGTCGGACCGGGTCAGTCGAAGACCGGGCCCTGGGTCCGCGTGCGCTTGATCTCGAAGAAGCCGGGGGTGCTCGCGACGAGCACGCACCCGTCCCACAGCCGACCTGCGGCTTCGCCCTTCGGGGCGGGCGTCACGACCGGGCCGAAGAACGCGGTCTCGCCGAACGCGACGACCGGCGTGCCGACGTCCTCGCCGACGCGCCCGATCCCCTCGGCGTGCGACGCGCGGAGCTGCCCGTCGTAGGCGTCGGAGCCCGCGGCCTGCGCGAGCGACGCGGGCAGGCCCGCCTCCGCGAGCGCCTCGAGCAGCACCGCGTCGTAGTCCGTGCGGCCGCCCGGGTGCAGGCGCGTCCCGATCGCGTCGTAGAGGGGCTTGACGACCTCCTCGCCGTGCTCGACGCGCGCGGCGGTGACCACGCGCACCGGACCCCACGCCTTCTCCATGAGCTCGCGGTACTCCGCCGGCAGGTCCCGACCCTCGTTGAGCACGGCGAGGCTCATGACGTGCCAGCGGACGGTGACGTCGCGTACCTGCTCGACCTCACCGATCCAGCGGCTCGTCATCCACGCCCACGGGCACACGGGGTCGAACCAGAAGTCGGCGACGCGCACGGCGTCCTCGGTCGCGGTGGTGTCGGACGTCGCGGTGAGGGTCACGGGACGGGTCTCCTTCGTCGTGGGCGGCGCCCGGTGGACCCGGGTCGCCAAGGTGTCAGGGCGGCGCGCGCGGACGGCCGACGCCGTCGCCCACCCAGTCTCGACACCGGGCGGCCGCAGCGTATTCCCGGAAGGTATTCCCGAGGGCGCGCGCGGGCACCCGTGGGATGATCGTCCGTGGCCCACAGGCCGCCGTCGAGGCCGCCCGGCCCGACCCGAGACCGAGGAGATGCAGTGCCCGGAGAGAACCTCACCCGCGCCGAGGCGAGCGAGCGCGCGGCGATCGTCGACGTCCAGTCCTACGAGGTCGACCTCGACCTCACGACGGGGGCGACGACGTTCGCGTCGACGACCGTGGTGCGGTTCACCGCGACCGAGGGAGCGAAGACCTTCGTCGACCTCGTCGCCCCGACGGTGCGCGAGGTCGTGCTCAACGGGCGCTCCCTCGACCCGGCGGAGGTCTTCGCGGACTCGCGGATCGCGCTCGAGGGACTGGCGGCCGACAACGAGCTGCGCGTCGTCGCCGACTGCGCGTACACGAACACCGGGGAGGGCCTGCACCGGTTCGTCGACCCGGTCGACGGCGAGGTCTACCTCTACACCCAGTTCGAGGTCCCGGACTCGCGCCGCGTGTTCGCCGTGTTCGAGCAGCCCGACCTCAAGGCGACGTTCGCGTTCACGGTCACGGCACCCGCGGCGTGGGAGGTCGTGAGCAACCAGCCGACGCCGGCGCCCGCGGTGCTCGGCCCGAAGGCCGACCCGACGGGCACCGGCGAGGGCGACGTCGAGGTCGCACGCTGGGCGTTCGAGCCGACGCCGCGCATCTCCTCGTACATCACCGCGCTCGTCGCGGGCCCGTACGTCGTCGAGCGCAGCGAGCTCACGTCGTCGGACGGCCGCACCGTCCCGCTCGGGGTCTTCTGCCGCGCCTCGCTCGCGGACCACATGGACGCCGACTACGTCTTCGACAAGACGCGCGAGGGCTTCGCGTTCTTCGAGTCCGCGTTCGAGCACCCGTACCCGTTCGACAAGTACGACCAGCTCTTCGTGCCCGAGTACAACATGGGCGCGATGGAGAACGCGGGGTGCGTGACGTTCACCGAGACCTACGTGTTCCGCTCCAAGGTCACGGACGCCGTCAAGGAGCGCCGCGTCGTGACGATCCTCCACGAGCTCGCCCACATGTGGTTCGGCGACCTCGTCACCATGAAGTGGTGGAACGACCTGTGGCTCAACGAGTCGTTCGCCGAGTACGCCTCCACCCTCGCGACCGCCGAGGCCACCGAGTGGCACGAGGCCTGGACGACGTTCGCCGCGATGGAGAAGTCGTGGGCCTACCGCCAGGACCAGCTCCCCTCGACGCACCCGATCGTCGCGACGATCAACGACCTCGAGGACGTCTTCGTCAACTTCGACGGCATCACCTACGCCAAGGGCGCGTCGGTGCTCAAGCAGCTCGTCGCGTGGGTCGGCAAGGAGCAGTTCCTCGCGGGCGTCGCCGCGTACTTCCGCAAGCACGCGTGGGGCAACACCGAGCTGCGCGACCTGCTCGTCGAGCTGGAGGCCACGAGCGGCCGCGACCTCACCGAGTGGTCGGCGCTGTGGCTCGAGACGGCGGGCGTCAACACCCTGCGCCCCGAGTTCGAGCTCGACGCGCACGGCCGCTTCACGACGTTCGCCGTCGTGCAGTCGGCCGCCGCGGACCACCCGACGCTGCGCCCCCACCGTCTCGGTATCGGCCTCTACGACGTGCAGGACGTCGACGGCGGACAGGTCCTGTCCCGGGTCCACCGCGTCGAGGTCGACGTCGACGGCGCCCGCACCGAGATCCCCGAGCTCCTCGGGCTCGACCGTCCGCAGCTCGTCCTGCTCAACGACGAGGACCTCGCCTACGCGAAGATCCGCCTCGACGACGCGTCGCTCCAGGTCGCGACCGAGCACCTCGCCGACCTGTCGGACCCGCTGGCCCGCTCTCTCGTCTGGGGTTCCGCGTGGGACGCGACGCGCGACGGCGAGACCCCGGCGAGCGACTACGTCCGCCTCGTGCTCGGCAACATCGCGCGCGAGACCGAGTCGACGACGATCCGCACGACGCTCAACCAGCTCGCGCTCGCCGCGAAGACGTACGTCGCGCCGGAGCGCCGGGACGAGACCCTCGCGCACGTCGGGGACGTGCTCTGGTCGCTCGCGCAGGGCGCCGCCTCCGGCTCCGACCTGCAGTTCCAGCTCGTGAAGTTCTTCGCGCACCTCGCCTCCACCCCCGCGCACGGCGAGGCGCTGCGGTCGCTGCTCGACGGCTCGGCCGCCCTCGACGGGCTCGAGATCGACACCGACCTGCGCTGGGAGATCCTCGAGGGCCTCGTGCTCCTCGGGCTCGCGGACGACGCCGAGATCGAGGCGACCCTCGCCGCCGACTCGACGGCGACCGGCCAGCAGTCCGCCGCCCGCGCCCGTGCGACGGTGCCCACCGCCGAGGCGAAGCGCGCGGCGTTCGACCGCCTCGTCGGCTCGGACGACGCGCCCAACGCGATCGTCCGCGCCACGACGCTCGGCTTCCAGCACGTCAACGACCCGGCGGTGCTCGCGCCGCTCGTCGGCCCGTACTTCGACGCGCTGCTGCCGCTCTGGGAGGAGCGGTCGTACCACATCGCCGAGGCCCTGGTCACCGGCCTGTACCCCGCGCCGCTCGCAACCACCGAGCTGCGTGACGCCACGCAGTCCTGGCTCGACGCGAACCCCGACGCCGCCCCTGCGCTGCGCCGCCTGGTCGTCGAGAACCTCGCCGGCGTCGAGCGCGCCCTCACCGCCCAGGCCGCCGACGCCTGACCCGACCCACCCCGACGCGCCGGGCTGCTCCCACCACGGAGCGGCCCGGCGCTTCGCCGTTGGTCGCGAACCCGCGGGCCGAGTCCGCGATGGTGCGCGGCCACCCCCCGATCGCCGAGGGAGAACCGTGGTCGGCTGAGGTAGAACGCCGGTTCACCGAGGGAGAGCCGTGGGTCGGCCGAAGTGCACCCTGGTCGTGCGCGACGGCGTCCGCTCCCCTGTCGCGGTCGGCTGGTCCAACGGCAGTCGACCACCAGGGCGGCCCAGAGCTCCGAGGCGTCGCAGTCGGTCAGTGACCCGGCGGGTCACCCCGGCCCACCCTCGACCATGCGCCCTTCTCGAGCCGAGCATGGGGTGACGGCTCGTCAGGCGGCCGGAAAGGGCAGCAACCACATGCTCGGCGAAACACGGCGTTTGGCCCGTCATGCCGGCGCAAGACGGTGCGAGACCGTGCCGGGGCCGCGCGACGCACGACGCACGACGCACGACGCACGACGCACGAACGAACCCACCACGCGGGCAGTCGCCCGGGCAGGCGAAGACCAGGGCGAGACGACGCCGGGCGGGGTGGGTGGTGGTGCCGCGTCGTGGCGGGCCTGGCGGGAGCCGCGAGGAACGAGCGGCGGATGGTAGAC
>NZ_JBHVMH010000030.1:0-20645 GCF_042797035.1 Cellulosimicrobium sp. NPDC057862
GGGGGGGGGGGGCCGCGGCGCGTCGGGGGGTGGGTTGTGACCCCCCCCCCCCACCACCCACCCCGACCACCCACGGCGACCACACGCCGTCGGGCACAAGAACCACGGCTCTCTCTCGGCGAACCACGGTTCTACCTCGGCCTTCCAGGGTTCTCGTTCGGCGTGACAGCGGCGTGACAGCGGGTGCTGCTCCGCTGACAGCGCGCTGCGAGGGCGCGCGTCCAGCCTGGGTGGTGAACCCACCGACCAGGAGGACACATGACCACCCCCGCGATCGAGGCACACGGCCTCGTGAAGGTCTTCGGCGAGAACCGCGCCGTCGACGGCGTGGACCTCACCGTGCGCACCGGCACCGTCTACGGGGTCCTCGGGCCCAACGGTGCCGGGAAGACCACGACCATCAGCATGCTCGCGACCCTCCTGCGCCCGGACGCGGGCGAGGCCCGCGTGTTCGGGCACGACGTCGTCGCGCACCCGCACAAGGTGCGTCAGCTCATCGGCGTGACGGGGCAGTACGCCTCGGTCGACGAGACGCTCAGCGCGACGGAGAACCTCGTGATCTTCGCGCGGCTGCTCGGGCTCTCGCGCACGCATGCCCGGCGCAAGGCCGTCGAGCTGCTGGAGGCGTTCGGCCTCACGGACGCGGCGTCCCGCCCGCTGAAGAACTTCTCGGGCGGCATGCGCCGCCGCCTGGACCTCGCGGCGAGCCTCATCGCACAGCCGCCGCTCATCTTCCTCGACGAGCCGACGACCGGTCTGGACCCGCGCACGCGCGCCCAGATGTGGTCGACGATCCGCGACCTCGTCGCGAGCGGGTCGACCGTGCTGCTCACGACGCAGTACCTGGACGAGGCGGACCAGCTCGCGGACCGGATCGCGGTCATCGACCGCGGGCGCGTGGTGGCCGAGGGTACGGCGGACGACCTCAAGGACGCCGTCGGCGACCAGTCGCTGCAGCTCGCCCTGGTCCACGCCGCCGACGTGGCGCCCGCGCTCGAGATCGTCGAGCGCTCGCTGGGTCTCGCCGCGACGGTCTCCCCCGAGGCGCGCCGGCTCACCGTCCCGGTCCCCGGGCCGGACGTCGTGACGGACCTCCTCGTGCGCCTGCGCGAGGCCCGGATCGAGGTCGGCTCGCTGAGCATGGACAAGCCGAGCCTCGACGAGGTCTTCCTCACGCTGACGGGCCACGGCGCCGAGTCGTCCGACGCCGCTGCCGGTGGCGGCGCGGCGCAGGACGACACCGACCCGGGGCCTACCGACGACACCCCCGGCGCGCGCGACGACCGCGCGGCCGCGACGCGAGAGGCGGCACTGCGATGAGCACGGCTACGACCACCACGACCACGCCCCCTGGCCGGCCCGACGCGACTCTCGCGGCCCGGCCCCGCATCCAGGCCGGTGCCGACCGCGCGCTGTCCGACCGCACGTCGCTGCGCGCGACGGCCGACCACACGCTGACCATGGCGTACCGCGGGCTGCTGAAGATCAAGCGCACGCCCGAGCAGCTGTTCGACGTGACGCTCCAGCCCATCCTCTTCACGCTGATGTTCACGTACATCTTCGGCGGGGCGATCGCGGGCGACGTCACGAGCTACCTGCCGATCATCATCCCGGGCATCCTCGTGCAGACCGTCATCACGACGTCGGTCGTCACGGGCACGCAGCTGCGCGAGGACATGGACAAGGGCGTGTTCGACCGCTTCCGGTCGCTGCCCATCGCGCGCATCGCCCCGCTGTCGGGCGCGCTCCTCGCGGACACGGTCCGCTACCTCATCGCGACCACGCTCACGTTCGCGATGGGCTACCTCATGGGCTACCGGCCCGACGGCGGGCTCGGAGCCGTCGCGCTCGCGGGACTGCTCGTCATCGTGTGCTCGTGGGCCGTGAGCTGGATCTTCGCGTTCTTCGGCGTGGTCGCCCGGACCGCGTCGAGCGTGCAGGGCATCTCGATGATCGTGCTCTTCCCGCTGACGTTCCTGTCCAACGCGTTCGTCCAGCCGGACACGATGCCGGGCTGGCTGCAGGGCTTCGTCAACGTCAACCCGGTGTCGCACCTCGTCACCGCGGTCCGCGAGCTGGCGAACACCGGGACGCTCGGCTCCGACGCCGCGATCTCTCTCGTCGGTGCGGCGGTCATCGTCGCGGTCTTCGCGCCGCTCACCGTGCGCGCGTACATGCGCAAGGCCTGACCGCACGACCGGCCATGGCTCCCAGCGCCTCCGAGCCGCCTCCGAGCCGCCTCCGAGCCGCACGGCGAAAGACGAGACTTCCTCCGCACGGGGTCGGCACCTCTCCGGGTGCCGGCCCCGTCGCCGTCCGTCAGGCGTCGTGGGAGCCGTCCCTGCCGGCCCCGGCCTCGGCCTCGGCCTCGGCGAGGAGCTCGAATCCCCGGCGCGCGAGGTCGCCCCGGTCCAGGTCGCGAGCCTCGGCCCGGGCACGCTCCGCGACCACCGCGCCGACGACGTCGGACACCTGCACCCAGGCGTTCTCGTGGCGCAGCGAGGGCTGGTCCTGCCGTGAGCCCATCCGTTCCGCGAGCGCGACGAGCAGGGCGCCGCGCTCGGCGACGTCGGCCGAGCCTTCGGCGCGGGACCCGCCACCACCCAGCACGGACCCGACCCCGAGCGCGAGGAACGACGTCCCGACGACCGGGTAGTCCACGAAGTGCGGGCGCGCCCGGTGCATCCCGAGGACGAGCGACCGCAGCTCCTCGGCGACGGCCGGGGCCAGCGCCGATCCCGCGGCCGCGAGGCGCACGAGCCACGACGAGACGAGGAGCACGTACCAGGGCGACCAGCGCGCCTCGTCGTCGAACGAGGCGGCGGCCTCGCCGTAGAGCGCGAGAGCCGCGTCGTCGTCGCCGTGCATCGCCGCGACCTCCGCGCGGCCCATCGCGACGACGGAGCGCACGTCGGGCGGGACGTCGGCGCCGCCGAAGCCTGCGACGCCCACCGTGCCGTCGAACGCCGCGAGCATGCGCTCGGCACGCTCCGTCTCGCCGAGCGTCACCGCGGCCGACATCTCCACCCAGTCGAGCTGCTGCAGCGTCGCCGTCGCGCCGAGCGCCCGCAGGTGGTCGCGCGCGGCCTCGGCCCAGCGCCCGACGTCCGCGGCGTCGCCCGCCTCGCTCGCGCACGAGGCGAGGAACATCGCCGTCGTCGCGCGCGCCGCGACGTCGCCCCGGGCGACCGCCCGCTCGTGCGCGAGCGCGCCCCACGAGCGGGCCTCGGCGAGGCGTCCCTCGTTCTCCGCCATCTGGGCCGTCGTGAACTCGGCCAGCATCGCGACGAACGCGTCGTCGTCGGCCCGCAGGCTCGCGAGCGTGGACTCCATCTCCTCGGTGCTGCGCACCGTGAGGAGCCGGGCGAACGCCCGGGTGCGCGGTCCGACGTCGGGCCGACGCAGGAGCCGGCGCAGCCGACCCAGCGCGCGGGCGGTGAGCTCGGGGCGCGCGAACGCCCCGGCCCCGGCGACCGCGGCGAGCGCGAGGGCAGCGGGCTGGACGTCCTCGGGCGGGACCTCCCAGCCGACCACCGAGTCGAGCACGACCTCCACGAGTCCGGCGGCCTGGTCCTCGATGCCGAGCAGGAGCCAGGAGCCCATGAGCGCGGCGAACACCCGCACGACGACGTCGGGCCGCTCGTCCTGGACCGCCTCGCGCAGCGCGAAGAGGAGGTTCTCCTGCTCGCGCCGCAGGTCGGTCGCGGCGGCGGCCTGGTCGCCTCCGACGAGCGCGTCCGCGCAGCGTTCCGCGAGCGCGGCGGCCCACCGCTGCACCGCCTCGCGCGCCACCGCGGTCGTGCCCGCGTCCTGCAGCCGCAGCGCGCCGAACTCCCGCACGGTCTCGAGCATCCGGTAGCGCACGACCCCGTCCTCCTCGGTGACCCGCAGGAGCGACTGGGCGACGAGCCCGTCGAGCGCGTCGAGGGTCCCCCACGCGGGAGTGCCGAGCAGCCCTCCCGGAGGCGCGTCGCCCGCCACGGCCTGCGCTGCCTCGGCCGAGAAGCCGTCCGGGAACACGGCCGCACGGCACAGCAGGTCCTGCTCGGGCTCCGCCAGCAGGTTCCAGCTCCACTCGATCACGGCCTCGAGCGTGCGGTGCCGGTCGGGGGCGAGCCGGTCGCCGGAGCGCAGGAGCGCGAAGCGTTCGTCGAGGTGCCGCTCGACGTCCTCGACGCTCATCGTGCGCACGCGGGCCGCGGCGAGCTCGATCGCGAGCGGGAGACCGTCGAGGCGCTCGCACAGCCGGGCGACGACGTCCGGCGGCAGGCTCGCGCCGGGCCGGACGGCGCGGGCACGCTCGACGAAGAGGCGGACGGCGGGTCCGGTCCCGCCGTCCGCCCTCAGCGCGTCGAGGGGGTACACGTGCTCGGCCGCGAGACGCAGGGGCGACCGGCTCGTCGTGAGGACGGTCAGGTGCGGAGCGGCGCCGAGCAGGTCGGCGGCCCAGCGCGCCGCGCCGTCCAGGACGTGCTCGCAGTTGTCCAGGACGAGCAGGGCGTCGCGCCCCCGCACGCGGTCGAGCACCTGCTCGCGCAGCTCCGGCGCCACGAGGCGGTCGGCGAGCCGGCCGGTACGTCCGGGCGGGGAGATCCCCAGCCCGTCCGCGAGGGCCACGACGACGTCCTCGTCCGCCCGCACGCCCGCGAGCTCGACGACGACCACGAGGTCGGCCGTCCCGGTCGCGGCCGCACGCCGCGCGACCTCCTGCGCGAGGCGCGTCTTGCCGAGCCCGCCCGGGCCGAGGACCGTGACGAGCCGGGACCGGGCGAGCGCGTCTCGCACGCGCTCGACGTCGTCGCCCCGCCCGACGAGCGCGTCGGGCGCCACGCGCACGCCACGGACCTGGGTCGCGCGCGCACCGATGACGCCGGTGGCCGAACCCGCAGCGGCGCCCGAGGCCGCGGCCAGCGCGCCCGGGTCGTCGGCCGGTGCAGACGCGCGTGGTGGGTCGCCCGCACCGGGCGGGCGGTCGAGCAGGTCGGCGGCGAGCCGCTGGAGGTCCGGGGCCGGGTCCGTGCCGAGCTCTCGGACGAGCGCGTGGCGGACACGCGCGTACGCGGCGAGCGCCTCGCGCGCCCGGCCCGACGCCGCGAGCGCCGTCATGAGGTCGCGCGCGGCGTCCTCGTCGGTCTCGTCGCGCTGGAGCACCGCGGTCGCGAGCGCGACGACGGTCTCCTGGTCCCCGGCAGCGGCCGCGGCGGACCGCAACGCGACCGTGAGCCCGTCGTGCAGCCGCGCCGCCTCCACGTGCAGCGCCTGCCCGACGGGTCCGGGCACGTCGGCGCCCGGCTCCTCGTCGTGCCACAGCGCGAGCGCGCCCCGCAGGTCGGCCACGCTCCCCCCGGCGCCCTCGCCGGCCTGGCCGCCCGCGGCGGACCCGCCGTGCGCGACCGACCGGGCGTCGGCGAGCGCACGGCGCGCGCGGTCGAGGTCGCTCCGCACACCGAGGGCGTAGCCGCCCGCGCGCGAGAGGACGGTCCCCGACGCGGCGTCCCGCCGGAGCCGCGAGACGAGGTTCTGGAGCGCGGCGCGCGGGTCCTGCGGCGCGTCGAGCCCCCACAGGTCCTCGACCAGCGTCGCCACGGCCAGGGTCCGGCCGCCTGCGAGCGCGAGCGCTGCGACGAACGCGGCCGCCCGCGACCCGCGCGGGGCGACGAGCACGCCGTCGGGCCCGGGCACGCGCACCGGACCGAGGACGCGGACGAGCGCGTCCCCCGGTGGGGTCGGGGCGTCGGGTGCGGGCACGTCGTCAGACCTTAGTCCCCGGCACCGGCGGCGTCGCGGGACGTGTTGGCGCCAGGGCAGCGGAAGGGAACGTCAACGGCGTCCACCCGAGGGGCAGGAGGCCCGGCACCCGCGCCCGGGCCCGGTCCGCCGCGTCCGACCAGCCCTGGGCAGCGGGGACACCCGGCTCGCCCACGGCACCCCGCGCGACCCGGAGCCCGACGTCCTCGATCCGTGCGTCGGGCGCGCTGCCACGGCGCACGCCCGCGCGCACGCTCCAGGGCCGGTCCGCCCAGCCACCGCCCCGCAGGCTCCGGTACTCGCCATAGCGCGCGGTGTCGGCGTAGTCCCAGCACCACTCCCAGACGTTGCCGAGCATGTCGTGGACACCGAACGCGTTCGGGAGCCGCGTGGCGACGGGGCGTGGACCGTCGACGTCGTCGTCCGCGGTCCAGGCGACGTCGCCGACCGGCCCGTAGCGTGGGCCGCTCGTCCCGGCGCGGCAGGCGTGCTCCCACTCGGCCTCGGTCGGGAGCCGGTACCCCGCGGACCGTACGTCCCAGCGCACGTCCCGCCCCTCGACCCGGTACGCAGGGTCCAGGCCCGCCACCCGGGACGCCGCGTTGCACCAGCGCACCGCCTCGAACCACGTCACCCCGTGCACGGGGACGTCGTCGTCGACGGCCGACGGATCGCCCCCAGGACGCGGGCGGAGGGGGTCGGCGTCGAGGACAGCACGGTGGTGCCCGACGGTCACCGGGGTGCGAGCGACGTGGAACGGCTCCAGCACGACGGAGCGTGACTCTCGGGTGCGCGCGTCGACGACCTCGAGCCGGCCGGCCGGGACGGGGACGAGCTCGGGAAGAGGGAAGCCCACGCCCCACGACGCTACCCGAACCGGTGCACCGGCCGTCGGCCCGGGACCGTCAGCCGCCGCGGCGCTCCGGCCACGGCGCGTCGGCCGGACGCAGCGACGCCCAGCCGTCCGCGCGGGACGCGGCGGCGGCGAGGATCCCGACGACGGCCGACGGGTTGTGCAGCTCGCCCGCGAGGACGCCGCGCAGCGCCTCGTCGAGCGGCACCCAGCGCAGCTCCATGTCGCGCTCCTCGGCCTCGCGCTCGAACCGCTCGTCGTCGGGGACGGGCGACAGGTCCCGCGCGAGGAAGACGCGCAGCGCCTCGTTCGAGCCGCCGGGCGTCGTGAAGTAGTCGACGAGGACGTCCCAGCGCGCGGCCTGGAGGTCGGACTCCTCGGCGAGCTCGCGCGCCGCGGCGAGCCGCCCGTCCTCCCCGACGACGTCGAGCAGGCCCGCCGGCACCTCCCACAGCTCGCGCCGGACGGGGTGGCGGTACTGGCGCAGCAGGAGCACGCGCTCCTCGTCGTCCAGCGCGACGATCGCCACGGCGCCCGGGTGGTCGAGGTACTCCCGCGTGACCTGCCCGTCGTCGAGCTCGACGACGTCGGAGCGGAGGTCGAAGACGCGACCGTGGTGCACGACCGACGTCTCCGCGACCGGGCGCGGCGCGAGCGCGTCGACCGTGGGGCGCTCCGCAGGCGACGGAGCGCTCGCCTCGGTGCCCACTCAGTCCGCCTGGTTCTCGAGCGCGGCGCCGATGAGGCCCGTGAAGAGCGGGTGCGAGCGCGTCGGGCGCGACTTGAACTCCGGGTGCGCCTGCGTGCTCACGTAGTACGGGTGCACGTCCGCGGGGAGCTCGACGAACTCGACGAGCGACGAGTCGGGCGACGTCCCGCTGATCACGAGCCCCGCCTCCTCGAGCTGCTTGCGGTAGGTGTTGTTCACCTCGTAACGGTGGCGGTGGCGCTCCGAGACGCGCTCCGAGCCGTAGGCCTTGGCGACGACCGAGCCGGGCGTGAGCGCGGCCTCGTACGACCCGAGGCGCATCGTGCCGCCCAGGTCGCCGTCGCCGCCGACGATCGCGAGCTGCTCCTCCATCGTCGCGATGACGGGGTGGGAGGTGCCCGGGTCGAACTCCGTCGAGGAGGCGTCGTCGATGCCGAGCACGTTGCGCGCGTACTCGATGACCATCGACTGGAGGCCGAGGCAGATCCCGAGCGTCGGGACCTTGTTCTCGCGCGCCCAGCGCAGCGCGCCGAGCTTGCCCTCGATGCCGCGCACGCCGAACCCGCCGGGCACGAGGACGGCGTCCACGCCGTGCAGGGCGTCGTCCGCACCGGCGGGGGTCTGGCACTCGTCGGAGGCGACCCAGCGGATGGTGACCTTCGCGTCGTTCGCGAACCCGCCGGCACGCAGCGCCTCGGTGACGGAGAGGTACGCGTCCGGGAGGTCGATGTACTTGCCGACGAGCGCGACCTCGACGCGGTGGGCGGGCTGGTGCACGCGCTCGAGGAGCTGGCTCCAGCCGTCCCAGTCGACGTCGTGGAACGGCAGGCCGAGGCGGCGCACGACGTACGCGTCGAGCCCCTCGGAGTGCAGCACGCGCGGGATGTCGTAGATGCTCGGCGCGTCGACCGCGTTGACGACGGCCTCGTTGTCGACGTCGCACATGAGCGCGATCTTGCGCTTGACCGGCTCGGGGACCACGCGGTCCGCGCGGAGCACGATCGCGTCGGGCTGGATACCGATCGAGCGCAGCGCGGCGACCGAGTGCTGCGTCGGCTTCGTCTTGAGCTCGCCCGACGGGCCGATGTACGGCACGAGCGAGACGTGGAGGAAGAACACGTCGTCGCGGCCCAGCTCGTGGCGGACCTGGCGCGCGGCCTCGAGGAACGGCTGCGACTCGATGTCGCCGACGGTGCCGCCGATCTCGGTGATGATGACGTCGACGTCCTCACCGGCCTGGGCGCGCATGCGCGCCTTGATCTCGTCGGTGATGTGCGGGATGACCTGGACCGTGTCGCCGAGGTACTCGCCGCGCCGCTCGCGCGCGATGACCTGGGAGTAGACCTGCCCGGTCGTGACGTTCGCGGTGGCCTCGAGGTCGACGTCGAGGAAGCGCTCGTAGTGGCCGATGTCGAGGTCCGTCTCGGCGCCGTCCTCGGTGACGAACACCTCGCCGTGCTGGAACGGGTTCATCGTCCCGGGATCCACGTTGAGGTACGGGTCGAGCTTCTGCATGGTGACGCGCAGGCCGCGCGAGCGGAGCAGACGACCGAGGCTGGATGCCGTGAGGCCCTTGCCGAGCGAGGAGGCGACGCCGCCGGTGACGAAGACGTGCGCGGTGCGGTGCTCGGAGCGAGCGCCCGAGGTGTTGAGGCGGGAGGAGGGCCGGTTCAGGAGGTCTGCCACGGAACTCCATCCTAACAGCGTGCCCGACGACGGCATGCGGACGGGGCAGTGCGACGCGCCACGTCCCGGGCGGGCGCCGCCGGACGGTTACGGGGTCGGGTCGTCGTCGGGTGCGCCGCCCGTCAGCCCACGACGCAGGAGGCCGAGCAGGGCCGCGCGGTCCCCCACGAGCGACACCCCGACGACGACCACCCCCGCCACGACCGCGGCGAGCACCCCGACCCCGATCGCGGGCAGCCAGCCCGCGCCGTCGGGCAGGAGCGCGCCGGAGACCGCCGAGCCGGCCAGGGCGCCGAGGGCGACGCCCACCGCGACGACGACGAGGGTCCGCGGCACGCCGTGCGTCGCCTCCGGACCGGCGTACCGTCGCGTCGCGACGAGGAGCCCGGCTCCCGCGACCGACATCCCGACCGTGGTCGCGAGCCCGAGCTGGAGCAGCACCCCTGCCTGGTCGCGGACGCCGGTGACGGCCGGCAGGACGTAGGCGGTCGCGGCCACCACAAGCCACCCCGCGGCGGTCGCGACCACCGCGACGCGCTGGTGGTCGATCGTGTACAGCGCACGCGAGAGGTGCAGGATCAGCGAGAAGCCGACGATGCCGACGGCCATGCCGGCGACCGCGCCCCCGAGGCCCGCGACCGAGCCCGTGGCGATCTGGGCGAACACCGCCTCGACGGCCGCGGACGCCGCGATCAGGGCCGCGGCGCCCAGGCCGGCCACGACGACCAGCGTGCGCGTCGTGGTCGCGAGGAGGCGCCGGTACGCGTCGTGGCGCGCGTGCGCGACGTGCTCGGCGAGGCGCGGGAAGGCACTCGTTGCGAGCGGGAACGCCAGCACCGCGTAGGGCAACAGGTACACCTGCTGCGCGTACCAGTACGTCGGGAAGGTCTGCTCGGGCCCGAACCGGTAGGACGCCCCCAGGATCGCGAGGACCGAGAGCTGCTGCGCGACGAGCGCCCCGATCCCCGCGAACGCGAGGTTGCGGGCGCGCGCTCCTTCGCCGCCGGGGAAGCGCAGGGTGGGCCGCAGCCGGACGCCCAGCCGGTGCACCGGGAGGACGAGCGGCAGCGCGAGGACCGCCACGCCCGCCGTCGTGCCCCAGCCGAGCCAGGCGATGGCCTCGCCCGAGAGCGCGGCGACGTCGTTCTGGTTGCCGTCGGCGAGCCCTGCGAACACGAGGAAGACCGCGATGACCGCGAGGCTCGACAGGAGCGGCGAGAACGCCTGCCAGAAGAAGCGCTTGTGCGCCTGCAGGACGCTCCCGAGCACGACCGCGAGCCCGTAGAGCGGCACCTGGAGGGCGAACACGCGCACGAAGGTCGCCGTGACGTCGACGAGCTCAGGATGCTCGCGCATGAGGAGTCCGGCGATCGGCTGCGCGAGGAGCGCGAGCAGCCCCCCGAGCGGGACGAGCGCGACGAGCGTCCACCCGAGCAGCGCCGAGGCGATGCGCGAGACGTCGGCACCCGCGCGCCGGGCGATGGGCCCGGCGAGCAGCGGCACGACCGACCCGGCGAGCGCCCCTCCCGCCGCGACCTCGAAGAGGACGTTCGGCAGGAGGTTCGCCGCGGTGTACGCCGACCCGACGCCCTCGGTGCCGACCGCGGCGGACTGCACGAGCGACCGCGCGAAGCCGACGAGCCGGCTCGCGATCGTCACGAGCGTGATCATCGCGGCGGCGCCCGCCAGGGTGCCCGTGGCGGCGCGCAGCCGCCCCGCCCGCGCGCTCACGCCGGGCGCCGGCCCCACGTGTCCACGCGCCGCAGCACGTCGTTGCCCTCGATGACCGTCGAGAAGCTCACCTTCTCGCTCGCCAGGGTCAGACCCACCACGCCCGCGAGCGCGAGCCAGCGCACCGAGCGGGGCGCGGCGAACGCGACCTGCGAGCCGAGCGCGGCGCCGAGCGCGTTCGCGCCGCAGTCGCCGAGCATGTCGCGCTCGCCCAGGTCGCCGGGTGCCGCGGCGACGGCAGCCCCGAGGACCGCGCCCGTCGTCGGGGCCACGGACGTCCCGAGGAACGGTACGGACGCCACCCCGGCGGCCTTGAGCGCGCGGCCCGGGCGCAGGTCCAGGAGGTTGAGCAGGTTGGCCGTGCCGGCCATGAGCGCGCCGTTCACGCCGACGTCCACGAGGTGGCCGAACGCCCCGCCCGTGCGACGCGTCCCGATCGCGGCCGCGACGAGCGAGACCCCGCTGATCCCGAGGATCTTCATCGCGCCCGTCGTCACACGACCCTCGGCGAGCGCGCCGAGATGACCGCGCAGGCCCTTCGTCCGGGTCGACGTGTCCTCCGCGAGGTCGTCCACGAGGCCGAACGCGCCCGCGCTCGCCGTCGCGAGGGCGACCGCACCGCGCGTCCGGGCGTCGCCCCCCGCCGCGAGCGTCCCGGCGACGAGGCCGGCGGCGACCGTCGGACCCTCCAGCAGGCTGATCGGCTCACCGCGGTGGTTGGTGCGTGTCCAACGACCCGCGCCGCCCGGCGGGCGCGACCCGGCCGCGCGCCGGGCCGCCGCGGTCACGACGGCGGCGACCCCGGCCGCGGCGAGGGTGCGCAGCGTGCGCGCCACCTCAGCTCTCCCCCGCGCCGGCGGTCTGCTCGACGTCGGCGGCGCCGTCGTCCGCCGTGTCGTCCGTCGCGGCGTCCTGGGCGCCCGCGTCGGACGACGTCGTGCGCGTCACCGGCGGGAGCTCGACGGCCGGAGGGAGGACCGCCGTCGCGCTCTCCTCGAACCCGTACTGCCCGACCTGGTCCGCGATGCGCGCCGCGAGGGCGAGCGGGACGTTGATCCGGCCCGGCTCCGCCTCGATCCCGCTCACGGTGGAGATCGACGCGGCGAGGTCGTCGTTCGCCCGGATGGTCGACACGACGTCGCCGCTCACCGCCGTCGGGCCGGCGACGAGCGCCGCCTCGGCGACCTCCTGCGCGGCGACGGCGACCTGGACCTCGATGTCGACGACGTACGTGTCGGGCGCGGGCGCCTCCTCCCCCTCAGCCGCCGGGGCGGCCTGCTCGGGGGCGGGTCCGCCCAGCAGCAGGACGACGTCGGCCGGCAGGGTCTGCTCGGACACCACGTCGACGAGCGCGAAACGCTCCAGGAGCGCCTCGAGCTCGATGGCCTCCGGGCTGCGCTCCTCGGAGCTCGTGGGAGTGGACCCGGTGAGCGCGAGCGCGAGGGCGCGGGCGAGCCGCTGCTCGGGGGTCGCGTCCTGCGGGACCTCGCCCAGCTTCTCGCCGAGGCCCTCGGCCACCGTCTGGCGCGCGCTCTCCTCGTCCTGGCTCGTCCACGCGTCCGTCAGCCGGACGTGGCCGACCACCGACGCGCCGGCCGTCTCGAGCTGCTCGGCGATCGCGTCGTCCCGCTCGTTGTCCGCCCCGTCCAGGTCGACGACGGCGACACGACGGTCCTGGAGCGACCCGGCCACGAGCTGCGGCCCTGCCGCCTCGATGTACCGCGAGTCGTTGCCGAGCGTCACGTTCGCCTCGTCGAGCTGGTCGCGGAGCTCGTTGCGCTCGGTGCGCAGCTGCTCCACCTGTCCGGTGAGCTGGTCGCCGATGGCGCCCTGGAGCGGACCGGCGCCGAGGATGATCCCGACGGCCAGGGCCAGGAAGACCGAGATCAACGAGACGATGTGGTACCTGAAGTCGATCACTGTGCGGTGGTGTCCTTCGGTTCGTGCTGCTGCGTGCTGGCAAGGTCAGGGAGCGCGGGTCGTGCGCGGTCGGGAGCGACCGGCGCGCGGGCCGACGGCGGCGTCGGCCCGGTCGGGGTCAGCCGCCGCCCGCGAAGAGCGACCCGATCCACGACCAGAGGTCGTCGAACCGGGCGCCCACGATCCCGAAGAACGTCTGGCCCGCCGCCGTCGACCACAGCGCCGCGACGACGGCGAGGAGCCCCGCGATCGACAGGAGCCAGAGCTGGAGGTTGGAGATCCGGTGCCGGTACAGGCGGGAGACGCCCTTCGCGTCGACGAGCTTGCCGCCGACGCGCAGCCGGGTGAGGAACGTGCTCGCCATCCCCGCGCGGCCCTTGTCGAGGAACTCCACGAGGGTGGCGTGCGTCCCGACGGCGACGATGACCTCGGCGCCCTTGTCGTCGGCGAGGAGCATCGCGATGTCCTCGCTCGTGCCCGTCGCCGGGAACACGACCGGCTCGACGCCGAGCTCCTGGACGCGCTCCAGCCCCGGCGCCTTGCCGTCGCGGTACGCGTGCACCACGACCTCGGCGCCGCTGCTCAGCGCGCGGTCGGACACCGAGTCCATGTCGCCGACGATCATGTCCGGCTTCCAGCCGGCGTCGAGGATCGCGTCCGCGCCGCCGTCCACGCCGATGAGGACCGGCCGGTACTCCGTGATGTAGGGGCGCAGCGTCGCGAGGTCCTCGCGGTAGTGGTAGCCGCGCACCACGATGAGCACCTGCCGACCGTCGATCGGCGTGCGGATGTCCGGGACGCCGACGCCGTCGAGCAGCAGGTCGCGCTCGCGCCGCAGGTAGTTCATCGTGTTCTCGGCGAACGACTCGATCTCGACCGAGAGGTTGGCGCGCGCCTCCTCGAGGCTGCGGGCGACCGTCTCCTCGCTCTGGAGGACGCCCTCCGCCACGAGGTCGTCGCCCAGGTAGACCTTGCCGCCGTCGAGCCGCAGCTCCCGGCCGTCGGGGACGGCCATGATCGCCGGGCCGAGGTCGTCCACGAGCACGATCCCTGCCTCGACGAGGACGTCGGGACCCAGGTTCGGGTAGCGGCCCGAGACCGACTTGGCGGCGTTGAGGACGGCGGACGGCTTGGCAGCGACGAGGGCGTCGGCGGCGACGCGGTCGATGTCGACGTGGTCGATCACCGCGACGTCCCCCGGCTGGAGCCGCTTCGTGAGCGCCTTGGTGCGCGCGTCGACCTTGGCCGGGCCGAGCGTGCCGGACCCGGCCTCCGGCAGGGAGGCTTTGCGCAGAGTGAGTCTCATCGTGCCCTATCGTCCCACGACCGACGACTCCAGAAGCTCCACCGCGTGACGGCGGGCCGCGTCGGAGTCCTCCTGGCCGGAGAGCATCCGCGCGAGCTCGCGGACGCGCTCGTCCCCCGTGACCTCGCGCACACCTGTGACGGTGACGGCAGCCGCCGCGTCGTCGGGCCCGTCCTCGGATCCGGCTCCCGACGACTTCGTCACCACGAGCTGGACGTCGGCGAACGCCGCGACCTGTGCCAGGTGCGTCACGACGACCACCTGGGCACGCGTGGCGAGCGACGCGAGCCGACGTCCGACCTCGACCGCCGCCTTGCCGCCGACGCCCGCGTCGACCTCGTCGAAGACGAACGTCGGGAGCACCTGCCCGGTGCCGTCGACCGCCGCGGTCGCGAGCGCGACCTCGATCGCGAGCATGACGCGGGAGAGCTCGCCGCCCGACGCGCCCTTGCCGAGAGGCCGAGCCGGCGCACCTGCGTGCGCGACGAGCGAGAAGGTCACCACGTCGACGCCCCAGGGGCCGGGCTCCTCGGCCCGCTCGACGTCGACCACGAGGCTCGCGCCGCCCATGGCCAGCCCGCGCAGCTCGTCGGTCACCGCGCTCGCGAGCTCGGCCGCGGCGCGCTCGCGCGAGGCCGTGATCGCCGTCCCGAGGCGGTCCAGCTCCGCGTCGAGCTCGTCGCGGCGCACGATCGACGCGTGGAGCCGCTCGCCGCCGTCGTCCAGGTCGAGGAGCCGCAGCCCGGCGTCGCTCGCCCAGGCGAGCACGTCGTCGACCGACTCGCCGTAGCTGCGCGTGAGCGTCCCGAGCTCGGCGAGGCGCGCGTGCGCGCTCTCGAGCCCGGCGGGGTCGGCCGCGAGGTCCTCGACGTAGCCCGAGATCTCCGTCGCGACGTCGGCGAGCACGTAGCCCACCTCCGCGAGCCGCTCGGCGAGCCGCGCGAGCTCCGGGTCCGTCCCGGCCACCGACTCGAGCGCGCGCCGCGCCCGGTCGACCGAGACGACAGCGTTCTCCTGCGGCTCCGCCGCCTCGTCACCGGCGACGGCGTCGTGCGCGAGCTGGGCCGCGACCCGCAGCTCCTCGACGTTCCCCAGGCGTGCCACCAGGGCCGTCAGCTCGGCGTCCTCGCCGGGCTGCGGGGCGACCCGCTCGACCTCCGCCAGCCCCAGGCGGAGCAGCTCCGCCTCCCGGGCGCGCTCCCCGGCGCGCGTCTCGATGTCGTCGATCTCCGCCTGGAGCGCCGTCCGCTCGGCCCACGCGTCGCGGTACTGCGCCAGCAGCTCCGCGTGCGCGGGGCCCGCGAACGCGTCGAGCGCGACGCGCTGCCGGCTCGCGGTCCGCAGCCGGAGCTGGTCGGACTGCCCGTGGACCGTCACGAGGTCGTCGGCGATCTCCGCGAGCACGCCCTGAGGGACGCTGCGGCCGCCGAGGTGCGCGCGCGAGCGTCCCTCCGCCGCGACCGTGCGCAGGATGACGACCGTGCCGTCGTCGTCCACCTGCCCGCCCGCGTCGTCGACCCGCTGCGCGACCGAGGGCCGGTCGGTGACGCGCACGCGCCCCTCCACGACCGCGCTCGACGCACCCGGGCGCACCGTCGCCGGGTCCGCCTTGCCGCCCATGAGCAGACCGAGACCGGTGAGCACCATGGTCTTGCCCGCGCCCGTCTCGCCCGTGATCACGGTCAGGCCCGCCCCGACCGGGACCCGGGCCGACCGGATGACGCCGAGGTTCTCGATCGCGATCTCCTCGAGCACGCTCACTCCTCCTCGTCCGTGACGTCCTGGTCCCCCGGCGCCCTGCTCGCCTCCGCCGCCGCGGCCCGCTCCGCCGTCGTGCCCGCCGTCGCGGCCACGCTCGCCGCGCGCTCGCGCCACCCCACCACGGGGAGCGAGAACTTGGACACCAGGCGGTCCGTGAACGGGGCCGTGCTGAGCCGTGCGAGGCGCAGGGGTGTGTCGGAGCGCCGGACCTCGACCCGCGACCCGTTGGGCAGGTCGATACGCCGACGGCCGTCGCACGTGAGCACGCCCGACGACGCCGAGTCGGCGAGCACGTCGACCGTGATCGTCGAGCGCGGGCCCACGACGAGCGGTCGGGCGAAGAGCGCGTGGGCCGCGAGCGGCACGACGAGCACCGCGTCGACGTCCGGCCACATCACCGGCCCGCCCGCCGAGAACGCGTGCGCCGTCGAGCCGGTCGCGGTCGCCGTCACGACGCCGTCGCACCCGAACGACGACAGCGGGCGGCCGTCGACCCCGAGCACGACCTCGATCATGCGCTCCCGCTGCGCCTTCTCGACCGTCGCCTCGTTGAGCGCCCACCCCACGAGCGGCTCGGGCTCGCCGGGCAGGTAGGCACGCACCTCGACGATCGTCCGTTCCTCGACCGTGTAGTCGTACGCCGCGAGCCGCCCCACGGCCGCGCGCAGGTCCTCGCGCTCGCTCTCGGCGAGGAACCCCACGTGCCCGAGGTTGACGCCGAGCAGCGGCACCCCGGTCCCGTGCGTGAGCTCGGCGGCACGCAGGATCGTGCCGTCGCCGCCGAGGACCATGACGACCTCGGACTCCGCGACGCCCTCGCGCGCACGTGTGCGCGCCATGTGGTCGCCGAACCTCTCCGCGAGGTCGTCGTCGTGCAGCGTCACGGTGAACCCGGCGCGCTCGAGCTCGGTCACCGCCTCGTGCAGCGCGACGACCGCCTCGGGGCGGCCGCCGTGGGTCACGATCAGCACGCGTCGCGTCACGGTGCTCCTCCAGTCAAGGGTCGGTCGGGCGGGGCGGCGTCCCGCGTCGGCCTCGGCCCGTCCGGCACGGACCGGGAGACGAGCACGACGGGCGGCGGGCCGCCGTCGGGCGCGGGCTGCCAGGCCACCGCCTCGGCAGCGGCGTCCTCCAGCGCAGAGTCCTCGAGCGCGGCGCCGTCGGCGCGGCCGGGGTCGCCGGCCCGCAGCCACCAGAAGTACTCGCGGTTCCCGCTCGGTCCGGGCAGCGGGCTCGGCACGACGGCGAGCGGGCGCAGTCCGACGACCGCTGCGTGCCGCCCGACCGCGGCGACGACCTCGACGTGGAGGGCGGGGTCGCGCACGACGCCGCCGCTCCCGAGGCGCTCCCGGCCGACCTCGAACTGCGGCTTGACGAGCAGGAGCAGGTCGGAGCCCGGGCCCACGACACCCGCGACGGCGGGCAGCACCATCGCGAGCGAGATGAACGACAGGTCGCCGACGACGAGGTCGGGCACGGCGCCGACGTGCTCGGGCGCCAGGTCGCGGACGTTGAGCCCCTCGTGCACCCGGACCCGCGGGTCGGCGCGCAGGGCGGGCACGAGCTGGTCGTGCCCGACGTCGACCGCCACGACCTCGCGCGCACCGCGGCGCAGCAGGACGTCCGTGAAGCCCCCGGTCGACGCCCCGAGGTCGAGGCACCGCGCGCCGTCGACGGCGGGGGGCCGGGGCGGCGCGCCGGCAGGGTCGAGCGCGTCCAGCGCCTCGAGGACCCCGGCGAGCTTGAACGCGGCACGCGAGGCGTAGCCGGGGTCTTCCGGGTCCGGCGCCACCGCGAGCAGGTCCTCCGGCCCGACGACGGTCGAGGGCTTGGTCACGACCGACCCGCCGCGCGTCACCCGGCCCGCGGCCACGAGCTCGGCGGCCTGCCGGCGCGACCTCGCGAGCCCGCGCCGGACGAGCTCGCCGTCGAGGCGGGCACCGGTGCGCTCCGCCACGCTCAGTCCTCCGTGCGGGCGAGCTCGGCGACCAGCGCGTCGTGCACGGCCTCCAGCACCCCCACGTGGTCGGCGGTGGCGAGCCCCTCCAGTCCGTCGATCCGTCCGAGCGCGGCGTCGAGCGGGTTGTCGAGCAGGTCGGCGGCCGGGGACTGCTCCTCGCCGTCCCGGCCGTTCGCCGAACGCTCCGGCCGTCCGCCAGGAGGCGGGCCGGGAACCGGACGCAGCGGACCGTCCGTCATGTCCTGCCTCCTGTCTGTCGGGCTCCACGAACGTCGCCCGGGCCTGACCGGGCATCCCGGACCACGCTACCGGTTGCGTCCCACGCACGGGCACGTCCGTCGCCAGGTGCTACGCGGCGCGTCGCGCCGCCCGGCG
Source organism: Cellulosimicrobium sp. NPDC057862 (assembly GCF_042797035.1). Taxonomy (NCBI): domain Bacteria; kingdom Bacillati; phylum Actinomycetota; class Actinomycetes; order Micrococcales; family Promicromonosporaceae; genus Cellulosimicrobium; species Cellulosimicrobium sp. NPDC057862. The sequence goes on from NZ_JBHVMH010000030.1 coordinate 18,050, forward strand.
GGCGGGATCAGTGGGTCCCGACGGGCAGCTCGGGGACCGTCGACGGGTCCACGGGAAGCCCCGCGTCGGCCGACGCCCAGGACGCGGCCGCCGCCGCCCGGACCGTGTCGACCGTCGCGGTGCCGCGCACGTCCAGGCGCAGCGCGCCGTCGTCGACCCGGGCCGCGCTGTCGCCGCAGGACCACCAGCCGGCGTCCGTGCGCACGGGCACCGGGTGGGGCTCGAGGAGGCTGCGCAGGTCGGCGCCTACGTAGTGGGGCCGCAGGTGCGGCTCCGCGAGGATCGTGTCCCTCGCCGTGCTCACGCCCGTGAGGACGTGCAGACCGGGATAGCCACCCGCGCGGGCGCCCGCGAGGTCCGTGTCCAGCCGGTCCCCGACGACGAGCGGCGCCTCGGCGCCCGCGCGCTCGATCGCGAGCCGGTACATGGTCGGCGACGGCTTGCCCGCGCTGTCGGGCTCGACGCCCGTCGCGGCGCGCACCGCGCCGACCAGGGACCCGTTGCCCGGAGCGAAACCCCGCGCGGTCGGCAGCGACAGGTCGAGGTTGCTCGCGACGTGCCACGCGCCCCGCTGGACGGCGTACGCCGCCTCGGCGAGCTGTGCCCACCCGAGCTCCGGTGCGAAGCCCTGCGCCACGGCGTCCGGCTCGTCGTCGGCGCTCTCCACGAGGATGAAGCCGGCGTCGTGGACGGCCGTCACGAGACCGGCCCCGCCGATCACGAGGACGCGCGCGCCCGGCTCGAGGCGGGTCCGCAAGAGCGCGGCCGCCGCCTGCGCGGCCGTCATGACCTCGTCCGCCGAGGTGGGGATGTCGAGGCCCGTGAGCTGCTCGGCCACCGACCCGGGCTCACGGGACGCGTTGTTCGTGACGAACACGAGCCGCAGCCCGCGCGAGCGCGCCGTGGTCAGACCCTCCGCCGCGTGCTCGATCGGCTCGTGCCCGCGGTATGCCACCCCGTCGAGGTCGACGAGCGCGAGGTCGTACCGGTCGGCCAGCGCGACGTCGCACCCGAGGAGGCCGGCGCTCACCGGTCGTCCTCGTCCGACGGCGTCGCGTCGGACGCCTGCTCGCCGGGCTCGTCCGCCTCGTCGATCTCGTCCGTGAGGTCGTAGACCACCACGTCGTCGTCCTCCTCGCCCAGCGCCGCGGCGAGCAGGCTCGCGTCGATGCCTGCGAGGATCTCCGCAGCCTCCGCGGTCCGACCGGCGAGCTCGAGCACCGACGCGCGCGCCTGGAGGACGCGCGCACCGAGCTCGCCCCGGGTCCCGACCGCGGGGACCTGCTCGAGCGCCGCGAGTGCCGCGTCGAGCTCGTCGAGGTCGACGCGTGCACCGCTCACGACGATCGCGAGCTCCGTGCGCCCGACGTCGTCCAGGGTCGCGGCCTCCTCCGACGCCGCGAGCGCGAGCGCGCGCTCCGGACGGCCGAGCCCGCGCTCGCAGTCGGCCATGATCGGCAGGTGCTCGGACGACCCGTTGAGGCGTCGCACCGTGCGCAGCTCACGGAGCGCCTCCGCGTACCGACCGGTCGCGTAGGCCGTGAGACCGGCAGCCTCGCGCGCGACGTCGACCCGGCCCGCACGACGCACGGCGGCCTGCGCGTGCTCGTACGCGAGCTCCGGGTCGGAGTCGATGAGACGCCCGGCCATGACGAGGTGACGCCCGACGACCTCGGCCGTCTCCTTGCTCAGCGTCCGCAGGCGGCCGCGAGCTGCGCGGTCGAGCTGAGAGATCTGCACCTCGTCGGGGATCGCCGGCCCCGCGGGGTGGCGTGGCTCCGGGCGACGGTCGAAGCCGTCCCGTTCCCGCCCCGCCCCCGCACGCGGGGCGTGCCCGCGACGCTCGCCGCCTCGGCGGTCGTCACGAGGACCCGACCCGTCCCGACGGCGGTCGGCGGAGTCGCGGTCATACCGACCACGTTCACCGTCCCCCGGACGCGTCGGCCGCTGGTAACCGGCACCGCGCGCCCCGGACGTCCCACGTCCGTCACGACGTGCCCCGTCCCGACGATCGCCCTCGCGGCGGTCACGGTCCGGCCGGTCGCTGCTGCCTCGACGGTCAGGACCCGGGCCTCCCTGCCCCCGGTCGGAGCGGCCACCCTCGGGACGTCCGCGACCACCCTCCGGCCGTCCGCGGTACCCCCCGTCCTGCCGTCCACGACCCTCACCCGAGCCGCGGCGCGCAGCGTCACCGCCGCTCCGACGACGGTCGCCGTCCCCGGAGCCCGCGCCGGACTGGCTGCGGCCGGCGCCCCGCGCGTCGCGGGAAGGGCCCTGTCGACCATCGCGGTCGCGGCGTCCACCCCGGTCGCCGCCTGAGGACGGGCGGTCCGACTCGGACTCGTGGGAGGTGTCGTTCACCAGGGTTACCTCTCGTTGTGAAGTTTGCGCAGGCCATCTTCCCACGTCGGCTCCGACGTCACACGGGACGTCAGCGACGGGAGTGCTGCGGCGCGACGTCGGCGCAGCAGGCCCTGATGAGGGCCGCCCGCGCAAACGTCCGGAAATGCCGAAGGCCCACCCCGTGTGGGGTGGGCCTTCGGTGAAGGGTTGTCCGGCGGCGTCCTACTCTCCCACCCCGTCTCCAGGGCAGTAC
>NZ_JBHVMH010000031.1:0-20499 GCF_042797035.1 Cellulosimicrobium sp. NPDC057862
GAAGCGGCCCAGACCAGCACAGCCGGCGCGCAGCGCCGTCCGCTACGCAATCGGTGACGGCCCTCTCCGACTGGACTCCTCGCGAAGCTGCGCCCGACCCGGCCACAGCCCCGGAAGGCGTACGCGAGCCAACACGGTGCACCTGGTCCGGGAGCCCCCTGCCAGCCACCCCGGGAGCGCGGTAGCGATTTTCGCGCGCCGGCCGCCGCATCGATGCGCCAGAGCTGCAACGAACTGACGGACGTCCCCGCAGGCCGCCGCAGGGGGAAGCGGTGCCGGGGAACGTCCGTCGTCGGGGAGCGTAGCGGAGGGCGCCAACACGCGCCGCGCCGATGCGCGTTTCAGTATTGCAGTACCCGCGTACTCCCGTTAGGTTGGGTGGCAACGGACGTCGGACTCTCGGAAGGGGCCAGGTCGTGAAGATCATCACCGTCACGAATCTCAAGGGCGGGAGCGCCAAGACGACGAGCTGCGCCTACTTGGCGCACGCGTACGCGGCGCAAGGGCTCAGCGTGCTGGTGATCGACGCCGACCCCCAGGGATCGGCCCTCCGTTGGTCGGAGCTGGGCGAGTGGGAGGTTCCCACGCTCGCCCTGCCCGTCAAGAACCTGCACGTGCGGCTCTCGGGCATCGTGCCGGCGACGACGGACGTCGTGCTCATCGACACTCCCCCGCTCGACGAGAACGCCGGGATCGTCTACTCGGCCCTGCGTGCCGCTGACGCGATCGTCGTCACCATGGCGCCGACGATGATGGAGTACGAGCGGCTGACCGACGTGTGGGCCGCGATCGACGAGGTGGAGCCGCTGCGCGTGAAGCCGGCGGCCGCCGCGGTGCTGCTGAACCGCACCATCGCCAACGCGCGGAGCACGGAGACGTTCCGCGAGCTCATCACCGATGCAGGGCGCCACGTCCTCGCCGCGACGATCCCCCGTCGCGAGTCCTACGCGCAGTCGTTCGCTGCGCCCGTGACCGACCTGGGCGCGTACGCCGACGCCGCCCGCGAGATTGCAGCCCTGGAGGTGGCAGCATGACCCGACCCAAGCAGGACTTGGCCGCGCGCGCGGCGCAGCTCCCCGACCGCGCGCCCAAGAAGGCGCCGACGCTGGCCGACGTCCCGGTGCCGACGCCGAAGGGCGGTGCGGCCCGGCAGCCGATCCCCCGGGCAAAGCCGGTCCGGTTGACGATCGACGTTGAGCCGCAGGCGTACCAGGCGCTCCGGCTGCTGGTCATCGAACTCGGCGCCGAGCTCGGCGCCGCCCGGATCACGCACAGCGACGTCGTGCGTGCCCTGCTGGACAGCGCAAACGACGACCCGGCCGTGCGCGCGGCACTCACCGCGAAGCTCCGAGACGAGCGGTAGCCGCGATCGACGCGCGGAGGAACTGACCGCACAACCGAAAGTGCCCCGACGGTGCTGGAACACCGCCGGGGCGAGGACACCCCCAGGTAAGTGGAGGAATCCCAATGCACATCATCCCCTCAGGTGACACCGGCCGTACGCCGGACGACGCCGACACGCTGACCATCGAGGACTTGCAGCTCATGGACCTGCTGGCCCTGCACGTGATCTGCGGCACGATGCGCGAGGCCCGCCGATGAGCGCCCCGACGTCGACCCTCGCGGCCGCCGCCCGCGCGAGGCGCCAGGCAACCGTCGTTGCCGCCGTTGGCGCGATCATCCCGACGATCCTCGCCGCGCAGGGCATGGCGTCCCTGGCCGTCGACGTGCTGCGCTTCCCGCTCGTGCTGGCCGTCGCCCTCGCCGGATTCCTCGAGCTCGCGCTCGTCGCGTCGGCCCTGCTGGCCCGTGCGGCGGCGCTGGCCGGACGGCCTGGTGGCGCCGACGCGGTGGCCGTGTGGGTCGTGTCCGCGACGTCCGGCCTGCTGGCTGGCGTGCACGAGCTCACCACGACGGCGCCGGACGGCTCGACGTCGTGGAGCGCCGATCCCGGGTCGGTGCTGGCCGCCGCGGTGCGCGTCGTTGCGCCCCTGGTGGCCGCGTGGCTGTGGGACCGCGTGCTGACGGCCGCTCGCGCCGAGCAGGCAGAGCGCACGTTGGCCGAGGTCCGGCGTGACCGGCGATACCTGGCCGTCGCGCGCCGGGCGCTCGTCGTGCGTCGCATGGCCGAGTCCGGCCACGGCGACAGCCGCCGGGCGCGGGCGGCCGCCCGACGCATGGACCGCGCCCACGTCGCCGCCCTGCGCGCCGCTCCCCCACATGCCGAGCTTGTCGACGTGCTGGCCGCCGTCGGACAGGTCGACCACCTGCCCGCCGCGACGATCGTCCGCCCGCTCGCCACCGAGCCGGACACCAACCCCGCGGCACCGACACCGCTCGTCGAGGCGGCGCCGTCGCTGGGCGACGCCGAGGCCGACCACGAGGCCGGTCCCGAGGCGCCCGAGGTCGAGGTGGCTGACCGGACAGCCGAAGCCGAGCCCGAGCCGGACGACGTGTTCAGCGGGGCGCGGGTGGCTGAGGACTTCCACGAGGAGTGGCCGGTGGCTGACCGGACACCCGTTCCGGCCCGTCTCGTCGTCGCCGCGCCGGACCCCCGGCCCGCCACGGTGACCGAGCACGTGGCCGAGGTCGTGCCCGGGTCCGCCGACGACATGGACCCGCTGTTCCCCGTCGAGGACCAGGACGACGACGACGAGGCCGGCGAGCCGGACACGCTGGCCGTCGCGATCGAGGTTGTGCGCGCTGACCCGCTGGTGTCCGGTGCCCGGCTGGCCGACGAGCTCACGCGCCGAGGGCTGCCGGTCAGCACCCGGTCCGGCCAGCGCTGGCGCGCCCGCGCCCTGGCGGCCATGGCCGAGGTCCCCGTGTCGTGACCGGACACTGACCGGACACACGGAAGCCCGCATCCCCGTATCTACGGAGGTGCGGGCTTCTGTATTTCTGTGCCTACCGACGTTCCTCGCTCAACCACGCCATCGTGGCCGCGAGGTCGGCCATGACGAGCTCACGCCGAACCGTGTACACCGTGCCCTGTGGCTGGACTTGGGTGGTCGCCGTGGTGTGGGCCGGCACCTGGTACGTGACGTATCCGGCGGATACGAGGACGACCAGGGCCTTACTCACCGACGGCACCGTGATGCCGAGCCGGGCCGCGAGGTCGTCGCGCCGGGCAGGGCCGGCGGATAGGAGCTCGTGCAGGATGCCCGCCCGAGAGACCGCCGCGTAGGCGTGCTGGAAGCGGCGCACCGGCTCTGGTGCGTCGGGAAGGTCCGTCAGTCGCGCAGACATGGCCGCTAGTGTGCCCCACGCCGCTGACGGACGGGGGGACGTGGCGAGAATCCATAGCGCATGTCAGACCTTCCCGGTAGAGTGTTACCCATCCGCTCACAGTGTGCATGAATCCGGTTCTGAAAGGGCTAGAACATCATGACAAACGATCACAGCGTTTTCGGCGGGGCGAGTCGCGCCGCCGACTTCGAGGAGGAGGCCGACGCGACGGTGCGGCGAGTGCCGGCACCGCCGGCTCGCCGTGAGCCGGAGGAGCAGCCGGCGCCCGTCCAGGTCGTCGAGCCGCTGCCGGCCCCGCCCGCGGTGCCGGCGGTCGTCGAGGCGCCCGTTCCGGCCCCGGAGCCGCTGCCGGAGCCGCCGGCACCGGACCCGGCGCGACGCCTCGCGGCGGCCGCGACGACGGCGGCGGCCGCGACCGCCGAGACCGGCCCGCAGCGCGCACAGAAGGGGTGGCGCGGAGCGCTGGCGAAGGTCGGCCTGCCGGTCGCTCCCGGCGTCGCGGAGCGCGCCCAGCGCGAGGAGCTGGCGGCCAGAACCGCGGCGATCCTCGACGCTCAGCGGGTGGTCCGTCAGGCGACCTGGACGCGCGCCGTCGCGGTGCTCATCGGGAACCCCAAGGGCGGCACCGGCAAGACGCCTCTTGCGCTGGCGCTCGGCGGCATCATCTCCGCGATCCGCGGGGGAGGCGTCGGGATCGTCGAGGTGGCGGACGACCCGGGCGCGCTCGGCTTCCGGGCCGAGGGCTCGCCCTCGCTCGGGCTCGGGGAGTTCGTGCGCGACGTCGCCCAGCTCGAAACGCGCGGCCAGGTCGTCGGCTACACGGCGCCGCAGACGTCGTTTGCGTCCGTGATCGGGACCGTGGTCGACCGGTCGCGAGAGCCGCTGACGTACGAGGCCGTGACCGCCGTCGCCGCGAAGATCGACGAGCACTTCGAGGTGCGAGTCATGGACTCCGGCAACCAGCCGTCCTCCGGGCCGTTCCGCGGCGCGGTCGACACCGCCGACGTGCTCGTGATCCCCGTGATGCTCGCGGGGGACTCGACGCTGGAAGCGCTCGGGATGCTGCGCGAGCTGCGCCGCACCGAGGCCGGCCGACGCCTGGCCGATACCGCGATCGCGGTCGTCATGGACGACGGCCGGCCCCAGGCCCCGCACATGGCCGAGGCCGTGCGCGACGAGCTCACGGCGGCCGGTGTGCGCACCTTCCACCAGATGCCCTACGAGCCGCACATCGCGGCCCGCGGAGAGGTGACCCTCGCGGAGCTCCACCAGGACTCCACCGAGGCGCTGACGCTGCTCGCCGCGGACGTGATCCGCGCACTCACTCTCGCGGCGGTCCCGACCGGGCGTCGCGTCCAGACCGTCCGTCCCACCACGACCCAGGAGCAGAACTGATGATCACCGCCCGCATCGCAACCGCGATCGAGAACCCGCTGAACGGCGTCCTTCCCGACTTCACGATCTTCGGCGCTGAGTTCACCCAGCTCTGGCAGAAGCTCATCGCCGGTGTCTGGGCGCTGGGCCTCATCGCCGCAGTCGTCTTCCTCATCCTCGGGATCGTGGAGATGGGCAAGGCCGGCGCGTCCGAGAACCCCAACCAGCACAAGGAGGGACGGAAGAAGTTCATTACCGCCCTCATCGCCCTGGGCCTCCTGGCGGCGCTTGCCGTGATCGTGGGCGCCGTGCTCACGTTCTTCGGCTGACCGACACCAGCGCACTGATACGTAACCGCGCAGATACGGAGATACGTAATGCCGATGTACACCAAGAGTGGCCGCAGCTTGTGGCCCGCCGTCGTCGGTGCGCTCGTCGTCCTGGTGGTCGTGCTCGTGGTCCTGCTGGTCCTGGCCATTCGTGGCCAGGACCCGCGGGACCCGGGCGCGACCGCGACGCCGGAGCCCGAGCCGACCGAGACAGCGACGCACGAGGGCCAGCCGGGGGAGGACCACGGCGCCGAGCTCGACGCGGCGCCCACGGGCTGCCTCGCCGGCCCGAGCACCGATGCCGACATGCTGCTAGCGACCCAGGCCCGCGCCCCGCACACCGCGTACGGGGCCGTCGAGGTCGCAGCAAGCATGATGCGGTGGGCGAACCAGTACCCCTGGCCGAGCGGCCCGCAGATCGCGAGCGTGGAGGCCGGGATTCTGTCCGACGCCATGTCTGACGACATGGCCGACCTCGCGGCAGGGTTCGCCTTCCGCGAGAGCTCGCCGGAGCTGCGCGAGGACACCCCGCCCGGCCCGGCACCGTTCGGGACGCCGTTCACGACGTCGACGCGCGGCGGTCTGTGGGTCGTTGACCCGACGTCGACCGACGACCGCGTGACGGTGCACCTGTCGCTTGGCGTCGTCGTCGACGGCGCGCTGTCCGCCGAGCGCTACGGCATGGGATCGCCCGTGCTCGTGTGGGAGGACGACGCTTGGCGCGTCGTCGACACGATCCCGACCGACACGGCCGCCCTCGAAGCCGGCGGCGTCGAGTTCACCGGGGGGTGCTGACCATGGCCGATGTGTGCGTGTTCGGAGCGTGCGCGAGCGACGTCGTGGACGGCGTCAAGGACGTCGTGGGCGGCGCACAGGACGCCGTGGAGGGTGCCCAGAACGCGGTGAACACCGCGGGCTCGTGGGCGCAGTTCTGGTCTGACCCGTTCGGCAACACCTTCAAGGCGCTACAGGAGGCGGCGCACTCGCTCGCCTCAGACGTGCTGCCGGCGCTGTCGCACGCGGTCTCGCCGGACCTCACCGCTGACTGGTGGTTGGGCGCCTACGCGGTGTCGTCTGCGCTGGCGGTGTTCGTGATGGTGATCCTGCTCGTTCCGGAGATTCTGGCGACGGCCCGTCACAAGCAGTCCGGGCAGGAGCTGTTCGAGACGTTCACGTTCTACGTGCCCCTGTTCCTCACGGGGATGATGTTCGGCCCGCCGCTGGCGGTCTTTCTCGTCAAGTTCTTCGGCTCGCTCACGGACTCGCTCGCGGCGTGGGGGATCATCAGCAGCGCCGACGCCGTGACGGCCGAGATGACACGGATGCTCGGAGAGGGCGACGCGAGCGGCCTCACGGGCGGTGTCGTCGTCGGCATCTTCTTCATGCTGTGCATGGTGCTGGGGCTGATCCTCGTCCTGGTGATGCTCGTCGTGCAGCTCGTCGCGCTCTACTTCACCGGCGCGCTGTTCTCGCTGGGCCTGGTGTGGATCATCCGCAAGAACACGCGCGTGTTCGGGTGGGGGATCGCGTTCGTCTGGCTCGGCATCCTCGCCTCCCACGCAGTGCTCTTCTTCATGCTCGGGCTCGCGTACCGGATGATCGCGGCCCAGGTCACGGCGTTCGAGGACGTCCCATCCTTGCAGCAGCTCGTGACGCTCATCGTCTCGGTGATCGCGCTGTTCGTCGCCGGGACCTCGCCGTTCCTGCTCTTCAAGCTCGCGCAGAAGGTCATGCCGTTCGGCGGCGCCAACGGCTCCGGCCCGGCGGCCAGCAGCGGGAACCGCACGATCGGGGACGACGACCTGGGCAACTACCGACGTCGGAACCAGAGCGATTCGGCCGACGCGGGCGACCCCGGGAACGACTACGCGCGGCCGTCGCGCCGGGGCCGGCACACCGACCCAGACAGCGGACCGCCCGCGGACGGCCCGCGCCTGGCCGACGCCCCGAAGCCCGGCGCTGAGCCGGTGCCCGCTGGCGCGGCGACGCCGACCCAGGCGACCGCCGGGGGAGGGGCGGCCGCCGGAGGAGCCGGTGCCGCCGAGGGCGCGGCCGCCGCTGAGGGCGCGGCAGGCGGAAGCGTGCTCGGGCCGGTCGGGGCCGTCGCCGGGGCCGCCGTCGTCGGGGCCGGGGTCGCGGTCAAGCAGGGCGTGGACGTCGCCCGCGACATGTCGCAGGACGCGGTGGAACTCGGCGCCACCGACGTCAACGCGTACGACGCGTACGGAACGGTTGAGGGGGACTGATGAGCACGAGCACGACCGAGAAGCCGACCACGCGCTACCTGGGCGGCGAGGCCGGACACCGGAGTTTCTTCGGTGGATCGAGCGGCAGCCGCGCGCGCGGAATCGTCGTTGGAATCGTCGTCGCGGGAGGGCTGATCCTCACGCCGCTGGTGGGCTGGCCCGCGCTGGCGGGAATGCTTGTGGCCGCCATGGTGACGATCGTCGTCACGACGAACACGCACCACGGATCGATCCTCGAGCGGCGCCGCAAGCGGTCGAGGTGGCAGGCGCGAAAGCGGCTCGGCACCGACCGGTTCGAGCCGTACGACGCGACCCGGTGGGCGGCGCTCGACGAGCGCGCCACGACCGCCCCGCGCAAGGAGCGCGCGCAGGCGATCCGGGACCGTGCGGCGATGCGGGCGATGCCCGACGGCGCCGACGGCATGGGCTGGTTGCAGTCGGGAACCGGGCTGCCCGGGATCGCGTGGCACGCGCCCGACGGCGAGGACGCCTACCTGTCCGTGTGCTTCGCGGTGGCCGGACAGATTCGCGGTATCGAGTCCAACACCACCCTCGTCATGGGCGGCGCGGCGTGGGGCCGCTTCCTGGCGGACCGTGCCCTGTCGACGTCGCTCGTGGGCGCCGTGCAGCCCATGACGCGCGTGCTCCCGCCGGACACCGCCCGTCACGAGGCGTGGGCGCGCGCCGTCCACGACCCGACGATGCCGGCCGACGCGATCGCGTCGTACGCAGAGGTGATCCGGCGGTCCGGTCAGGACGCCATGATCCAGCGGCACTACGTCGTGGTGTCCTGGCCGATCACGCCGCAGTTCACCGAGGCAGCTCGCAAGTACGGCGAGGGCCGCGACGGCTGGCGCGCACTCATGGCCCGCGAGGTCGAGACCGTGGCCGCCGGCCTCCGGAACGCCCGTCTGGGCGGTGGCCGCCGCGACGGCGTGACGGCGCTGACCGCCCGCCAGACGGTCGCACTCATGCTGCACCAGCAGAACCCCAGCCACCCGATCGACGCGGCGCGACGCGTCGACCCGGCCGCGCCGGGCCTGCGCTCGCACGACGAGTACGCCGCGCACGTCGTCGAGGCGACGGACTACGTGACCGGCCAGGAGGCCGAGTGGTGGCACCGCACGGTGGCGATCACCGCCGACGGTCTGTCGACCGGCGGCCGCACGCAGTTGTGGCTGCTGGACCTGCTGCTGGGCACGCAGCTCGACTGCATCCGGTCGGTGTCGTTCCACATGCGGCTCGTGCCGGCGATGCACGCCAAGGCGGCCGCGCGGCGGGACCTCACGGCGGACCAGGCGGCCGCCCTGTCCAACGCCGAGAAGGGGAAGATGGCGAACGACGAGGTGTCGACGTCCGCGCGCGCGGCGAGCCAGCGCGTGCAGGACCTTTCGCACGGCAGCCCGCACCACGGGATCGAGTGGGCAGGGTTCATCACGCTCACGGCCCGGAGCCGGTCAGAGTTGCAGTTGGCGTGCCGCCGCCTCGCGGAGACGTGCTCCGCCTCGCTCGGCGTCGAGCGGTTGACCTGGCTGGATTCCTTCCAGGCCGCAGCATCGGGCACCACATGGCCCATCGGGCGCGGTCTGCGCCCCACCCGCGACCCCATGTCGGCGCGGTTCTACAACAGCCTGGCCGGCGCGGGCGACAAGGAGGCCCTGTGATGAGCACGACGACCGAGAACCCCGAGACGAGCCAGCACCCCGACCTGACGCGTACCCCGCCGCCGCTCGGCCCGACGCGCCGACGTCGCGGCCTGGCCCGCGTGCCGGGGTTCGGCTTCCTCGCGCCGCCCGTCGTCGAGGTCGCCGCGACCGCGAGCCACGACGACGACGCGGCCGACGACGTGGGCGAGGTGCTGCCGTTCAGCCCGCCCGGGGCGAAGCTGCGCGAGTCGCAGCGAGCGGCGCGGAGCGGCTGGTACGCGCCGACGCTGGCGGGCGCGCCGTCGACGACGCGCCAGGCCGAGATCCTCAACCTCGCGATCATCGCGCCGCCCACCGGGTACGACGGCATCGTGAACGGCCGCGACACGCTCTCTCGTGCGCTCATCGCCAACGACCCGTTCACCGAGTACAACAAGCCGGCGCATCTCCGCGAGGTCTCTTCCCCGAACGTGCTGACGGCCGGCACCGTCGGCACGGGCAAGAGCTCGTTTACGAAGACCGTGTTTGTGATCCGGCCCCTCGTGCTCCGGAACCGAAACGTCGTCGTGTTCGACAAGAAGCCCGACGACGCCGCGCCCGAGCAGGGCGAGTACGCCGAGCTCGCGCGCCGCTTCGGGAGCGAGCCCATCCGGTTCACGCAGGACGGGACCGGGACCCGCCTCAACCTGCTGGACCCGCTGGTGTCGGCCGCCGAGGGCGGCCGGTACGAACTGCTGACCGCCGTCGCGCGCATGGCGCGCAACGGCGCCGCCCTGGACGACTGGGAGCGCAAGGCGCTGCGCGTCGCGCTGCGCCGCACGATCGCGGCCGCCGAGGGCGTGCGCGTGCCCACGCCGGCCGACCTGCTGCCGCAGCTCGGACGCGTCGCGGACGAGGCCGAGTTTGCCGACCTGCACCCGCGGGCGCTGGACCGGCTCCACGAGGCCGGCGTGAGCGTGCGGTGGACGTTCGACGAGCTCTTGGAGTCCTACCCCGGTCTGCTCGACGGGGAGACGTCCAGCGCGGTCGACCTCGCGCACAAGCTCACGGTGTTCGACCTGTCGCAGCTCTCGGACAACGGGCAGGCCGTCCCCGTCGTCATGGCGATCGGGAACATGTGGCTCATGGGCCGACTGCGCCGCGCGCGCGGCGAGCAGCGGGCCGTGACGAACGTGATCTACGAGGAGGGGTGGCACCTCATCGGCGGCCCGTCGGCCGGGCTCATCAAGTCCAACGAGAAGTTGTCTCGGGCGCTCGGCATCTCGAACGTGTTCGTGATGCACAAGGGCACCGACACCCCGAAGGACAGCCCCGGGTACGCGGTCGTCCAGGAGGCCCAGACCGTGCACCTGTTCCGCCAGGACCGCCGCGAGGATGCCGAGTGGGCCGCCGAGACGTTCAACCTCGCCCCGGAGAGCGTGGACACGCTCATGAACCTTCCCGTCGGGCACTGCGTGATGAAGGTCGCGTCCCGCCCGGAGATTCAGTTGCAGCACGTCCGCTCGCGCTGGGAGACCGAGGTCACGAACACGGACGCCGCGCTGGCGATCGCCGCGCGCGGCGGGAACTGAGGGGGCCGGGGTGAAGGTCGCCGGCATCGCGGCGGGCGCCGTCGTCCTCGCGTTCCTCGCGCTCGTGGGACTCGCGGCGTGCTCCCCGAAGGCCCCCACGACGACGGCCGGCGCGTGCCCGGCCGTCGTCGTGCCCGCCGGCCAGATGCCGACGGGCACCGTCGCCGGATACTCCGGCGACCAGCTCGCGAACGCGGCGCAGATTCTCGCCGCGGGCGCGGCGCTCGACCTCAGCGCACGCGACCAGACGATCGGCGTCATGACCGCCATGGGGGAGTCCTCGCTACGCGTGCTCGACTACGGCGACGACGCCGGCCCCGACTCGCGCGGACTCTTCCAGCAGCGCGCAAACGGCGCGTGGGGGACCTACGACGACCGGATGGACCCGTTCACGTCGGCGTCCAATTTCTTCAAGGCGATGATGAAGATTGAGAACCGCGACGCGATGGAGCCGACCGAGGTAGCGCACCGCACGCAGCGCAACCGCGACCCGAACCACTACACGCGTTTTTGGGAGCCGGCGACCGCCGTTGTCGCCGCTCTTGGCGGCGGCGGAATGTGCGTCACCGGGGCCGGCGCCCCGGGTGGCGACGGCCGCCAGCTCGCGGCCGCACTCGTCGCGAAGATCGACGCAGGAAAGATCACCGGACTTTCTGGCCCGGTGCTCGATCAAATCCGATGGGCAGCAACCGGCGAGAACGCCGCCGAGTGCAGCATCGACGTTCGTATCTTGCAGATCATCACGATTGCGTCAGACACGTTCGACAAGGTAGGTATTTCGTCGATCAACCGGTATTGCACGCGCACGCTCGCGGGCGCCGGCACCTTGTCCCGTCACTACCTCGACGGCGGCGGCCACGCCGTCGATTTCTACGGCTTCAACGGAAAGGCCACCGACGGCGCGGACGCCAACGCCGTGACGCTCATTCGCGCGCTCGACGCCCTGCTACCGCCGGGGTCGCTCATCGGGCAGGTGCAGTGCCGCGCGGCCGCCGGCACGTCGCTGTCGACCCAGACCGCGGAGCAGTTCAACGACACGTGCAACCACCTACACATCGACGTCGACCCCAAGACGACGACCCTTCTCGGGAGCGGAGCTCAGGCATGAGGAACAGGACCACGACGAGGCGCTACCGCGCTCCCGGGGTGGCTGGCAGGGGGCTCCCGGACCAGGTGCACCGTGTTGGCTCGCGTACGCCTTCCGGGGCTGTGGCTGGGTCGGGCGAGGGCTCGGAGGAGGGTCACGTCGAGCAGCGCCGCGCACCGGAGTCATGGGCCGCGAGGCTGAAGGGCACGATCCTCTGGGGGCTCGTCGCGGTCCTCTGGGGTGTCGTGGGCGGCGTGGCCGTGTGGTTCGTGTCCGAGCTGCTGGGGCTCCCGCTGATCGGATCGTCCCCGACCCTGATGCCATGACGGAGGTTTCTTTTCACGTCAAGGGCGCCCCCACGGTCTCGCGGCCGCGGGGGCGCCCTTGTGCGCGCCGCCGTGCAGCGCAGCTCGTCGGGGTCGAGCGGTCGAGGGCGACGGCCTGGCCGGCGCCCTCGGCACGCAGGGTGACGGCGCCCGGCGGGCGCCAGGAGGCGCGAGATACGGCGCTTAGTACGTCGTTAGGGTCGTCTCCGCGCATGACGGGGTAAACGACGGGAGCAAGGGGTATCGTTGCTGGTGAACCCTGTCTGTCTGCCTCACCCCCCTTCCGCACCTCCCACCCCCTACGTTCGTTCCTCACAAGGTGGTGGGAGGTGCGGAAGGGGGGTGAGGCAGACAGACAGGGTAGGAGAGTTGGGTAGTGGGTTGGGTTGGGAGGAAAGATCAAAAGCAAAAGACAAAACGCAGTTGGGAGGGTGGTTGGGTTGGTCGGAGCGGTGCGGTTGGGTACGCGGTTGGGAGGGGTGACGGTTGGGCGAAGCGATGCACTGTGTGACGCGGTTGGGTAGTCGTCGAGGTTCAGAGAGGCGGTGGTGGTGGTGAGTGTGGAGGGTGGCGCCGAGGGCGCCAGCGCGACGCCCGAGGGGCGCCGCGTGTGGGTGACCGAGCGGGACGAGGCCATGATCGAGTGGCTATCGCTGGTGAAGATCACGTCCATGGAGGGCGTCCGGTGGATGCTCGGTGCGCTCAACGGGACCGACGGCCCGGTGTCGCTGCGCAAGGCGCAGAGCTGGTGCGCGCGCATGGAGACGGTGCAGCTCGTCGAGCGCGGCCGGGTGTCGTCGGTAGGCGGTGCGCTGGTGTGGCCGACGCACGCGGCGAGCGGGCGCACGCCGCCGTCGCTGCTGCGCCAGACGACGCGGCACGAGGTCGCGGTGTCGATCGCGTCGGCGCGGTACGTCGCGGCCGGGTGGTCGTGGGACAAGGACCGTGCGCCGGCCGAGGTCGGGACGGTGCACAGCGCCGACGGGATCGCATTCCGTGATGACGCGGTGGAGCTGGTAGAGGTCGAACTCACGGGAAAGCGGCCGCAGCGTTACCGGCAAATCTTCTCCGCGTTCTCGTGGAGGATCGCGCGCGAGGGCGTGACCGCGATCCGGTATTTCTGCACCGACAGCGCCGCGCGCGCGGTGCGCGCCGCTTTGCAGGACCCGCACGCGGGCGGGCGCGCGCTGGCCGAGCGGGTGCATGTTCACGCGGTTTTCGACGGCCGGGGAGTGTGGGAATCTGCCGTGCAGCCGAAGGGCGTTGCGGCAGGGACCTCGACGACGCCGGCAGGGCCGGTTCAAGGAATGTTCGACGAGCAGGGGGAATGAGCATGAGTACGGGACAGCAGTACCAGCAGGGACAGGACCAGGGGTCCGGTTCGGACCCGGTGGGAGATATCCTCCTGCTCGTTTTGCAGGGTGTCGCGATCCTGCTTCTCGGAGTGGTTCTGTTGCCGCTCCTGGTGCCGTCGCTCGTGGTGGCGCTGACGTTCCGCCACGCGCCGATCAAGGCGCGTTACTGGCTCGTGCCGCGCTGGTGGGTGCCCCTCGCCGTGGTGGGCGTGCTCGCGGTGCTCGCGGTGCTCACGTGGGAGGTGTGGCGCGTGGTGGAGTGGGCGACGTCGCCCGCCAGCGGTGCGTACCTCACGGGGCGAATCTGGGAGTGGCAGTGGGTGGCGATGCTGCGCGCGGCCGCGCCGTGGCTCGCGCTCAACGTCGCGCTCGGGGTGCTGCTCATCCCGGCCGCGTGGTCGCGCCGTCGGCGTCAGCTCGCGCGCAGGGCGGACGCGCGCCAGATCGACGACGTGCACCGCCAGGAGCTCATCGAGAAGGCCCGCGCCGTCGCGGAGGACTGGAGCGCGGCCCTGCGCGCGGGCGTCCGCATGGACCCCGCCACGGGCACGTTCGCGGCGCGCCAGCGGCGCCGAGGCCCGCGGCTGAGCGGCCCGCGTCGGGTCGGGCTCCCGGGCCGGCGCGTGTGGGCGCTGGGGCTCACGACGCGCCCGACGATCCGGCCGTTCGCGTACCGGGTGCAGGACCGGCGCCGCGTGCCGGACTGGACGGCCGGCCGGTGGCTCGTGATGCCGGTCGTGGCGTCGGCCGCGCGCGCGCTGCTGCTGGCCGAGTCCGGCACGGGAAAGACGGTCCTCCTCACGCTGGTGATCCGGTCGGCCGCCGCGATGGGCTGGCCGGTGGTCATGATCGACGCCAAGGGCGACCCGAAGGACGCGCGCGAGCTCGTGCGCGTCCTCGGGGCCAGCGGGTTGAAGGTCGCCGTGCGGCCGCCGTGGAACATGTTTGACGGGTCGGCGGCCGATATCACCGCGCGCCTGATGCGTCTCCTGCCGCCGGGCGTCGGAGCGGCCCAGCACTACGCCGACGAGGCGCGGGGCATCTTGGACGCGATCCAGGCCCGGTCTCCGCTGCGCTCCGTGGACGACCTGGTGGACCGGCTGAGCAACCCGGCCGCGCACGTCCCCTCGCCGGCCGATCTGGCCGAGGTGACCGCCGTCGTCGACTCACGGACCGGGCTCACGGCGAACCGTCGCGTGGCGCGGTCGCTGGCGAACGCGCTCCGCCCGCTCGCGCCATACCTCGCGGCGGACGGGTGGACGTACGCGAAGCCGGGCGCGCACGTCGTCGTCGTGCCGCTCACGCCCGTGGACGCCGCACACGCCCAGCTCGGGGACCTCATGCTCATGGCGCTCCGGCAGCACATGGCCCGGCGGCTCGAAGCCGGCGACAAGTCGCCGTCGCTCGTGATCGTTGATGAGTTCCCCCAGCTCGTGACCGCCGACACCGACCCTGGCGACACCGCGGCGTCTCTGTTCGAGACGGCGCGATCGGCCGGGCTCGGTCTGATCCTGGCCGGACAGTCGTCCGCCGGTCTGTCGAACGACGAGGCGCTACGAACGCGCGTGCTCGCGTCCGGCGCCGCCGTGATCGCGGGCCGCTCGAAGGACCCCGAAGCCGTGGTGAAGCTCGCGGGCACGGCGATGCGGCTGGAAGCCTCTGGGGAGGCCCACAGCGGCGAGCTGCGCTCCGGGCGCGCCCAGCACACCTACGTGCTGCCGCCCCAGCTCGTGCGCGAGGCGTGGGACGGGCGGTTCTGGCTCATCAACCGCGCCGCGGTCGCGCCGTTCCGCGTGCTGCCGCCCGCGCCGCCCGAGAAGCCGAAGAAGAAGGCCGGCGAGGGTGAGCCGGCCGAGGTCGACGCGACGCCGGCCGTCGTCGACGAGGCGGCGACCGAGCTCGTCGCCGTCGAGGACCTGGCCGACGCTGCCGGCCCCGAGGAGGACCACCAGGCGCCCGCGCCGGTCGACGAGGGCGGCGCCGACCCGTACGCCGAGCTCGTCTACGAGCCCACGGACGACGACGCGCCGCCGCCCGACGACGCCCCGCCGCCCGAGGCTCCGAAGGCCGAACGTGTGCCGGCGGCCGCGCCCCCGGCTCGAGGATTCAGCGCGACCAAGCGACCCACCACGACGAAGGGGAAGTGACGTGAATTTCTACGTGAACGCCGGGGACGGCACGAGCGGGCGCTACGCCGACACGTTGCAGTTCGTCGACGACCGCGGCGTGACGTACACGGTCGCGATCGCTCGCACGATCGACTACACGCCGAGCGTGACCGTCGTGGGCGCCAACGGTGAGCGGCACGAGCTGGCCGACGTCGACGACGCCGGGCGGCAGATCGCGCGCCTGCTCGTGCTGTGCCGGGATCAGAGCTTGGTCGTCGACACGGCCCGCGGCACGCAGGCGCGGGGGGACGAGTCGACGACGGCGGACGTGTACCCGCCGCGCCAGCACCCCAGGATCATCGTCAAGGGGTGACCAGCAGGCCCGCGCAGGTGCGGGCGGGGTTCGGGTGCGCGGGCCGCTTCGCGGCCCGCGTGCTCGCGCCTACGGCGCGATTTTCCTTCCCCTCCTGGCTCTCCATCATCGCCGGGCCGGGGCTCCGCGCAAGGCCCGCGCCTACGGCGCCGGCTCTCCTCCGGAACTTTCGGGCCGCGGTCGCTTCGCTCCCTTATTTCGGCCCGAAACTTCCTCCCCCGACCCGGTTCCGGGCCTTGCACTCCACCCCGTCCCGGCGGTGATTACGACGCCAGGAGGGCGCGGAAAAAGGTCGGGGCCACGCAGGTGGTTGCGGCCCGTAGGGAAGGGAACCCAGAGCATGACTGACCTGCTGGACCTGCTTGCACAGGTCGAGGCGAGCGACGACGAGCCCCACGTGCTGCACATGGTGATGCCGAACATGGCGCCCGCGTGCGGTGCGGACCTGTTCCGGCTCTACGACGCCGCCCGGAGCGACGGCATCAAGCGGACGACGCTCACGACGGCGCGCACGACGTGCCCCGACTGCCTCGCGGTCGGGGACCTGCGCGCGCTGGTCGTCGAGATGCAGAGCAGGCAGGCTGACGTGACGAACTGACCCGCAGGCGTAGACAGGAAGCCCCCACAAACGTAGGGTTCTGTTTGACAGAACCCTACGTTTTGTCTTACAATTCTAGTATGGCGATCACGTGGAAGGGCAGCACCTTCAAGCACGGTGTCACGCGCGACGAGGTGCTGTATGCGCTGCAACACCCCGTGCACGTCGAGCCCGAGTTTGACGAGTCCCGCGAGGGCACGGGCGAGGTCGCGGACCTGTACATCGGCCCCGGCCGTCTGGGCGGGGAATTGCTGGAAGTGATGGTGCACCGTCGTCTCCCGCGGGAAATCGTGGTGTTCCACGCGATGCCCGTCCGGCGCAAGTTCCTGCACTTGATCGAGGAGGAGGAGTGATGACGAACGAGGCTCCCGGGCGAGGCCCGGACTATGACGCATGGGCCGCGCAGATCGAGGCGGACGACCGCCCCGTGAAGCGCACGGGCAAGGCCCTGCGCGGCGAGGCCGCGCGCGCCTACGCCCACCAGATGCTCACCGCGGCCGCCGAGACCCCCGAGGAGGTCGAGGCGGTCGAGCGCGCGGCAGCGGGCGGACGCCCCACGCTGGCCGCGACGAGCCCCAAGGGCACGTCGCCGCTGTGGCAGGTGCGCGCGCCCGAGCACCTGGACGCCGCGTTGCGCGCCCGCGCGGAGGCCGAGGGGCGTTCCTTCTCCGCGGTGCTGCGCGACGCCGCCAGCGAGTACCTGAACCGGCACGCGAGCTGAGGAGCGACCATGACGACGAACAGCCCGACACCGCGCCGCGTGTGGCCCAGCGAAGCCGCCTCAGGGTTCGTCGCCGCACGCCTGGCGGCCGTCGTCGCGCCCGACGACCTCGCGGCAGCGCTGCGCGTGATGCGCGCCGCGGCCGCGACGCCCCTGCGCGACCTTGAGCGGAAGATCACGACGGACGGGCTAGGGAACCCGATCACGGACACCGAGGAGCAGCGGGACGCTCAGGCGACCTGGTCGCAGGCGTGGGACCTCACCGACCGTGCTCGCGGCTGGGTGAGCCTGCTCGACGCCGCGACCGAGGCACGGCCGTGATCGTCCACGGGACCTACCAGGCCAAGCCCGACCCCGGGCAGCCCGCAGACGGTCCTGTGCGTGAGGTCGCGGTCGAGGCCGCGACGTACGAGGGTGCGCGCGCCATGCTTCACGAGCAGGTGCACGACGGAGAACGACTGACCGGAATCCGCGTCGAGGGCCGTGCCGACGGGCACGGGTAGGGGGACAACACGCGCCGAGCCATACGCGCCCCGGCTGCCCTCCGTCGAGGGTGGCCGGGGCGCGTTGTTCTCACCGCTGACATGCGGAACATTTTTTGACACGTACGTGTCAACAATGCGAGAATGAAGCCATGACAACGACCGGCACCGCCGCCCTCGTGACCGCCGTAGAGACGACGTGGACCGCGATTCGCGAGAACCACCCCGACACCCCCGAGGTGATCGTCACCGTGGGCGCAGGTAGCGGCGGCCGCGGGGGCGGCCTCACGCTCGGGCACTTCGCGCCGTCGCGCTGGGTGCGCGGCGAGGACGACGTTCACGAGCTCTTCGTGGGCGGCGAGGGCCTGGCCCGCGGCGCGGCCGCGGTGCTTGGCACCCTGCTCCACGAGGCGGCCCACGGCATCGCGTCGACGCGCGAGATTCAGGACACCTCCCGGCAGGGCCGCTACCACAACAAGAAGTTCCGGGCGCTCGCGGCCGAGGTCGGTATCGAGGTCGAGCACTCGCAGCAGCTCGGCTACTCGACGACGACGGTCCCCGACGCGACGGCGCAGCGCTACGCCGCCGAGGTGGCCGCGCTCGCGGCCGCGATGAGCGCGTACCGGCGCGCCGAGGTCGGCGCCGAGGGGCGCACGTCCAACAACAACGGCGCGTCCCTGGTGTGCGGGTGCGGCCGGAAGATCCGTGCCTCGCGGAGCGTCGTCGAGGCCGGGCCGATCCTGTGCGGACTGTGCGGCGAGCCGTTCGCCGCGCCCGAGGAGGACGAGGGCTGACGAACCGGCCACCAGGCCCGCCCGGGGCGCTCCCCCGGGCGGGCCGTTGTCGTATCCGGGCGAGGTACGAACCGCGCCCGGTGTCGCACACGCGTTCGAATACGCTGAGGTCGTGGGTACTCGTCGACGTGAGCCGGTCGGGGGGTGGGGACCGTCCGGCGTCGAGACCGTGCCGCTGCGCGACTACGCCCACGAGGCGCCCGAGCTCGCGCGTCGCGGCGTCGCGATCGTGCGCCCTGAGGAGCCGATCCCGGTGCAGGCGTGGATCACGCAGCGCCAGACCGGAGAGTCACGAGTAGCCGGCGAAGCGATCGCGTGGGCGGGCCGGCAGGTGCAGGTCAGATACCTCGACCCCCACGGCCGCGAGGGGTGGGCGTGGCTCTGGGCCGACGCCGTGGAGCGTCGCTGACAGACAGGCCCGCCCGGCGCGGCACACGCGCACAGAAGCCCCGTGGAGACGATCCCCGGCCCTACCGAGGCCGGACGGACTCAGCGGCCCTCAGAGAGCCGCACACGAGCCCTACGCGCGAGGTGTGAGCCCCCGGTTTCTGGACCGAGCTGCCCCAGGCGTGGAGTGTCCCGCGGTGGCCGGTCCGGTCAAGGGTG
This sequence comes from Cellulosimicrobium sp. NPDC057862, assembly GCF_042797035.1. NCBI lineage: Bacteria > Bacillati > Actinomycetota > Actinomycetes > Micrococcales > Promicromonosporaceae > Cellulosimicrobium > Cellulosimicrobium sp. NPDC057862. Next base: position 18,866 of record NZ_JBHVMH010000031.1, read on the forward strand.
GGCGTGCCGCCCATCGCGCAGCGACGCGAAGCGCCCTTGACGGGGCCGGCCACCGCGAGGTTCAGCCTGTATCGGGGCAGCGGGAGGGTGTGGCGACCTGGTGGTTTGGAGGTTCCCACAGGCCGGCCAGGTCCTCGAGCGACGCCGGCAGCGCCGCGGCGTTTCCCGTCGTCGCAGGTCAGAGACGTGGACCCGTGAGGGGCCGAAACGGGCGACTGTGGAACCCTCTAAACCTCGACGCCAGACTTCCGGGCGTGGTGGAGGATCGTGCCGACACCGCCCGTGGTCATGCCGACGGCGGCGGCAATCTCCGCGTAGGTCTTGCCCTCGCGCCGGAGGGAAATCACGCGCTCGCGCCGCTGTGCGGCTCGCGCCTCGAACTGCTCTCGCGGTTCCGCGATCACGCGCTGCACGGTCCGCGTCGACATGCCCAGCCGGTCCGCGAGCTCGCGGGCGGTGGAGTTGCGCCGGACAGGGTTCTCAGCGACCACGGTCAGCCTCCAAAATCGCCGCCCGGTCGTGCCTCGGGCCGCGAGTCTTGTTCATCTCGATGAGGCGTTCCCGCCCACCGTTGGCGGCCGTCGCCCGGCCCCCCTTGCGTCCGCGTCGTGCTTGCTCCTCAGCGAAGGTCCGTTGAATCTTCCGCCAGGTCCAGCGTGCAACAGAACGCGCGAGGTGGCTCACCTCGTTGGCCGAGAGCGGACCCGCGGTGAACTCGTGCGCGACGACGGTCTCGTTGACCTCCCAGGCGTGCGCGAACACCGCGCGCTCCCACAGCTCGCGGCTCGTGTAGTCACCGCGCCGCCGGTAGGACCACTTGCGGGTGGCATCGAAGAGCGCCACGTTGCGGCCCACGGCGCTGGACGAGACGTTGCGGCGCGGGTGCCCGGCGGACGGCAGCGCGCCGAGGTCGTCGAGCGCGGTAGCCAGATCACGGAGCCCATAGAGGGCCGTGGTAGGTCCCCAGACCGTCACGTGGGTGGAGTGCTGAGGGTTCTTTGTGATCCGCCCGGCATAGGCGACGTCGCCACCGAGGACGTCCACTAGGCCGTGCTCGACGCGCGCCAGGAGGTTGACCGGCGCGCGGTTCGCGGCATCGGTGAGGATCACGGGCCGACGTAGGGCGTACTCGATATGCCCGGCGGTCGTCCAGGGGTTGAGCGTGACGCGCGAGGGAGCGGGCAAGCCAGCGAGCTCGGCGGCGTGATCGGCCCCGGCGCCGTCGTGGTCGACGACGACGAGAGAGCGCAGCACGAGAGGGTTTGCCTCGATGTGCGGGAAGTCGAGGGCGCGTGTGCGTGAGCGGCGCCGGAGCGAGGGGTGCTCGGGGTCCTTGACGTCCCCGGCGAGTGGCGCCCGGGGTAGCCAGTGCTCAGGCCACATGGCCTCGAATGTCATGTGGCGAACCTAGGGGCCGGGCCACGGCTATTTAGGTCCGACACGCCGAAGCCTAATCAGATACTTCCTGGGGTCTGGGGCAGGAGCCCCAGCCAAGACCTGCTTTCAGCGCGAGCGAAGCGAGCTCCGCTACCCGGCCGCGAAGCGGCCCAGACCAGCACAGCCGGCGCGCAGCGCCGTCCGCTACGCAATCGGTGACGGCCCTCTCCGACTGGACTCCTCGCGAAGCTGCGCCC
>NZ_JBHVMH010000032.1:0-16975 GCF_042797035.1 Cellulosimicrobium sp. NPDC057862
GCATGTGCTTGTGGCCCGTCCGGACGTCCGGACGGGCCACAAGCACATGCTCGGCGGGGTCGAGGGGTTACTCCACCGTGACCGACTTCGCGAGGTTGCGGGGCTGGTCGACGTCGAGGCCCTTGGCCGTCGCGAGCGCCATCGCGAAGATCTGCAGCGGCACGACGGCCAGCAGCGGCGAGAGCAGCGTCGGCGACTCCGGGACCCAGAAGATCTCGTCCGCGTAGGGGCGCACGGCGTCGTCCCCGTCCTCGGCGATGACGAGCGTCCGCGCACCGCGGGCCCGGATCTCCTGGATGTTCGAGATGACCTTCGAGTGCAGGCCCTCGCGGCCCTTCGGCGACGGCACGACGACGAACACCGGCTGGCCCTCGTCGATGAGCGCGATCGGCCCGTGCTTGAGCTCGCCCGCGGCGAAGCCCTCCGCGTGGATGTACGCGAGCTCCTTGAGCTTGAGCGCGCCCTCGAGCGCGACCGGGAACCCGACGTGGCGACCGAGGAAGAGGACGGACTTCGCGTCCTTCATGGACCGGGCGGTCGCGCGCACGTACTCGCCGCGCTCGATGACGGTCTGGATCTTGCGCGGCATGTCGCGCAGGTCCTCGAGGATCGCCGAGATCTCGTCCGGGAACTTGTTCCCGCGCAGCTGCGCTAGGTAGAGCCCGAGGAGGTACGCCGCGGTGATCTGCGACAGGAACGCCTTGGTCGAGGCGACCGCGATCTCCGGCCCGGCGTGCGTGTAGAGCACGGCGTCGGACTCGCGCGGGATGGTCGACCCGTGCGTGTTGACGATCGAGATGACCTTCGCGCCCTGCTCGCGCGCGTGGCGCACGGCCATGAGCGTGTCCATCGTCTCGCCGGACTGCGTCACGGCCACGACGAGCGTCTTCTCGTCGACGATCGGGTCGCGGTAGCGGAACTCGTGCGCGAGCTCGACCTCGACCGGGATGCGGCACCAGTGCTCGATCGCGTACTTGGCGACGTGGCCCGAGTAGGCGGCGGTCCCGCACGCGACGACGATGATCTTGTCGACCGACCGGAGCACGGCCTCGTCAATGCGCAGGTCGTCGAGCACGAGCTTGCCCGACGGGTCCGTCCGGCCGAGCAGGGTGTCCGCGACGGCGTGCGGCTGGTCGTGGATCTCCTTGTCCATGAAGGACGAGAAGCCGCCCTTCTCCGCGGCCGCGGCGTCCCAGTCGACCGTGTAGCGCTTGGCCTCGGCCGGGTTCCCGTCGAAGTCGCTCACCTCGACGGACGTCGGGGTGATCGTGACGATCTGGTCCTGCCCGAGCTCGAGCGCCTCCTTGGTGTGGGAGATGAACGCCGCGACGTCCGAGCCGAGGAAGTTCTCCCCCTCCCCGATCCCGACGACGAGCGGCGAGTCGTGCCGCGCGCCCACGACCGTGTCGGGCGAGTCGGCGTGGACGGCCAGGAGCGTGAACGTGCCCTCGAGGCGGCGGGCGACCTGGCCCATCGCGAGCGTGAGGTCCTTGGTCTCGCGGTAGGCGCGCGCGAGGAGCTGCGCCGCGACCTCCGTGTCCGTCTCCGACCGGAACTGCACCCCCTCGGCGAGCAGCTCGGACTTGAGCGTCGCGAAGTTCTCCACGATCCCGTTGTGGATGACCGCGAGGCGGTCGTCGTCCGCGAGGTGAGGGTGGGCGTTGGTGTCCGTCGGGCCGCCGTGCGTCGCCCAGCGCGTGTGACCGATCGACGCGGTCGCCGCGGGGAGCGGGTGCAGGTCGATCTCCTCGACGAGGTTCGCGAGCTTGCCCGACTTCTTGGCGAACGCGACGGCGTCGATCCCGGGTGCGACGAGCGCGACACCGGCCGAGTCGTAGCCGCGGTACTCGAGCCTGCCGAGTCCTTCGAGAGCGACGTCGAGGGGTCGCCCCGAGGCCTCTCCGACCATGGTTCCAGGGCCTACGTAGCCCACGATTCCGCACATGGTGATCGAGTCTATCCACGGACGTGCGCCACTCCGGAGCCGCACGATCACGCGGTTTTTCGTGAGGTCCGCTGCCAAAAGCGCCCCGCGGGCGAGCGGCGCCCGGGCCGGTGAGGGTCGACCTCGTGACCACCGTACGGATCGGCCTCTCAGGAGGGCGGTACGCCGACCGGGGTTCACGCTCGCGGGCAAGGGGCCGCGCTCCGCCACCCAACACGAAGCGACTGCCGGAGATGCGTCCGAGGTCGACCGGTCGCGCACTGCGGGGCGTCCGGCACCAGAGTCGAAGGCCCTCGTGCACCGGCACGGCCGCGGATCCGGCAGAATCGGGCGGGTGTCCTTCCCCGTCGACGACCCGTCCGACCTCCTGCCGGCCCATCTCGCGGCGCCGTCGTCCTCGCCGTACGTCGACCTCGACCGCGCGGTGTGGAGCCGCCTGTCGGAGTCGACGCCGCTCCCGCTGACGGACGACGACGTCACCCGGCTGCGCGGCCTCGGCGACCCCATCGACCTCGCGGAGGTCGACGCGGTCTACCGCCCGCTGTCGCGCCTGCTCAACCTCTACGTGACCGCGACGTCGGGGCTCCACGAGGCGACGTCGACGTTCCTCCGGGAGGAGACGGGCAACACGCCGTACGTCATCGGCGTCGCGGGCTCGGTCGCGGTGGGCAAGTCCACGACCGCTCGCGTCCTGCGCGAGATGCTGGCCCGCTGGCCCGAGACGCCGCGCGTGGAGCTCATCACGACCGACGGCTTCCTCTACCCCAACGCGGAGCTGGACCGCCGCGGCCTGATGGACCGCAAGGGCTTCCCGGAGTCCTACGACCGGCGCGCGCTCATCCGGTTCCTGTCCAAGGTCAAGGCGGGCCACGCCGAGGTCAAGGCGCCCGTCTACGACCACCTCACGTACGACATCGTGCCCGGGGCGGAGGCGGTCGTGCGCAAGCCCGACGTGCTCGTCGTCGAGGGGCTGAACGTCCTCCAGCCGGCCCGGCCGAGCGCGCACGACGAGTCCACGGTCGCGGTCTCCGACTTCTTCGACTTCTCGATCTACGTCGACGCCCGCACGCGCAACATCCGGCAGTGGTACGTCGACCGGTTCCTCGCCCTGCGCCGCACGGCGTTCGCCCGTCCCGAGTCGTACTTCCGCCGCTACGCCGACCTCACGGACGAGCAGGCGGTCGAGAAGGCGAAGTCGATCTGGGACGCGATCAACGCCCCGAACCTCGAGCAGAACATCCTGCCGACGCGCGGTCGCGCGACGCTCGTCCTCACCAAGGGGTCGGACCACTCCGTCCAGCGCGTGCGGCTGCGCAAGCTCTGAGCCCGCGCGACGCCGTAGCGGGCGAGGCCCGCCACCAGGACCCGGCTCGCGGCGGCTCGGCTCAGGCGCCGGGTGTCGCGCCCGGCGCGCGCGGCGTGCCCGGCCCGCCCGTGCTCCCCGGCGGCGTCGCCCCCGGCGCCCCGGACGACACGCCCTCGTCGGCGCCGGCCGCCTCCGCGCCGGCCACCTCCGTGATCGCCTCCTGCGGAGCCGGGTCGCCGTTCGTCGGCGCCTCATGCACGGGGACCACCACCGGGAGCTCGCCCCGGTGCCGCGCCCGCATCATGAGCACGCGGTCGATGACGAAGCCGGTGGCCACCCCGAGGACGACGCCGACGACCATCGCGAGGAGCGGCTCGTGGCCCAGCCACTGCGCGGCGACGAGACCGATGAGGACCGAGTACACCGCCCACGTGACGGCCGCGATCCCGGAGAACGCCATGAAGCGGCGGCGCGGGTACCCCACGGCGCCGGCCGTCATGTTCACCGCGACGCGGCCGACGGGGATGTAGCGCGCGGCGAGGATGAACGAGGCCCCGCGGTGCGCGAGGGCCCGCTCCGCCCAGGCCACGGCCTTGCGGCCCCGCGGTGAGCGCAGGAACCGGACGCGGTCGGTGCCGATGGCGCGGCCGATCGAGAACGCGATCTGGTCGCCCGTCCACGCGCCGGCCGCGGCGACCAGGAGCACGAGCAGGAGGTTCGGCTCGCCGGTCGCGTGCGCGGACACGGCGAGCGTGATGACGACGGACTCGCTCGGGATGGGCGGGAAGAACCCGTCGATCGTCGCGAAGCCGAACAGCGCGGGATAGATCCACGCGGACGCCGCGAGGGCGAGAATCCAGGTCTCCAGATTCTCCAGGAAGGTCGACACGGCGTCGGGCAACGGCGTCCTCGTTCGTCGGCTGGCGGGGAGGCCAGGCTGGCGGCGGCGGCAGGTCGGGCGTCCTGCGCCACGACAAGCCTACGGAGCGCGACGACGTCGACCATCAGGGAAACCCCCGGTTGGCCCCTGAGGATTCCCGCCCGGCAGCGCCGCGCCCGGTGACGAGTCTTCCGTGCCGCGGCCGCCGACGCGTCATCCCGACGAACGACTTCTCGCGACGGGAGCGTACGTCGTGAGGACCAGGGCCCCGTTCAGGCGTCGCGCCGTCGCGGACGTGGCGTCCCCCGCAGCGGCTGGGCGGTGCCCGGGTCCTGCGGCCACGCGTGCTTGGGGTAGCGCCCGCGCAGCTCGGCCCGCACCTGCGGGTAGCCCTGCACCCAGAACGAGGCCAGGTCCGCCGTGACCGCGGCCGGGCGACCCGCCGGGGACAGCAGGTGCAGCAGCACGGGCACGCGCCCGTCCGCGACGCGCGGCGTGCTCGCCCATCCGAACGTCTCCTGGAGCCGGACCGCGAGCACGGGCTGGTCCTGGTCGTAGGCCACGGCGACGCGCGAGCCGCTCGGGACCTCGAGCCGCTCGGGCGCGAGCGCGTCGAGGCGCGCCGCCTCCGGCCACGGCAGCAGACGGCGCAGCGCGCCCCCGAGGTCCGGACGCTGCCCCCGGGCGACGGCATGGACGTCGGGGCCCAGCCAGTCGTCCAGGCGGGCCAGGAGCGCCTCGTCGCCGACGTCGGGCCACGGGTCTCCCAGGACGCGGTGCAGGAACCGCAGGCGGTCGCGCAGCCGGCGCGCGCCGTCGGACCACGGGAGGCCCGACAGACCGTCCCGGCGCAGCCCGTCGCGCACGGTCGCCACCAGGAGGTCCGCGGGCGGGTCCCGCCACGGCTCGCGCGCGAGCTCGATCGCGCCGAGCGAGGTGACCCGGGTGGCGCGCACGCGCCCGCCCGACCACTCGGCGACGCCGGTCGACCGCAGCTCGGGCGCGGCGGCGGCCCGCGCCGTCGCCTCGTCGACCGGGGCGGCGGACCGCACGACGGCGTCCGCCCGGCCCGCGGCGCGGTCCACGTCCGCCACCGCGAGCCACGGCGTGCCCTGCAGGGGCGAGCCTGGTGGCAGCCGCGCGCCGGCGCCCGAGACCAGGAGGTACGTCTCGCCTCCCGGCCGCAGGCGGGCCAGGCGGTCCGGGTGGGCGAGCGCGACGACGTGTCCGACGGCGGCGTCGTCGGTGGGTCTGCGCGGTGCGGCCGGGCGCGATACCCCGGCGGTCGTGCCCGCGGCACGCGCCACCCGCTCGAGCCGGTCCCGCTGCGCGGCCCACGCGCCGGAACCCGGTCCGCCGCGACGCAGCCCGCGCAGCGCGGCCGGCAGGTCGGCGCCCGGCACGCGCACGTCCTCCGAGAGCAGCGCCACGACCTCGGCGGCGAGTTCCGCGCCCACCTCGGGGACGGCGTCGAGCAGCGCCCGCGCGCGCCGCGGGTCGGCGGGGACGGCGGCGACGCGGCGCCCGAGCGGCGTCACCCCGTCCGGCCCCACGGCCCCCAGCCCGTGCAGCACGTCGCGGGCGACGGCCCAGGCGGCCGCGGGCGGCGGGTCCAGCAGCGCGAGCCCCGCACCGTCGGGGCTGCCCCAGCACGCGAGCTCGAGCGCGAACCCGGTGAGGTCCGCCGTGCGGATCTCCGGCTCCGGGTGCCGCGCGAGCCGCGCGTGGTCGCCCTCCGACCAGCACCGGTACACCGCCCCCGGGCCCTCGCGCCCGGCACGGCCGGCGCGCTGCTCGGCGCCCGCCCGGCTGACGGCCACCGTCACGAGGCCGGGCAGCCCACGGCGCACGTCCGTGCGCGGCTCGCGCGCGAGCCCGGCGTCCACCACGACCCGCACGCCCGGGACGGTGAGGGACGACTCCGCGACCGCCGTCGAGACCACGACGCGGCGTCGTGGCCCGGGCTCGAGCGCCCGGTCCTGCTCGCGCGGGGGCAGGCGGCCGTGCAGCGGGCGCACGTCCACGTCCGACGACCCGCGTGCCAGCAGCCCCGCGACGGTGTCCACCTCGCGCGCGCCGGGGACGAACACGAGGACGTCACCCGTCCGCTCGCGCAGCGCGCGGTGCGTGGTCGCGACGACGTGGTCGAGCAGCGCGGGCGCGGTCCCCCGTGCGTCGGTGCGCGGACCGCCCCCCGGGCACCAGACGACGTCGACCGGGTGGAGCCCGCCCTCGACCGCCACGACCGGCACCGCCTGCGCGCCCGTGCCGAGAGCCCGGGCGGTCCGCCCGGCCTCGACCGTCGCGGACATCGCGACGAGCGCGAGGCCGTCGCGCAGGTTCTCGCGCACGTCCGCCAGGAGCGCGAGCGCGAGGTCGTCCTCGAGATGGCGCTCGTGCACCTCGTCGAGCACGACGCCCGCCACGCCCGGCAGCTCCGGGTCGCGCTGGAGCCGGCGGACGAGCGTGCCCGTCGTGACGACCTCGACGCGGGTGCGTCGCGACGTCCGCGACTCGCCCCGCACCGTGTAGCCGACGGTGCCGCCGAGGTCCTCGCCGAGCAGCGTCGCGAGCCGCCGGGCCGCCGCCCGGGCGGCGAGCCGCCGGGGCTGCGTCACGACGACGCGCCTGTCCGGGGCGTCCCCCAGGGCGACGGCGAGGGCAGGTGGCACGAGGGTCGTCTTGCCCGTGCCGGGCGGCGCCTGCACGACGACGGCGCCCTCCGCGCGCACCGCGGCGACCACCTCGGCGAGGTGGTGCGCCACCGGCAGGTCGGGCGGCGCGGCGAGGAGTCGGGTGAGCGGGTCCACCCCGGTAGTCTCGCGTGCCGACGCGCCCGCGCCGCGCGTTGCGCCGCGTGGCCCGGTCAGCGCGCCTCGCGCGAGGCGCCCGGGAGCCTGGCGACCCCGAGCGTGGACGAGAGGGTGCGCAGGTCGGCCCCGTCCACGTAGAGCTCGCCCCGCAGGTGGTCGGTCTCGTGCTGGACGATCCGTGCCGCCCACCCGGTGAGCACGTCGTCGAACGGCTCGCCCGCCTCGTCCTGCCCGGTGAGGCGCACCGAGCGGGCGCGCGTCCGCTCCGCCTGCCAGCCGTGCACCGAGAGGCACCCCTCGAAGAAGGTCCGGGTCTCGTCGCCGACGGCCTCGTACCTCGGGTTGACGAGCACCCGGAACGCGAGCGGCGGGCGTTCGCGCTCGTCGTCCACGTCCGGGGTGCCGGGGTCCTCCACGACGGCGACCGCGAGGCCGATCCCGACCTGCGGCGCCGCGAGGCCCACCCCGGGCGCCGCGTGCATCGTCGCGCGCATCGCGTCGAGGAACCGCGGCAGCACGTCGCCGAGCTGTCCTGCGTACGGCACCGCCGGCGTGCGCAGCACGGGCTGACCCGCCTGCACGATCGGCAGGACGCCGTCGTCGTACGCGTCGAGGAGCGCGACCACGTGCTCGCGCAGCGCCTCGTCGACCCCCTGGCGCACTCCTGTCCCCCGCCCGGTCGCGCTCACAGCGCGAGCCGGTCCCGCACGACCCCCGCGAGCCGGGCCGCGACGGCGTCGGCCTGCTGCTGCGTCGCCGCCTCGACCATGACGCGCACGAGCGGCTCGGTGCCCGACGGCCGGAGCAGCACGCGACCCGTCTCGCCGAGCGTCCGCTCCGCGTCCGCGACGGCGGCGAGCAGCACCTCGTCGCTCGACGCTCGCGCCTTGTCCACGCCGGAGACGTTGAGGAGCGTCTGCGGGAGGCGCTGCACGACGCTCGCCAGGTCGGCGAGCTTCTGGCCCGTCGCCCGGACGCGCGCCGCGAGCTGGAGGGCCGTGAGCACGCCGTCCCCCGTGGTCGCGTAGCGCGACAGCACGATGTGCCCCGACTGCTCGCCCCCGAGCCCGTACCCGTGGGCCCGCATCTCCTCGAGGACGTACCGGTCGCCGACCGCCGTCTGGACGGTGGTGATCCCCGCGTCGCGCATCGCGAGCAGGAGGCCCAGGTTGCTCATCACGGTCACGACGAGCGTGTCGTGCGGGAGCTCGCCCTCGTCCTTGAGCGCGAGCGCGAGGACGCCCATGATCTGGTCGCCGTCGACGACCGTGCCGCCGTGGTCGACCGCGATGCAGCGGTCCGCGTCGCCGTCGAACGCGACGCCGAAGTCCGCCTCGGACGCCACGACGACGGCCTGGAGCTGCTCCGGGTGGTTCGAGCCGCACGCGGCGTTGATGTTGCGGCCGTCGGGGCTCGCGTTGATGACCACGACGTCCGCGCCGGCCGCACGCAGCGCCGCGGGGCCGACGTCGCTCGCCGCGCCGTTCGCGCAGTCGACCGCGATGCGCAGCCCGGCGAGCGGCTTGTGGTCCTCGTCCGCTCCGATGCTCGCCATGAGGTGCTCGACGTACGCGCCGCCCGCGCGGCCCCGGTCGGGCGAGATGCGGCCGACCGTGCCGTGCGTCGGGCGCTGCCACTCCTGCCCGAGCAGGCTCTCGATCCGGTCCTCGACCGCGTCGTCGAGCTTGACGCCGCCGCGTGCGAGGAACTTGATCCCGTTGTCCTGCATCGGGTTGTGCGACGCCGAGATCACGACGCCGAAGTCGACGTCCATGGTGCTCGTCAGGTACGCGACGGCCGGGGTCGGAAGCACGCCCACGTCCTTCACGTCGACGCCCGCGCTCGCGAGCCCGGCGATGAGCGCCGCGCCCAGGAACTCGCCCGAGACCCGCGTGTCACGCCCCACGACCGCGCGCGGACGGTGCCCCTCCTCCTGCCCGCTCGCGAGCACGCGAGCCGCCGCGACGCCGAGGTCGAGCGCGAGCTCGCCCGTCACGTTGCCGTTCGCCAGACCGCGCACCCCGTCGGTGCCGAAAAGCCGTCCCATGGAAAGTCCTTCCTCGACCGGCCGTACGTCGACCGTACGACCGCCTGCCCCCGCCCGCCCTCGGCGAGCCTTGGTCACCGTCCCTCACGAACGACGTCGGCCCCGGTGGACGAGGTCCACCGGGGCCGACGAGCGCACAGCGCGGATCAGCGCTTGGAGTACTGCGGTGCCTTACGGGCCTTCTTGAGACCGGCCTTCTTGCGCTCGACGACGCGGGCGTCGCGAGTGAGGAAGCCGGCCTTCTTCAGCGCGGGGCGGTTGTGCTCGGCGTCGATCGCGTTGAGCGCACGCGCGATGCCGAGGCGCAGCGCACCGGCCTGGCCGGAGGTGCCGCCGCCGCTGATGCGGGCGACGACGTCGAAGCGACCCTCGACGTCGACCAGCTTCAGCGGGGAGTTCACGAGCTGCTGGTGAACCTTGTTCGGGAAGTAGTCCTCGAGCGAGCGCCCGTTGATCTTCCACTGCCCGGTCCCGGGGACGAGGCGCACGCGCGCCACGGCCTCCTTGCGGCGGCCCAGGGCCTGGCCGGGAGCGGTGATGCTCTGACCGCGGCCCGTGGGGGCGGCGGACTCAGAGGTGTAGGTGCTGGGCGTCTCGTCGCCCAGGGTGTCGGTGTCGACGGTGGTCTCGGCCACGGGTGGTGTCCTCGCGTCTCTCTGTGCGCTACGCCTGGGCGGCGATTACTGCGCGACCTGGGTGATCTCGAACGGCTTCGGCTGCTGCGCGGCGTGCGGGTGCTCGGCACCCGCGTAGACCTTGAGCTTGCCGAACTGGGCGCGACCGAGGGTGGTCTTGGGGAGCATGCCGCGCACGGCCCGCTCCACAGCACGCTCGGGGTGCTTGTCGAGCAGGTCGCCATAGGCGACGGCACGCAGACCACCCGGGTACCCGGAGTGGTTGTAGGCCATCTTCTGCTCGCGCTTGTTGCCGCTCAGGGCGACCTTGCCGGCGTTGATGACGATGACGAAGTCACCGCCGTCGACGTGCGGAGCGAAGGTCGGCTTGTGCTTGCCGCGCAGCAGGGTGGCCACGTGGGTGGCCAGGCGGCCCAGGACGACGTCGGTCGCGTCGATGACGTACCAGTCGCGCTGGACGTCGCCGGGCTTCGGGGTGTACGTACGCACGGTCGTAGCCTTCGTTTCTGTCTCAGAATGTCTTCTTCGGCCGCTGAAGCGTGCGGCCGAGAGGGCAGGTCGTTGCGCGGCGGGCTCGGTCGACACCCGCTCCTTGGCCGGCAGCGAGTGGGCGCGCTAGCGACACGGGCGTCGTGAGATGAGCACAACGACTCACCAGACTACCCGCGGGGCAGGCCGGCGGTCAAAGCGGCGGGACCGGTGGGCAGGCCGGCGGCCGGGCGCTCGACCACGCACGTCTCGCACCGCGTCGAGCGCGCGACGTGCACGCAGTCCGGGCAGTACAGGCGCAGCGTCCGGCAGCTCGGGTCGGCGCAGTTCTCGTACTTCGCCGTCGCCGCCCCGCACCCCGTGCACGCGCCGAGCGGGGTCGACCCCGGGCCGAGGTCGACGTGCATGCGCTCGTCGAACACGTAGAGCGAGCCCTCCCACAGCCCCTGCGACCCGAACGCCTCGCCGTACCGCACGACGCCGCCGTCGAGCTGGTACACCTCCTCGAAGCCGCGGGCGGTCAGGAGCGCGGACAGCACCTCGCACCGCACGCCGCCGGTGCAGTACGTGACGACCGGTCGCTGCTTGAGGTCGTCGTAGCGGCCCGAGTCGATCTCGGCGACGAAGTCGCGCGTCGTGGCGACGTCCGGCACGACGGCCCCGCGGAACCGCCCGATCTCCGCCTCGAACGCGTTCCGGCCGTCGAACATCACGACGTCGTCGCCCCGCTCCGCCACGAGGTCGTGCAGGGCCTGCGGGCTCAGCCGCGTGCCGCCCCCCACGACGCCGCTCTCGTCGACCACGACCTCGTCGGGGACGCCGAACGCCACGAGCTCGGGCCGCACCTTCACGGACAGGCGCGGGAAGTCCCGACCCGTGCCGTCGGACCACTTGACGTCGATGCCCTCGAAGCCGGGGTACTGCCGGGTCGTCTTCACGTACTGCTTGAGGTCCTCGACCGTCCCGCCCAGCGTCGCGTTGATCCCGTGCTCCGCGACGATCACACGTCCCGTGAGGTTCCAGCGCTCCCCCAGCGCCCGCTGCCAGAGCTGCACCGCGCGGGGGTCGGGCAACGGCGTGAAGGCGTAGAAGAGCACGATCTTGTGGACGGCCATGCCCACCAGGATAGGGACGGCGGCACCCGGCCCCCGCACCCGGCTACCGTGCCCGCTGCACCCGCTCGACGTCCCAGACCGGCTCCGGCGCCTCGACGACCTCCCCGTCACCCCGGAACACGAGGTAGCGGTCGAACCCGCGCGCGAACCACCGGTCGTGCGTCACGGCGAGCACCGTGCCCTGGAACGCCGCGAGGCCGGCCTCGAGGGCCTCGGCCGAGTGGAGGTCGAGGTTGTCCGTCGGCTCGTCGAGCAGCAGGAGGGTCGCACCGTCGAGCTCGAGCAGGAGGATCTGGAACCGCGCCTGCTGCCCGCCCGACAGGGTCTCGAAGCGCTGCTCCGCCTGGCCGACCAGCTCGTAGCGGTCGAGCGCGCGGCTCGCGCCCTCGCGGCCCATCCCGGCCCGGTGCCCGTCGCCGCGGTGCAGGATCTCCAGGAGGGTCCTCCCGCGCAGCTCGGGGTGGTCGTGGTTCTGGGCGAACCAGCCCGGCCGCACGCGCGAGCCGAGCACCGCGCGGCCCGCGTGCGCCACGGGGTCCGGCCGGACGGCGTCGGACGTCGCGGGGTCGGGCACCACCCCGGGCTCGGGGTCGCTCCCGCCGGCGGCGAGGAGCCGCAGGAAGTGCGACTTGCCCGACCCGTTCGAGCCCAGCACCGCGACGCGCTCCCCGAAGAAGACCTCGAGGTCGAACGGCCGCATGAGGCCGGTGAGCTCGAGCGACTGGCACGTCACGGCACGCTTGGCGGTGCGACCGCCCGCGAGCCGCACGGTGACGCGCTGCTCGCGCGCGAGCACCTCCGGGGGGCCCGCCTCCTCGAACTTGCGCAGGCGCGTCTTCGCCGCCTGGTACCGGCTCGCGAGCCCGTCGTTGTAGGCGGCCTTGGTCTTGAGCGTCTGCACGAGCTCGCGCAGCTTGGCGTGCTCCTCGTCCCACCGGCGCGCGAGCTCCGCCAGGCGCTCCCGCCGGTCGGCGCGCGCCCGCGCGTAGGTCGCGAAGCCGCCGCCGTGCACCCAGACCGTCCCGCCGCCCGGCGTCGGCTCGAGCGTCGCGACCTGCGTCGCCGTGCGGGACAGCAGCTCGCGGTCGTGCGAGACGTAGAGGACCGTCTTGGGCGACGCCACCAGCCGCTCCTCGAGCCAGCGCTTGGTCGGCACGTCGAGGTGGTTGTCCGGCTCGTCGAGCAGCAGGACCTCCTCGGGCCCGCGGAGCAGCGCCGTGAGCGCCAGGCGCTTCTGCTCGCCGCCGGACAGCGTGCGCACGTCGCGCCACTGCGCCTTGTCGAACGGGACGGACAGGACCTCGTCGGTCACCTCGTCCCACGCCGCCTCGGCGTCGTAGCCCCCGACGTCGGCCCAGTCGACGAGCGCCTGGGCGTACCGGAGCTGGGCGGGCTCGTCGTCGACCGTCATGATGTCGTGCTCCGCCGCGGCGAGCTCGAGCGCCGCCTGCTTGACCGCGGCCGGCGCGAGCTCGACGAGCAGGTCGCGGACCGTGCGGTCGTCGTCGATGCGCCCGACGTCCTGCCGCATGACGCCGAGGCCGCCGCTGCGCACGACCGCCCCGCCGTGCGGCGCGACGTCGCCCGTGACGATGCGCAGGAGCGTCGACTTGCCGACCCCGTTCGGCCCGACGAGCGCGACCCGCGCGCCGTCCGCGACGCGCAGGCTCACGCCGTCGAGGAGCGTGCGCCCGTCGGGCAGGTGATACATGATGTCGCTGAGGTCGAGGTGTCCCACGAGGCCATCGTCCCCCGGGCGGACCCGCCGGGTCACGCGGATTCTGCGCGCCCCCGACCGCTCCGGCGTCGACGCACCCGAGCGGGGCGGCCGTCGTCGGCCCCGGGCTCAGCGCCGGCCGCCCCCGAGGAGACCGCCCAGGCCGCCCAGGAGGTCCCCGAGGCCGCCGCCGGAGCCACCGGAACCGCCGCCCAGGAGACCGCCGAGCAGGTCGCCCAGGCCGCCGCCCGCGCTCTCCTGCGCGGCCGGGGAGGACCCCGCACCGGAGTCCTTGCCCCCGAGCTGCTTCGCGAGGAACGCCAGCGCGATCGGCGCGAGCGCGGGCAGGACCTTCGACAGCAGCCCCTGCTGCGTGCCCGTCGAGTCCGCGAGCTGCGCGACGACGGCCTCCTCGTTCGACCCGAACACGTGGCGGACGATCTTCTCGCCGTCGGCGGTGTCCACGTCGTCGAGGTTCACCCCGCCCTCCACGAGCGACGGGTCGTGCTGCGTGAGGGCCTTGCCGAGCGACGCCGCGCCCGCCGGGTCCTGCGCGTTCGCCTGGAGCCCGCCGAGCAGCGCGGGGAGCGCCGCGCCCACGGCCTGCTGCGCCGTCGCCTCGTCGACGCCGAGCCGACCGGCGAGCTGGTCGAGCGGGATGGTGGACAGGATGTCGTCGATGCCGGCCATGGTGGTCCTCGGTTCTCGGGCTCGTTCGCGGGGCGGCCGCGGCGCACGCGACCCCTCCCACGGTATCGCCGGCGGCACGTCGGTGCAGGTCGGGGCGCAGATGCTGCGTCCGACCGTCCGAGGTGCCACTGTGGACGCATGAGCGAAGACACCACCGGCACCAGCCCGGACCCGGAGACCGGCGCCGAGGGCGACAACGACCAGCTCCAGGCCGAGGACACGCTGCTCGACCGCGGCGTCGACGACGTGCTCGACGAGGGCTACTCCCCGCCCGACCGCCCGCGCAAGAACCACTACGGCGAGACGCCGTGGGAAGAGGTGCACGGCGAGACGCTCGACCAGCGGCTCGCCGAGGAGGAGCCGGAGGAGTGGGACCGGGACCCGCTCGACCGACCGGACGCGACCCGTTCGGGCCGCCTCGTGGCGGACCCCGACGCGCTGGACGGTCGCCAGAACGACACCTACGCGGACGACGAGGGCATCTCCGGGGGCGCCGCGGGCGCCGAGGAGGCCGCCGTGCACGTCGTCGAGGAGCCGTGACGGGGTAGCCCTCCGGGAATCAGCCCAGGTTGCGCGACGCGCCCTCGTCCCAGACGTCCTCCTCGTTCCGGACGGCGCGGATCCGGTCGGCGCGCGCCGCGAGCTCGTCGTCGGGCGGGTAGGTGACCTCCTCGAGCACGAGCCCGTGGGCGGGGACGACACCGGCCCCCGCGTCGCGCCGCCGGCTCACGAGGAGCTGCTCGGGCCAGTCGACCCCGCGCCGGCCCTCCCCCACGGCGAGCGACGCGCCGACCAGCGCGCGCACCATGTTGTGGCAGAACGCGTCCGCGCGGACCTGCGCGACGACGAGACCCGCATCGGGCCCGTCGACCGGCCGCGACCACGACAGGTGCTGGAGCTCGCGGATCGTCGTCGCCCCGGGCCGGGGCTTGCAGAAGGCGGCGAAGTCGCGCACCCCGAGCAGCGGCCGCACGGCGGCGTCCATCGCGGCGACGTCGAGCGGGCGCCGGTTCCACAGGACCCACGCCCGCCGCAGCGGGTCGCGCCGCGCCGGGTCGTCCGCGACCCGGTACGTGTACGCGCGGTGCAGGGCCGAGAACCGCGCGTCGAACCCGTCGGGGGCCGGCGCCGCGCGGTGCACGACGACGTCCCCCGGGAGCACCCCGCCGAGCCGCGCGACGAGCGCGTCGCCCGGCGTGCGGTCGGAGCGCCCGGGCAGGGCCGCCCACTGGTCACGCGTGAGGTCGACGTGCGCGACCTGGCCGCGCGCGTGCACCCCCGCGTCGGTGCGTCCCGCGACGGTCAGGCGAGGCGCCGGACCGCGCAGGAGCGTCGCCAGCCCCTCCTCGATCGCGCCCTGGACGGTGCGCAGCGCGGGCTGGCGGGCCCAGCCGGCGAAGTCCGTCCCCTGGTAGGCGAGGTCGAGGCGGACCCGCACGACGTCGTCGGGCGGATCCTGCCGCACGATCGGCCCGGAGTACGCGTCCGCACCGGGCGCGCCGGGTGCGGGGTCGTCGGGGCGTGCGTCGGGGGCAGGGGCGTCGCTCACGGGAGTTCACCGTAGTCGCCCGGCCGTGCGGCGCGCGCGCCGTCGTGCCTACGCTGCCGCCCATGACCGGCGACCGCGCAGACGTCCGCACCCTCGCCGTCGACTGCGGCGGCGGAGGGATCAAGGCGAACGTGCTCGACGCGTCGGGCACCGCGCACGCCGCCGCCGTCCGCGTGCCGACGCCCTACCCGCTGCCCCCCGAGCTGCTCGTCGAGACGATCGCGGAGATCTCGGCCACGCTGCCCTCCGCGGACCGGGTCACCGTCGGCATGCCCGGCATGATCCGGCGCGGCGTCGTCGTGCACACGCCGCACTACGTGACGCGCAGCGGCCCGCGCTCCCGCGTGGATCCGGCCCTCGCGGAGGCGTGGACGAGCTTCGACGTCCAGGCCGCGGTGTCCGCGCGCCTCGGCGTGCCCGCCCTCGTGCTCAACGACGCCGAGGTGCACGGCGCGGGCGTCGTCGCGGCGTCCGGGCTGGAGCTCGTGCTGACGCTCGGGACAGGGCTGGGCTCGGCGCTGTTCCACGGCGGACGGCTCGCGCCGCACCTCGAGTGGTCGCGCGCCCCGGTGCGCCGTGGCACGACGTACGACGAGTACGTCGGCGAGCCCGAGCGGCGCCGGCTCGGCAACGGGCTGTGGTCGCGGCGCGTGCTCACGGTCGTCGAGGGCCTGCGTCCCGTCTTCTGGTGGGACCGGTTGTACCTGGGCGGTGGGAACTCGCGGCAGATCACCCCCAGCGTGCTCGACCGCCTCGGCGACGACGTCGTCGTCGTGCCCAACTCCGCCGCGCTCGTCGGCGGGGCACGCGCCTGGGACCTGCCGCCCGCCTGACCGCCTCAGCGCGCGACCGTGCGGTGCGGCGCGACGCGCGGCCGTGCCGCCCCGCCCTCCCCGGCCGTCGGTCCGCTCGTCGCGACCGCGCGGTGGGCGTCGAGAAGGATCCGGTTGAACGCGACCGGTGCGTCGAGGCTCACGAGGTGCCGGGCGCCCGGGACGACCACGAGCCGCGCGGGCGCTCCCCCGTGCCGGGCCGCCTCCACGAAGCCGCGCTCGCCGAACCGGAAGTGGTCCCACCGGCCGTTGACCAGCCACACGGGCGAGTCCGTGGCGGCGAGGGCCGTCACGGGGTCGACCGCCTCGACCTCGCGCAGGATCGCGCTCATCACGTCGAGCGCGAACCCGCCCGCCGCCAGGTCGGCCGCGCCCTGCGGCGTCAGCGCGCGGTCGACGAGCGCCTGGTTGAGCCCCGCTCCGCCGTCGGGCAGCCGCTCGATGCCGCGCGCGACGAGGAGCCAGCCCCCACGCAGCCGCGTGGCGGGCGGGGTCGAGCAGGCGGCGGCCACGAGGCCGACGACGCGCTCGGGGTGCCGCGCCCGCGCCTCGATCGCGACGTAGCCGCCCAGCGACAGCCCGACGACGAGCGCACGCCCGCCCAGGTCGTCGACCCCGGCCGCGACGGCCTCCACGGCACCGTCCAGGGTGAACGCCTCGCCCCGCCGCGCCCCGTGCCCCGGCAGGTCCACGGCGAGCGCGTCGACGCCCGCGCGGCGCAGGGCCGCGAGCTGGTCGCGCCACATCGACCGCGACGTGCGTGAGCCGTGCACGAGGACGACGGGCGGCCACGCCACCTGGGAGGAGTCGACACCCGTCACGTCTCGACGGTAGGCCCTCCCCGACGCGAGATCGACCCGTACGTCACGAGATCGGCCCTCTGAGGGTCGATCTCGGCCGTACGGGTCGGTCTCGCGGGGCCACCCTCGCGGCCCGCCGCCAGGCGACCCGGTGGG
>NZ_JBHVMH010000033.1:0-13308 GCF_042797035.1 Cellulosimicrobium sp. NPDC057862
ACTGCCCTGGAGACGGGGTGGGAGAGTAGGACGCCGCCGGACAACCCTTCACCGAAGGCCCACCCCACACGGGGTGGGCCTTCGGCATTTCCGCACCCTTTTCGCCGTCCTCTCGGCCGGCCGAGACAGACCCGCGGCCATGCGGGGAAGAACGCTGGTTGCGCGAGGTGGAGCCGTGGTCGCGCGAGGTAGAGCCGTGGTTTCTGTGCTCGACGGCGTGTGGTCGCCCTGGGTGGTCGGGGTGGGTGGTGGTGCCGCGTCTACCATCCGCCGCTCGTTCCTCGCGGCTCCCGCCAGGCCCGCCACGACGCGGCACCACCACCCACCCCGCCCTACGTCGTCTCACCCTGGTCGGCGCTCACCCGGGCGACCGCCCGCGGCGTCCGCTTCGCCAGTACGTTCCCGCTCCCGCTGTCGCTTGCCGGATGAAGCCGCTGCACCGCTGCGCGGCTGCACCGCTGCGCCGCGGGAGAGGGCCAGGCTCGAGGGTCGCGCGCCGCTGACCCGACTCCGCGGGCACGAGACCTGACCGCGGTTCTACCTCGCGCGACCGGATCTGCCTCGTCGGTTGGCGCGCTCTCTTCAGCGGCACGGCCTCGGACGCGCCCATGCGACGGGAGGGCCGGCGGCGCGGTGGGCACGGCGTCGGTCCCCACTAGAATGGCGACCATGTCCACCATCTCCCGTGACGAGGTCGCGCGCGTCGCCGCGCTGGCCCGCATCGATCTGCGACCCGAGGAGCTGGACCGGCTCTCCGGCGAGCTCGACGTGATCGTCGACGCCATCGCCAAGGTCAGCGAGGTCGCGACGCCCGATGTCCCTGCGACGAGCCACCCGCTCCCGATGACCAACGTCTTCCGGGACGACATCCCCGAGCCGCCGCTGCCGGTCGAGGACGTCCTTGCCGCTGCGCCGTCGGCCGAGGACGGTCGCTTCGCCGTCCCGCAGATCCTCGGGGAGGAGTGAGATGAGCGAGGACCTGACCCGACTGTCCGCCGCGGAGCTGGCGGAGGGCCTGACCGCTCGTGACTTCTCGAGCGTCGACGCGACCCAGGCGCACCTGGACCGTATCGCCGCCGTCGACGGCGCCGTGAACGCGTTCCTGCACGTGAACGCCGAGGAGGCGCTGGCGACGGCGCGCTCGATCGACGAGCGGCGCGTCGCGGGCGAGGAGCTGCACCCGCTGGCCGGCGTCCCGATCGCCGTCAAGGACGTCGTCGTGACCCAGGGGATGCCGACGACCGCCGGCTCCAAGATCCTCGAGGGCTGGATCCCGCCGTACGACGCCACGCTCGTCGAGAAGATCCGTGCCGCGGGGCTGCCGATCCTCGGCAAGACGAACATGGACGAGTTCGCCATGGGCTCGTCGACCGAGCACTCGGCGTTCGGCAACACGCGCAACCCGTGGGACCTCGACCGCATCCCGGGTGGGTCGGGCGGAGGCTCGGCCGCCGCGGTGGCCGCGTTCGAGGCACCGCTCGCGATCGGTACGGACACGGGCGGCTCGATTCGCCAGCCCGGTGCCGTCACCGGGACCGTCGGCGTGAAGCCCACCTACGGCGGGGTCTCGCGCTACGGCCTCATCGCGATGGCGTCGTCGCTCGACCAGGCGGGTCCCGTGACTCGTACCGTGCTCGACTCGGCGCTGCTGCACGAGCTCATCGGGGGCTACGACCCGCGGGACTCGACGTCGATCCCCGGCCGCGCGCCGGCGCTCGTCGAGGCGGCGGTGCAGGGCGCCACGGGCGACCTGTCGGGCGTGCGTGTCGGCGTCGTCAAGGAGCTCACCGGTGAGGGCTACCAGGAGGGCGTGAGCGCGCGGTTCGCGCAGTCGCTCGACCTCCTGCGCGGCCTGGGGGCGGAGATCGTCGAGGTCTCGTGCCCGCACTTCGAGTACGCGCTCGGCGCGTACTACCTCATCATGCCGTCGGAGGCGTCGAGCAACCTCGCGAAGTTCGACGGCATGCGCTTCGGGCTGCGCGTCGAGCCGGAGGAGGGCCCGGTGACCGCGGAGCGCGTCATGGCCGCGACCCGCGGTGCGGGCTTCGGCGACGAGGTGAAGCGCCGCATCATCCTCGGCACGTACGCGCTGTCGGCGGGCTACTACGACGCCTACTACGGGAGCGCGCAGAAGGTCCGCACGCTCATCCAGCGCGACTTCGCCGCGGCCTTCGGGCACGCGGACGTCCTCGTCTCCCCGACGGCACCGACCACGGCGTTCCGGTTCGGCGAGAAGCTCGACGACCCGCTGGCGATGTACCTCAACGACGTCGCGACGATCCCGGCGAACCTCGCGGGGGTCCCCGGCATGTCGGTCCCGGCGGGCCTGTCGGACGACGGGCTGCCCGTCGGGTTCCAGATCCTCGCGCCCGCCAAGGCCGACGACCGCATGTACCGGGTGGGCGCCGCGCTCGAGTCCGCGCTCCTCAGCGCGTGGGGCGGGCCGCTGCTCGACCGCGCGCCGGCGCTGCCCACGGCCACCACCGAGAAGGAAGGCCAGGTCGGATGACCGCCACGACCGTCGACCTCGTCGACTACGCCGACGCCACGCGCCGCTACGACCCCGTCATCGGGATCGAGGTGCACGTCGAGCTCGGCACGCTGACCAAGATGTTCTGCCCGGCCGAGGTGAGCTTCGGCGCGGAGCCGAACACCCAGGTGACCCCGGTGTCCCTCGGGCTCCCGGGCGCGCTGCCGGTCGTCAACGGCAAGGCCGTCGAGTACGCGATCCGCATCGGCCTCGCGCTCAACTGCCAGATCGCCGAGACCTGCCGGTTCGCGCGAAAGAACTACTTCTACCCGGACGTCCCCAAGAACTTCCAGACGTCGCAGTACGACGAGCCCATCGCGTACGACGGGTGGATCGACGTCGAGCTCGAGGACGGGACCGTGTTCCGCGTCGAGATCGAGCGCGCGCACATGGAGGAGGACGCCGGCAAGAACACGCACGTCGGCGGCGCCACGGGCCGGATCCACGGCGCCGAGTACTCGCTCGTCGACTACAACCGCGCCGGCATCCCGCTGGTCGAGATCGTCACGCGGCCCATCACGGGCGCGGGCGACCGCGCCCCCGAGGTCGCCCGCGCCTACGTCCAGACGCTGCGTGACATCTTCCGTGCGCTCGACGTGTCCGAGGCCCGCATGGAGCGTGGCAACGTCCGCGCGGACGTGAACCTCTCGCTGCGCCCGACGCCCGAGTCGCCGCTCGGCACCCGGACGGAGACGAAGAACGTCAACTCCTTCCGCTCCGTCGAGCGGGCCGTCCGGTACGAGGTGTCGCGCCAGGCTGCCGTGCTCGACGCGGGCGGCACCGTGATCCAGGAGACGCGGCACTGGCACGAGGACACCGGCGTCACGACGTCGGGGCGCGTGAAGTCCGACGCCGAGGACTACCGGTACTTCCCGGAGCCGGACCTCGTCCCGATCGCGCCCCCGCGTGAGTGGATCGAGGAGATCCGCGCCGGGCTCCCGGAGCTCCCGGTCGCGCGCCGCCGCCGCCTCCAGGGCGAGTGGGGCTACGCCGACGCCGAGATGCGCGACGTCGTCAACGCGGGCGCGATCGACCTCATCGAGGCGACCGTCGCTGCCGGGACCAGCCCGACGGGCGCGCGCAAGTGGTGGATGGGCGAGCTCGCCCGTCGCGCCAAGCAGGACGAGGTCACCCTCGAGGAGCTGCCGGTGACGCCCGCCCAGATCGCGGCGCTCCAGGGGCTGGTCGACGCGGGTCGGATCAACGACAAGCTCGCGCGCCAGGTCCTCGACGGCGTGCTCGCCGGCGAGGGCGACCCGGAGGCGGTCGTGACCGCCCGCGGGCTCGAGGTCGTGTCGGACGACGGCGCGCTGCTCGCCGCGATCGACGAGGCGCTCGCCGCGCAGCCGGACGTCGTCGAGAAGGTCCGGGGCGGCAACCTCGGTCCGGTCGGCGCGATCATCGGCGCCGTCATGAAGGCGACGCGCGGCCAGGCGGACGCCGGTCGCGTGCGCGAGCTCATCCTCGAGCGGATCGGCTGACGCCGTGACGCGCGGACCGGTCCTGCTCGGGGAGATGGTGCGCCTGCGCCCGATCGAGGCGCGGGACGCCGACCGCATGTGGGAGTCGCTCCAGGACCCGGAGTCGAACCGGCTCACGGGGACGACGGCGACGTTCACGCGCGACCAGATCGACGAGTGGTCGGCGACGATCAGCGACCGCGACGGCCGGTACGACTGGGCGATCACCGCGGGCGCGGTGCGTGACGGCCAGCTGGTGAGCGACGAGATGATCGGCGAGATCGTGCTCAACGACCTCGACGAGGACGCCCGCTCGGCGAACCTGCGCCTCGCGCTGCTCCCGAACTACCGGGGCCGCGGCTACGGTCGTGAGGCGATCTTCGAGGTGCTGCGGTTCGCGTTCGAGGGCGCGACCGACGTCGAGGGGGTCCGTCACGAGGGGCCGCACCTGCACCGCGTGAGCCTCGACGTGCTGAGCATCAACCCGCGGGCGCGGATGCTCTACGAGTCGCTGGGCTTCCGCGAGGAGGGCCGGCTGCGCGACGTCTACCGCGACGGCGACGGGTGGGCGGACGCGACGGTCATGAGCATCCTCGAGGACGAGTTCCGGGCGGGCCTCGGCGCGCCCTGAGCCGTCAACGACGCGGTCGACGCAAGGACGACACGGGAGGGCCCGGCAGCATCGGCTGCCGGGCCCTTCGCCGTCCCCAGGACGTGCGGTTCTCGGGGACGTACGGACGGGAGGACGTGTGCGGCGGGGACGCGTGGTCCCGTGGTGCGCGGGCTCGTGACGTGCGTTGGGGCCCGCTGCGGGGGACCGTGGTTGACATGAGCGACGGCCAGCACGTACATTCATAAGACGGAAACAAACTTCCGAGATGTGGAATCAGAGGTCGAGCGGTGTGGGACACCACCGACCGGCCCGACGTCGAGAGGGACACGCAGCGATGACGCTGGACGAGTTCAACCGGTTGTCGCCGGAGGAGGCGCGCGAGGCGCTGCTCGCGTGCGCGCACGTCGCGCGGTGGGCCGACGCGGTCGGCGCCGGACGCCCCTACGCGAGCGTCGAGGACGCGGCCGACGCCGCCCTCGCCGCGGCCGACCCCTGGACGGACGCCGAGGTCGACTCGGCGCTGTCCCGCCACCCCCGGATCGGGGAGCGGGCGCAGGGGGACGCGGCGGACGCGAGCATGTCGCGGTCCGAGCAGTCCGGCGTCGACACCTCCGACGACGACGTCCAGCGCCGACTGACCGAGGGCAACCGTGCGTACGAGGAGCGGTTCGGGCACGTGTTCCTCATCCGGGCCGCCGGCCGCAGCGCCGAGGAGATCCTCGAGCAGCTCACCGAGCGGCTCGGCAACGACGCCGACACGGAGCGGGCCAACGCCGCCCGCAACCTGCGCGAGATCGCCGCGCTGCGGCTGAAGGGGATGCTGAGTGCATGAGCACCCACGCCAGCCACATCACCACGCACGTACTCGACGCGGCCAGCGGTAGGCCCGCCGAGGGGATCGCCGTCCGCCTGGAGGCGGCTCCGGAGATCGCGGACAGGACGACGGGGCAGGGCTGGTCCCTGGTGGCGTCCTCCCGCACGAACGACGACGGTCGGGTGCCCGAGCTCGGGCCCGAGACCCTCGTCCCCGGTACGTACCGGCTCGTGTTCGACACGGGCGAGTACTTCGACCGGCGAGACACCGTGTCCTTCTACCCGGAGGTCGTCATCGTCTTCCGGGTGGCGAGCGCTGAGCAGCACTACCACGTCCCCGTCCTGCTCAGCCCGTTCGCCTACTCGACCTATCGAGGGAGCTGACATGAGCACCACCACCACGACCGCCGAGCAGCCGGCGGCCACGCAGAGCAGCGGGGCCATCGTCCTGGGCGACAACCAGTGGGGCAAGGCGGAGGTGCGCCTCGTGCGCGTCGACCGCGCCACGCCTCGCCACGAGATCACGGACCTCAACGTCTCCTCGCAGCTGCGGGGCGGGCAGGAGGCCACGCACCTCGAGGGCGACAACTCCAGGTGCGTCGCCACCGACACCCAGAAGAACACGATCTACGCGTTCGCCCGCGACGGCGTCGGCGCGATCGAGGACTTCGCGATCCGCCTCGGCCAGCACTTCGTCGAGGACTTCGAGTGGATCGAGGGCGGCCGCTGGGAGGTCGAGCAGTACTCCTGGAACCGCATCGAGACCGCGGACGGCGAGCACGACCACGCGTTCGTCCGGAACAACCAGGAGACGCGCACGACGGTCGTCCAGCGCGACGGCGACGAGGTCTTCGTCGTCTCGGGCCTCACGGACCTCGTCGTGCTCAAGTCGACGGGCTCGGAGTTCCACGGGTTCCCGCGCGACCGCTACACGACGCTCGTGGAGACGAACGACCGCATCCTCGCGACGTCGGTCACCTCGCGGTGGCGCTACACGACGACGGACGTCGACTTCGACGCCGTGTACGCGAAGGTCCGCGCGATCCAGCTCGAGGCATTCGCGACGACCCACTCGCTCGCGCTCCAGCAGACGCTGTTCGCGATGGGCAAGGCGGTCCTCGAGGCGATCCCGGAGATCGCGGAGATCAAGTTCTCGATGCCGAACAAGCACCACTTCCTCGTGGACCTCGCGCCGTTCGGTCTCGACAACCCGAACGAGGTCTTCTACGCGGCCGACCGCCCGTACGGTCTCATCGAGGCCACGGTCCAGCGCGAGGGCGAGCCCGCCGAGCCGCGCGCCTGGGCGACCGTCACCGGGTTCTGCTGAGCCGACCGTGACGGACGGACGCGCCCTGCCCGACCGCGGAGCACCCGCGGTCCGGCAGGGCGCGCCCGCACCGTCGCAATCCGGCGTCGCCTCAGGGCGCGGCGGTGATGAGCTCGCGCGTGAGCTCGCGCGCGACGCGGTGCAGCACCGGCACGGCCCGCTCCCCGAACTCGTACGTCACGCGGGCCGCGGGGCCCGAGACGGACAGGGCCGTGGGGGTCGGGGCGTCGGGCACCGCGACGGCGAAGCACCGCACGCCGAGCTCCTGCTCGCCGTCGTCGATCGCGTACCCGCGCTCGCGCGTCGCCGCGAGCTCCGTGAGGAGCGCGTCGACGTCGGTGATCGACTGGTCGGTCGCGGGAGGCATGCCGACCCGGCCCATGATCTCCCGCACGGTCTGGTCGGGGAGCTGCGCGAGCACGGCCTTGCCGACGCCCGTGCAGTGCGTGTACACGCGCCGACCGACCTCGGTGAACATCCGCATCGAGTGGCTCGACGAGGCCTGGGCGACGTAGACGGCCATGTCGCGGTCGATCATCGCGAGGTTCGCCGACTCGCCGAGGTCGTGCGCGAGCCGCTCGAGGTAGGGGCGGGCGCCGGCGCCGAGCTGGCGCCCCGCCGACTCGCCGAGGCGGATGAGCCGCGGGCCGAGCGTGTAGCGACGCGACGGCGTCTGGCGCACGTAGCCCTGGGCGAGCAGCGTGCGCAGCAGCCGGTGGATCGTCGGCAGGGGCAGCCCGGCGTGCTGCGCGAGCTCGCTGAGCCCGGACTCGCCGCCGAAGTCGGCGAGCAGCTCGAGCAGCTCGATCGCCCGGTCCACGGACTGCACGCCCCCGGAGGGTTTCGCGGGCCGTGCGCCCGGCTGGCTCTCCGTCGGCTCCGTCGCCGCCGAGATCTCGGCCATCTCACGATCTCCTGTCCACCTGGTGCCGCCCGACGCAGGGTGCGTACCTCGCCTGAGCAGTGCGGGACCGTCCCGCGCTCCCTTCCGCATCACGGAAGACACGCATCAGCATACGAGAAGAAGGAACGAACATGACGTCCGAGACGCAGGCCCCGGAGACGCAGGCCCCGACGGCGAGGGCCGCCGCGACCAGCCCGAGCTACTCCATCACGCTGCGGGTCGAGGCCCCGAGCGGGCACCGCACCGCGAGCGACCTCGTCGCCGCGGTGAGCGCGACGGGCGCCGCGATCACGGGTGTCGACGTCTCGGAGTCGGGCGCGGACCGCCTCGTCGTCGACGTCACGGCGGACACCGTCGACGCCGCGCACGTCGAGCACATCCGCGACGCGCTCAGCGCGCTCGACGGCATCACCGTGCGCCACGTGAGCGACGCGACGTTCCTCATGCACCTCGGCGGCAAGCTCGAGGTCAACCCCAAGGTGCCGCTGCGCCACCGCGCCGACCTCGCCCGCGCCTACACGCCCGGCGTGGCGCGCGTGTGCCTCGCCATCGCCGAGCGCCCCGAGGACGCGCGCCGCCTCACGGTCAAGCGCAACACCGTCGCGGTCGTGACCGACGGCACCGCCGTCCTCGGCCTGGGCGACATCGGCCCCGCGGCCGCGCTCCCGGTCATGGAGGGCAAGGCCGCGCTGTTCAAGCAGTTCGCAGGCGTCGACGCCTGGCCGGTGTGCCTCGACACGACCGACACCGAGGAGATCATCCGCACGGTCAAGGCGATCGCCCCCGTGTACGGCGGGATCAACCTCGAGGACATCTCGGCGCCGCGCTGCTTCGAGATCGAGCGCCGGCTGCGCGAGGAGCTCGACATCCCCGTGTTCCACGACGACCAGCACGGCACCGCGATCGTCGTCCTCGCGGCGCTGACGAACGCGCTGCGCGTCGTCGGCAAGACGATCGAGGACGTGCGCATCGTCGTCTCCGGCGTGGGCGCCGCGGGCAACGCGATCATCTCCCTGCTCCAGGGCCAGGGCGCCCGTCGCATCGTCGCGTTCGACCGGCACGGCGCGATCCACGCGGGGGCCAACCTCACCGACGACCACCGCCGTCGCCTCGCCGAGACGACCAACGCCGAGGGCTTCACCGGCACGCTGCGCGAGGGCCTCGCGGGGGCGGACGTGTTCATCGGCGTCTCCGGCCCGAACATCCTCACGGGCGACGACGTCGCGACGATGGCCGACGACGCGATCGTCTTCGCGCTCGCGAACCCGACGCCCGAGGTCGATCCCATCGCCGCCGCGCAGCACGCGACCGTCGTCGCGACGGGCCGCAGCGACTACCCGAACCAGATCAACAACGTGCTCGCGTTCCCGGGGCTCTTCCGCGGGCTGCTCGACGTCGGCGCGAGCGAGATCTCGGACGAGATGCTGCGCGCCGCGGCCGTCGCGATCGCGGACGCCGTCGCGCCCGAGGAGCTCAGCGCGAGCTACATCGTGCCGAGCGTGTTCGAGCCCGCGGTCTCCAAGGCCGTCGCGCGCGCCGTCGCCGAGGTCGCGGAGCGCGGCCGTGCGGAGCAGGCTCAGGGGAGCACCACGTCGGGCCACCACGTCGGGTCGGCGCCCCGGTCCTGACGCAACGTCGTCAGCCCGGCCGCCCGCAGAAAGGACACACCATGACCACCACCACGGCCGTCGCCGTGCACGGACCCGCCGTCGAGCGGTCCGACGAGATCCTCACCCCGGACGCGCTCGACTTCGTCGCCGCGCTCCAGCGCCGGTTCGGCGCGCGCCGCGACGAGCTGCTCGCCGCTCGCGCCGCACGGCGCGAGGAGGTCGCCCGCACCGGTCGCCTCGACTTCCTGCCCGAGACCGCCGACGTGCGCGCGGGGGACTGGACGGTCGCCGGCGCGCCCGCCGACCTCCGGGACCGCCGCGTCGAGATCACCGGCCCGCCGACGCCCAAGATGGCGATCAACGCGCTCAACTCGGGCGCGAAGGTGTGGCTCGCGGACCTCGAGGACGCGTCGACGCCGCACTGGGCCAACGTCGTCGGGGGCCAGGTCGCCCTGCACGACGCCACCCGCCGCACGCTCGCGTTCACCTCGCCGGAGGGCAAGCAGTACGCGCTGCGCCCCGAGGCCGACGGCGACGCGCTCGCCGTCATGGTCGTGCGCCCGCGCGGGTGGCACTTCGACGAGGTGCACCTGACGGTGGACGGGACGCCCGCCGTCGGTGCGCTCGTCGACTTCGGCCTGCACTTCTTCCACAACGCCGCGGAGCTCCTCGCGCGCGGGTCCGGGCCGTACTACTACCTGCCGAAGATGGAGTCGCACCTCGAGGCGCGCCTGTGGGACGAGGTCTTCACGTACGCGCAGGAGGCGCTCGGGATCCCGCACGGGACGATCCGTGCGACGGTCCTCATCGAGACCATCCCGGCCGCGTTCGAGATGGACGAGATCCTCTACGAGCTCCGCGACCACGCGTCGGGGCTCAACGCAGGCCGCTGGGACTACCTGTTCTCCGTCATCAAGTACTTCCGCGACTCGGGCCCGTCGTTCACGCTCCCGGACCGCGGCGCGATCACGATGACCGCGCCCTTCATGCGCTCGTACACGGAGCTGCTCGTCCAGACGTGCCACCAGCGCGGCGCCTTCGCGATGGGCGGCATGGCCGCGGTCATCCCGAACCGTCGCGAGCCCGAGGTCACGGCCCAGGCGTTCGACAAGGTGCGCGCCGACAAGCAGCGCGAGGCCGGCGACGGGTTCGACGGGTCGTGGGTCGCGCACCCGGACCTCGTGCCCGTGTGCCGCGAGGTGTTCGACGGCGTGCTCGGCGAGCGGCCCAACCAGCTCGACCGGCAGCGCCCCGAGGTCCACGTCACGGCCGAGCAGCTCCTCGACGTCTCGACCGCCGGCGGCGACATCACCGAGGCCGGGCTGCGCAACAACCTCTACGTGTCCGTCGCGTACGTCGCGGCCTGGCTCGCGGGCAACGGCGCGGTCGCGATCCACAACCTCATGGAGGACGCCGCGACCGCGGAGATCTCGCGGTCGCAGGTGTGGCAGTGGGTGCGCTCGGGCGCGTCGTTCACCGCGGGCGAGAACGCGGGCACGACGGTCACCGCGGACCTGGTCCGCACGCTCCTGCGCGAGGAGACCGCGCGGCTGCGCGACGACGTCGGGCACGACGCGTACGACGCCGGCCCCTATGACCGGGCCGCCGCGCTCGTCGAGGACATCGCGCTCAACGAGCACTACGTCGACTTCCTCACGCTCCCGGCGTACGAGGACGTCGTCGCGCACGAGCAGGACGCCTCCTGATGCCGGCGGGGTTCCCGGAGGGATCGGGCTCGGCATCAGGAAAGGGCTTCAGCGAGCAGGGGACCGCCGCGCTGCACGCGACGCTCGACGGTCTGCTCGCGCCGTGGGACGCGGAGCTCGAGGCGCGGTACCCGGGCGACGACGGCTCGCGCCAGCCCGTGCACACCGTCTACGTGCCGGGTGACCGGTACACCGCGGGCCTCGTGCCCGAGTGGGCGGCCCGGGCGCGCGAGGCGGTCGACGCGGCGGGCGGCGGTGCCGACGGGGTACGTCGGCTCGTCGACCTGCTCGGGATCGGTGCGGGTGCCGGGGACGGCCTCGCCGACGCCGTGGCGGAGCGCGTGCGCGCCAAGCTCGCCGTCGAGGCGATCGAGGACCTGCGGATCGACTTCGAGGACGGGTTCGGGGACCGCGGGGACGCGGCCGAGGACGCCGCGGTCGCGGCGGCCGCGCGCGAGCTCGCCCGGGCGGAGGCGCAGGGCACGGCGACGCCGTTCAGCGGGATCCGCATCAAGTGCCTCGAGGCCGCGACGCGTCGGCGCGGCGTGCGCACGCTCGCGCTGTTCGTCGCGGAGCTCGTCGCGGCCCGCGCGGCCCAGGGCCAGACGGGCCTGCCCGACGGCTTCGTCGTCACGCTCGCCAAGGTCACCGCGCCGCAGCAGGTCGAGGCGATGGCGGTCGCGTGCGAGCGCGTCGAGCAGGCGCACGGCCTGGAGCCGGGCAGCCTGCGGTTCGAGGTGCAGGTCGAGACGCCGCAGGCGCTGCTCGCGGCGGACGGCACGGCCACCGTGGCGCGGCTCGTGCACGCGGCGCCCGGACGTGTCACCGCGCTGCACTACGGCACGTACGACTACTCGGCGTCGCTCGGCATCGCGGCGGCGTACCAGTCGATGGAGCACCCCGCGGCCGACCACGCGAAGTCGGTCATGCAGCTCGCGGTCGCGGGCACGGGCGTGCGCCTGTCGGACGGCTCGACCAACGTGCTCCCCGTCGGCGACCCGCAGGCCGTCGACGCGGCGTGGCGCCTGCACGGTCGCCTCGTACGCCGCTCGCTCGAGCGCGGCTACTACCAGGGCTGGGACCTGCACCCCGCGCAGCTCCCGAGCCGGTTCGCCGCGACGTACGCGTTCTACCGCGAGGGCGCGGCCTCGGCGCTCGCGCGCCTCGCCGCGTACGTCGGATACGTGCCAGACGCCGGCGGCGTGCTCGACGAGCCCGCCACGGCCAAGGCGATGGCCTGGTTCCTCGGGCGCGGCGTCGACTGCGGCGCGCTCACCGAGTCCGAGGTCCGCACAGCGACCGGTCTCGACCGCGCAGGGCTCGACGCCGTCCGCGTCTCGGGCCACGCCCCGCAGCCCGTCGCGGGCTGAGCCCCCAACCTCCCACCCTTCCCGCCGGGAGCCGTGGCACCGCCTGCGGCACGGCCCACGACCCTCGAGGAGCACCCATGACCCAGACCACCCCCTACTACACCCCGCAGGGGGGCCTGCCCGGCCAGACCGAGCTGCTCACCGACCGCGCGATCGTCACCGAGGCGTACACGGTGATCCCGCGCGGCGTGCTGCGCGACATCGTCACGAGCAACCTGCCGGGCTGGGACAAGACCCGGCTGTGGGTGCTCGCCCGGCCGATCGAGGGGTTCGCGACGACGTTCGCGCAGTACGTCATGGAGGTCTCGCCCGGCGGCGGGTCGGACCAGGGCGAGGACGAGGAGACGGTGCAGTCCGTCGTCTTCGTCACCGAGGGGACGCTCGTGCTGACCCTCGCGGGCGTCGAGCACGTGCTGGAGCCCGGCGGGTACGCGTACCTCGCGGCGGGGGAGCGGTGGGCGCTGCACAACCGCTCGGACGCCAAGGCCGCGTTCCAGTGGATCCGCAAGGTCTACGAGCCGATCCCGGGCCACACGGCGACGTCGTTCGTCACGCGCGAGCAGGACGTGGAGCCGCGCGCGATGCCGGACACCGACGGCGTGTGGGTGACGACGCGGTTCGTCGACCCCGACGACCTCGCGCACGACATGCACGTCAACATCGTGACGTTCCAGCCGGGCGGGTCCATCCCGTTCGCGGAGACGCACATCATGGAGCACGGCCTGTACGTCCTCGAGGGCAAGGCCGTCTACCGCCTCAACGGCGACTGGGTCGAGGTCCAGGAGGGCGACTTCATGTGGCTCCGGGCGTTCTGCCCGCAGGCCTGCTACGCCGGCGGCCCCAAGCCGTTCCGCTACCTGCTCTACAAGGACGTGAACCGGCAGGTCAAGCTCGACCGCCGCCGCTGACGCAGCACCCGGTTGTGGGGGTGGTAATGGGGCCGGGGCCCCCCCGGGGCCCGGCCCCGTGCCAGGG
>NZ_JBHVMH010000034.1:0-11677 GCF_042797035.1 Cellulosimicrobium sp. NPDC057862
CTGTCCTGGGACCCGCCGAACAACAACGGCGCCGAGATCACCGGCTACACCGTGCGCTCCCAGAACGGCTACGAGAAGGCCTGCGGCACCACCACCTGCACGCTCGACGGCCTGACCAACAACGTCAAGTACACCTTCACCGTGTTCGCGACCAACGCCGTCGGCGACGGACCCGCCTCCCCGGCCTCCGCCGAGGCGCGCCCGGACGAGAAGCCCGACCCGCCCGCCGCACCCACCCTCGAGTTCGGCGACGAGTCGCTCACCGTCACGTGGGAGAACCAGGCATACACCGACCGCTCGCCCATCGAGACGGTCAACCTCGAGATCTCCCCGGCCCCGCCGAGCGGGGCGATCCAGATGCAGGCGCTCTCCGGCAACCAGGTCGTGTGGACGGGGCTGACGAACGGCGTCGCGTACCGCGTGCGCGTGCAGGCCGTGAACCTCGCGCCCGACCCGTCCGAGTGGGGCGACTACTCCGCCGAGGAGATCCCCGCCGGCCTGCCGGACGTCCCGAAGACGCCGAAGGCCGACCGCGCGGCCGACTCCCCGCTCAACGGCGGGTCGATCGACGTGTCGTGGGAGCAGCCGTTCGAGAACGGCGACGCCATCAAGGCGTACCACCTCCAGCGGTACCGCAACGGCTCGGCAGACGGGGCGGCGCTGACGCTCACGGGGCTCAGCCACAAGGCGACCGGCCTCGACAACGAGTCGTCCTACACGTTCACCGTGACGGCCGAGAACAAGGCGGGCGTGACGGCGCAGAGCTCGGCGTCCGCAGCCGTCGTCCCGTACGGGCGCCCGGAGGCCCCGCCGAGGCCGAGCGTGCAGAACGTAGGCAACGGCTCGCAGAACAGCGGCATCCCGCGCGTGTCGTGGGGAGCCGCCGACGCCAACGGCAGCCCGATCACGGCCTACACGGTGACGGCGTCGCCGGGCAACGCCACCAGGCAGGTCTCCGGGACCTCGGTGGACTTCACGGGCCTGAACCCCGGGTCGTACACGTTCACCGTGACCGCGACCAACCTGGGCGGCACCTCGACGTCCAGCCCCGCGTCGGCGTCGATCAACGCCTACGACAAGCCGGGGGTCCCGGGCATCTCCGTGTCCAGGACGGGCGTGAACCGTGGCCAGTTCTCGATCTCGGCGCCCTCGTCGAACGGCGGGAACGGGATCTCGCGCTACGAGTGGCAGCTCTCGGGCAGCCAGAACACGTCCGGCACGGGGCAGACGGTCAACGTCGGGTCCGACTACGAGCAGACGTTCCGCCTCATCGCGCGGGCGTGCAACGCGGCCGGGTGCGGGGCGTGGAGCGGGCAGGCCACGTTCACGACCGACCCTCGGCCCGACCCGCCGAGGATCTGGGCGTCCCGTGGAGCCGCGGCCACCACCGGCTCGCTGGGCGACTGCAACGACCTGAGCGTCTGCACGCGGTACCGGCTCAACACGAACGCGACGTTCCCGAGCGGGACGTACACCGTGCAGTGCATGACGAACGCGGGCGGGTACGACCACGCCATCACGGGCGGCTACTCGCGGAGCTTCGGGCCGAACGCCTCGTTCGACCTGCCGTGCATCATGGGCAACTACTACCCCGCCCCGCAGAACTGGATCACCGTGAGTCCGGCGCCCGCCGGCGTGGACATCCAGAGGAACACCTGGCCCAACAAGTAGCGGAGGGCCGTAGCGGCTGATCTGCCGTCGGCGAATGTGCCGACGGCAGATCGGTCGACCTTCCGGGCCGCCCCGGGGCCACGGTGGTGCCATGACCACGCACACGCCACGCACCCCGTACGCGGAGGCCGTCGCCCCGGCACCCTCGTCCTTCGACGACCAGCTCACGACGCGCCTGCTCCACCAGCGCATCGTCGTCCTCGGCACGGCCGTCGACGACGCCGTCGCGAACCGCCTGTGCGCGCAACTCCTCCTGCTCTCGGCGGAGGACCCGCGCGCGGACGTCGCGCTGTACATCAACTCCCCCGGCGGCTCGGTGAGTGCCGGGCTCGCGATCTACGACACCATGCGGCTCGTCCCCAACGACGTGTCGACCGTCGCGATGGGCTTCGCCGCGAGCATGGGGCAGTTCCTGCTGTGCGCGGGGACGCCAGGCAAGCGGTTCGCCCTGCCGCACGCGCGGATCATGATGCACCAGCCGTCGGCCGGGATCGGCGGCACCGCCGTCGACATCGCGATCCAGGCCGAGAACCTCGTCTACACCAAGGGCCTCATGCACCGGCTGACCGCCGAGAGCACCGGGCAGAGCGTCGAGACCATCGCGGACGACTCCGACCGCGACCGCTGGTTCACGGCCGAGCAGGCGCTGGAGTACGGCATAGTCGACCGGATCGTCGAGTCCGTCGACGACGTCCGCCCGGCCCGCTCGACCCGGAAGGTGGGGCTGTGATGGCGAGCTACACGATCCCGACCGTCGTCGAGAAGACCCCGCTCGGCGAGCGCGCGTTCGACGTCTTCTCCCGCCTGCTCTCGGAGCGCATCGTCTTCCTGGGCACGGAGATCGACGACGGCGTCGCGAACGTCGTCATGGCCCAGCTCCTGCACCTGGAGTCCGACGCCCCGGACCAGGAGATCGGCCTGTACATCAACTCCCCCGGCGGCTCCGCGACAGCGCTCATGGCGATCTACGACACGATGCAGTTCGTCCGCTGCGACGTGTCGACCATCTGCATGGGCCAGGCCGCGTCGGCCGCGGCCGTGCTGCTCGCGGCGGGGACGCCGGGCAAGCGGTTCGTGCTCGAGCACTCGCGCGTGCTGCTGCACCAGCCGTCGGGCGGCGGCGAGGGCACCATCTCCGACCTGTCGATCCAGGCCGAGGAGATCCTGCGGATCCGGTCCGAGACGGAGGAGGTGCTGTCCCGGCACACGGGTCAGACCGTCGAGCGCCTGCGCGCGGACACCGACCGCGACCTCGTGCTCACGGCGCGCCAGGCCGTCGAGTACGGCGTCGCGGACGCCGTCGTCACGTCGCGCAAGCTCGCCGCGGCCGCCTGACCCGGCGCGAGCGCTGCGGCCGCGCTCGGCCGATGCGTCCCCGGACGCAGCTCTCGGCCGTCGACGCAGCGCTCGCGCCGCGCCGCGCAGGGACTACCCGCGCCGCCGGAACCACGAGCGACGACGCGGCTCCAGCGCGGGCTCGACGGCCGGGCCCGGCTCCTCCGCCGGCGCAGGCTCGGCCGGGCCCGGCTCCTCTGCCGACACGGGCTCTCCCGAGTCCGGCACGTCGAGGTCCAGGTCCGGGTCGACGGCGGGGTCCTCGTCGGGCGCGTCGTCGTCAGGAGCCGCTGCCCCGGACGCGGGGTCGCGCACCGGCTCGCTCGCGCGGCGCGCCGTCGCCTCGATGCCCGCGATCCGCCCGTGCTCGTCGAAGCGGACGGTCACGCCGCCGTCGGGCAGGGCGAGCACGACCGCGCCGCCGTCCTCCGTCGTCTCGAGGCCCCGCGCCGCCGCGTAGGACCTGAGCGCCCGCCGGTGGTCGACGACCGTGACGGACAGCAGGCCCTCGCTCAGCACCCGCACGACGCGCGGCACGCTCGGCGCGGGCAGCGCGAGGCCCTCGGCGTCGAGGAGGAACCAGGCGCGCGTGCCGCCGCCGACGGGCGCGCTGTAGTGGGTCCAGGACCCGGTGACGGCCTTGACCGCGAGCGCGAGGCGGTACGGGAGGTCGTCGGTGAGCGGGAGCTCCGCCTCGGTCGCCTCGCGCAGCCCGGTCTCGCGGGTCTTCTCGGCGGCGCGCAGCACGTCGTCGGGGAAGCCGTTGACGTTGTTCCACGCCCACATCCAGCTCCCGGGTCCGGGCGCGGCCGTGCCGAGGAACTGGAGCCGGCACGTCGTCGTCCCACCGGTGGCGGCGGTGAAGGTGAACGTGCCCTCCGCCATCTCGGCGCTCCACGCGTCGTCACCGTGGTGGTCGGCGAGGTGGAGCTGGTGCTCGTGCGAGAGGAACGCGGCGTCGTCGACGAGCTCCTGGAGGGCCGGGGCGGTCTGCTCTGCCGTGCCGTGCGCGGTCTGCGGCTCCGTCATCCCTCGACGGTAGCCGCGCGCCTCCCGCCGCACCGGGGCACGACACGCGGTGCTGACCAGGTACCCGTCGGGTGCGCCTCGACCCCCGGGGTCCGCGACTCAGGCGGCGAGGAGCAGGACGTCGGCGGCGCGCGCGGTCGGGCGCGCCGCGAGCGTCGTGGTCGCGATCATGGTCCGCGCGACCGGGAGGTCGCGCACGGGCTCCCCGGCGGGTGCGGGGTGGCGCGGCGCGGAGAGCGCGCCGCGCTCCCGCACGGACGAGAGCACGCGCACCGGGGCGACGGGGCGCAGCTCCTCCCCCGTGCGGGCCACGAGGTCCACGAGGCGCAGGCCGAGGGCGCCGCAGACGGCGGCCAGCACCTCGGACGACGCCTCCTTGCGGCCGCGCTCCACCTCGGACAGGTAGGCGGTGGAGACGCGCGCGGAGGCCGCGACGTCGACGAGGGTGCGACCCTGCGCGAGCCGCGCCCGCCGGAGGATCCCGCCGATGACGTGGCGCAGCAGCGGCTCCGGCCGCCCGCCCTCCCGGGACCGGGGGCTCGCCGTCGCTCTGCTCGGCACTGCGATCGGCGCCGGGCCCGGCGCCGCGCTCGTCGCGTCCATGCGGTCACGCTACCCGCGCTCCCGCCCGGGTGCCGAGGCACCCGGGCGGGGATCTGCTGCTGGCGTAAGGCCCGACGTCGGGCGCTCACCGGCCCGGGAGGGGCGTCACCACCGCTCGAGCGACCACGCCATCTGCCAGAACCGGATCTCGTGCCGGCAGCTCAGCTCGAACGCGCGCTCCATGCGCGCGCGCTCCGCCTCCCCGGCGTCGGCGGCGAGCGCGTCGAGGCGTGCCCGGAGGTCGTCCAGGACGCCCTCGGTGCGCTCGGCGGCGTAGAACTCCCACCAGCCCGCGAGCGGGTGGTCGTCCCCGATCGCGCCGGGCGTCGTCTCCCGCTCGGCGAGCCAGAACCGCCGCGCCGACCAGATGTAGGTCCACGGGCACGGCAGGAGCGCGGCGAGCAGCACGCCGAGCGAGTCGCGGCCCGCGGCGAGCATGTGGTCGACGTACGCCTGCGCGCTCGGGGCGAGGCGGTTCGTCTGCGCCTCCTCGTACGTCACGCCGAGGAAGTCGCACATCGCGTGGTGGGCGTGCGACTCGTCGTCGAGCAGGAACCCGGCCTTCTCGTGGAAGTACGCGGCCCACTCGCGGTCGGGAGCGAGCGCCATGCCGAGCCCGTAGCTGCGCAGGTAGGCCGTGAGGTACTGGTGGTCCTGGCCCACGTAGTGCCGTACCGCGGCCGGCTCGACCGACCCGTCGCGCAGCCCGGCGAGGAACGGGTGGTCGTAGAACTCGTCGAAGAGGTGCGCGTACCGCCGGGCGAGGTCGACCGTGAAGCCGATCTCCCCCCTCCGGACGAGCGCGGTCGGGTCGTCCGTGCGGACGGGGTTCACAGTGATGGCAGCAGGCGTCGTCATGCCCACGTTCCTCCGCTCGTGCTAGCGAGATCAGGTTCGACGGGTCCGGGCGGCCGTACCGCTCGTCTCAGTCCCTCGGCCCGGTCGCCCGGGCGGGACGCCCCGCGTGGTTCGTCGCGACCCTAGCAAGGAAGCACCGCCCGTGTCGGGAGCATCCGGCGACGTGTGGGAATATAGTTGTAGCGACAACAAGTTGGAGCAGACATGACCACGAGCACCCCGGGCGCGCCGACCGACCGCCTCCTGTCCCCGTCCACGAGCATGGACGCCGTCACGCTGCGCGTCGGCGACCTCGAGCAGATGACGTCCTACTACACGGGCGCGTTCGCGCTCGCGCCCCTCGAGGAGCGCTCGCGCGGCACCGAGGTGCACCGCGTCCTCGGCCGCGGCACGACGCCCATGCTGCGCCTGGTGCACACGCCCGGCCTGCCCGCCGTCGACCGGCGCCAGGCCGGCCTGTTCCACACCGCGTTCCTGTTCGACGACGCGTCGAGCCTCGCCGCGACCGTCTACCGCGCCGCGCAGGACCGCCGGGGATCGTTCGTCGGGTCGAGCGACCACCTCGTCAGCGAGGCGTTCTACTTCACCGACCCCGAGGGCAACGGCGTCGAGCTGTACACCGACCGCCCGCGCGAGACCTGGGTGCGCGAGCGGGGCCAGATCGTCATGGCGACCGAGTTCCTGGACCCGAACGCCTACCTGCGCACGCACCTCGACCAGGAGACGTTCGACGCCGGGCCCTCGCTCGCCGGGCGCGTGGGGCACGTCCACCTCCAGGTCGGCGACATCGCGACCGCGCACGACTTCTACGTCGACGCCGTCGGGTTCGAGGCCACCGTCACCGAGTACAGCGGCGCCCTGTTCGCGTCCGCGGGCGGGTACCACCACCACGTCGCGATGAACGTCTGGAACAGCGCGGGCGCCGGCCCGCGCGCCGCGAGCCTCGGGCTCGGCGACGTGGCGATCACCGTCCCCGGCCGCGACGACCTCGACGCGCTCGTCGCCCGCCTGCGCGCCCGCGGGCTGCAGCACGCCGACGACGGTCGCTCCGTCGTCGTGCACGACCCGTGGGGCACGCGCGTCACGCTCGCCGTGCCCGGCACGACGACCGACGAGCTGCTCGCGCGATGAGCGCACCGGCCACGCTCGTCGCGGTCCGGTCCGACGCGGGGCTGACGAACCCGCCCGCGTCGGGCGCCGTCGTCGTCCTGCTGCACGGGTTCGGCTCGCACGAGCACGACCTCGCGGGCCTCGGCCCGCACCTCGGTGCGCCCTGGGTCTCGCTGCGCGCCCCGCTCGCGCTCCCGCACGGCGGGTTCGCCTGGTTCCCGATCGACACGCCCGGCGACCCCGACCCGGAGCCGGTGGCGCGCGCGACCGCGGCGGTCTGGGCGTGGGTCGACGCCAAGCTCGGTCCCGAGCGGCAGGTCGTCCCCGTCGGGTTCTCCCAGGGCGGGCTCGTGGCGACGCAGCTCCTGCGCACGCGCCCCGAGCGCGTGGCGGCGACCGTCGTCCTCGGCGGGTTCGTCCAGGCCGCGGAGCAGCCCGCCGACGCCGCGCTCGCCGCCTCCCGCCCGCCCGTCTTCTGGGGCCGCGGCGCCGACGACCGCGTCATCGCGCCGCACGCGATCGACCGCACGGCCGCGTGGCTGCCAGGCCGCTCGACGCTCGTCGAGCGCGTCTACCCCGGCCTCGCGCACGGCATCGACGCGCGCGAGCTCGCCGACGTCCGGGCCTTCCTCGACGACTCCGTGGGTCGCACAAAGGACTGAGACCGGTCCGCGCGGCCCGGACGGCGGCGCTGAGGCAGCGCTGAGCGCACGCGCCCCGGGGCGCGCGCTCGGCGTCGGGCGCGCACGATGGGAGCACCCCTGCCCAGCGCACCGAGGAGCCAGGCCGATGTTCCGCAGCCTCTTCCCGATCCTCACCGTCGCCGACCTCGACCGGTCGCTCGGCTTCTACCGCGACCTGCTGCGCGGGACGGTCGAGTACGCGTTCCCCGCGGACGGCCCGCCGGTGTACGTCAGCGTGCGCGTGGGCGGGTCGCCGCTCGGCCTGGGCCAGGGCGACCCACCCCCCGCGGACACCCGGGTCGTCCTGTGGGTGTACGTCGACGACTGCGACCGAGCTGTCGAGCACCTCGCGGCGGCCGGCGTCCCGGTGCTCGAGCCGCCGACGGACCAGCCGTGGGGCGAGCGCGTCGCACGCGTGCAGGACCCGGACGGCACGGTCGTGATCCTGGGCCAGGAGGCCGCGCCACCGCCGGAGCCCGAGGGCCCGACCGGGCTCTCGTGACCTGGGTGCCCCCACCGGGACTCGAACCCGGAACACGCCGGGTTTAAGCCGGCTGCCTCTGCCAGTTGGGCCATGGGGGCGCGGCCCGAATCTACCGCGCCCGCGGGCGCCGATCCGGCCGGGACCCGGCCGCGGAGCCACGGGACGCGACGAGGGGCGAGCCGCGCGCGGCTCGCCCCTCGTCGTCGGGCCCGGTCCGGGGTCGCCGACCCCGGGCGCCGGTCAGGAGGCCTTGGCCGGAACCTTCTCGTCGGCGTCGGCGGAAGCGCCCGCCTCGGCCGCGGCGGCGGAGCCCTGCGCGGTCTGCTTGACGGGCTCGCCGTCCTTCTTGGGCGGCACCGACGCGGCACGGAACTCCGCGCGCGGGTCGTGCAGGGAGCCCAGCGAGACGAGCTCGCGGCCCAGGAGGAACTGCCCGATCCAGCCGATGAAGATGCGGATCTTGCGGTTGCCCGTGGGCATCGCCATGACGTGGTAGCTGCGGTGCATGAGCCACGCGAGCACGCCGCGCAGCTTGAAGACGCCGAACAGCTCCGCGACGCCCTTGTACAGGCCGAGGGACGCGACCGTGCCGACGCTCTTGTGGCGGTACTCGACCGGCTTCTCGCTGTGCAGCTCGAGCGCGAGGTTGTCCGCGAGGCGCGTGGCCTCGCGGATCGCGTGCTGCGCGTTCGGCGGGCAGAACTTGCCCGGGTTGAGCACGTCCGGGACGGCGGCGCAGTCGCCCGCGGCCCAGGCGTTCGGCACGACGTTGCCGTCGGCGTCCGCGACCTGGAGCGTCGGGAGCACCGTGACGCGGCCCATCTTGTCCACAGGGAGGTCCGAGGCCTCCTTGATGACCGGGTTCGCCTTGACGCCCGCGGTCCACACGATCGTGTCGGAGTCGAACTCGACTCCCGTCGACGTGACGACGTGCCCGTCGACGCACGACGACAGGAACGTGTTGAGGTGGAACTCGATGCCGCGCTTCTTCAGCTCCTCGAGCGCGTAGCCCGCCATGGGCTCGCTGAGCTCCGGCAGGATGCGCCCGGCGCCCTCGATCATGACGAAGCGGAGGTCCTTCTCCTCGATCGTCGCGTAGTTGCGGGTCGCGTAGCGCGCCATGTCCTCGATCTCGGCGATCGCCTCGACGCCCGCGAACCCGCCGCCCACGAACGTGAACGTGAGCATGCGGCGGCGCAGGGCCTCGTCCCACGTGGACGACGCGACGTCCATGCGGTTGAGCACGTGGTTGCGGACCGCGATGGCCTCCTCCACGTTCTTGAAGCCGATCGCGTTCTCCGCGAGCCCCGGGATGGGCAGCGTGCGCGACACCGAGCCGAGGCCGACGATCAGGTGGTCGTACGTGACCGAGTAGTCGTCGCCCTCCTCCGGGTGGATCGTCACCTGGCGCTTGGCGTGGTCGATCGAGACGACCTTGCCCTGGAGCACGTCGACGCCCTTGAGGGCGCGGCGGTGCGGCGCGACGACGTCGCGACCGTCGATCGAGCCCGCGGCCGCCTCGGGGAGGAAGGGCGCGTACGTCATGTACGGGCGCGGGTCGACGACGACGATCGCCGCCTCGCGGCGACCGAGCTTCTTGCGCAGTCGGCGCGCGGCGTACAGACCCACGGAGCCGCCGCCGAGGACGACGACGCGGGGCACCTTGCGGGGCCGCGGCGAAGCGGTCTGGGCACGGCTGACCGAGGTCAGGTCATTCTGAGGCATGGTTCCAGAGTATTACCGGTTGCGGCACAGGCGAGCCGGAGCGTCCGCCAGACGGGCGTGACGCGCCCCACGCTCGGCGTCTCGACGGGGCAGACGCGACATTCCACGCGACACCGCCGTCGCCGAACCCGGGATCGCTCCTCACGACGACCTCCCGCTGGGGAGCGATCCCGGGTTCGGCATCGGTCAGCCGATCGTCAGCCGATCGCACCCAGGACGGGGGTCGGGCCCGTCGGCTGCGTGCCGCCCGCGGGCGGGGTCGGTGCGGGCTCGGGGGCCGTGCCCTCGGCCGGGTCCGTCTCGTCGCCCGACGGCGCGGGGCCGCCCTGGTCGCCGGCCTCGCCGGTGCCCGGCTCCTCCGCGCCCGACGCGGCCTCGCCCGAGCCCACGCTCGACGGCACGGCGGTGGGCGCCTTGAGGAACGGCCACGGCATCTCGTGCGTGCGCGTCCCCGTCGCCGGGACGGGACGCCCGTCGCCGTCGGCGTACTCGACGTCCTCCTCCGAGACCGCGCGCAGGGGGTAGACGTTCCAGCGCTCGCGACCGTCCGTCGAGAGCGTCGGCTGGAAGTACCACGACCCCTCGACGTCCGGGACGGCCCAGACCCCGAACGCGCCCTC
Organism: Cellulosimicrobium sp. NPDC057862; assembly: GCF_042797035.1. Taxonomy (NCBI): domain Bacteria; kingdom Bacillati; phylum Actinomycetota; class Actinomycetes; order Micrococcales; family Promicromonosporaceae; genus Cellulosimicrobium; species Cellulosimicrobium sp. NPDC057862. Next base: position 10,119 of record NZ_JBHVMH010000034.1, read on the forward strand.
CTCCGTCACCGTACGCACGGGTCGACCGCGGTCGTCGAAGACCTGGACGTCGCGCACCGGATCGCCCGCCGCGTCGTAGACGAACAGGTTGGACACCTGCACCCCGTCGACCCACACGCCGTCGCCGCCGGGTCCCCCGCCGTCGTAGGCGACCTGGTTCACCCCGACGCGCGCGTCGGCCACGCCCTGCTGGTAGCCGCTCTCCCAGCCCGAGACGGAGGTGGACGCCCCGGCCGCCGCGGCGTGCAGGACGAGGGGTGCCGCGACGACCGCCGCCGCGACGGACAGCGGACGCACGACCTTGGGCAGCCACGTCGTGGGCAGCCACCGCCCCCTCCCCCACTGCACGCTCACCACGACGGCCGCGAGCACGACGACCCGCGCCGAGAGGTCCGGCGGCAGCATGGCGATCTCGTACCCGCCGAACATCCAGAGCAGCACCGTCGCGGCGACCCAGCCGCGCAGGATCCACCACGCGGGCGTCAGGGTCCGCAGGAACTCCATGACCGAGGCCCACTGGGGCGTGGACGTCATGGGCCGCCACAGGGAGCGCCACCCGGACGAGAGGATCCCGCCGAGCACGAGCAGCCGCCCGCTCAGCCCGATGCGGGGGCGGCGCGCACCGCCCGGCGCGACGACGGGAGGGAGTCCCGCAGCGGCGCGCAGCTCGGCGGCGTACTCCGCGGGCGGCCCGAAGAGCGCGACGAGGTCGAGGCCGGAGTCCTCGGCGCTCTCGCCGGCGAGGGCGCCCGGCACGTCGGCGACCTCACCGACCCCGCTCGCGGGACCGCCGTCGGTCGCGCTCGCCGGGGCCCCGCGCCGCGGCAGCGCACCCGGCGCGTCGACGACGGCCTCGGCGAGGTCGGCCTCGAGCCCGTCGGTGAGCTCCTCGACCTGCTCCGGGCGCAGGTCGGCGAGGTGCGCGCGCACCTGCTGCGCGTACGCGTGGACCTGCCCGTAGAAGGCCAGACCCACGGGCGCCCCGGCTGGCTGCTGCGCGGACGTCGTCGTGCTCATCAGGCGGCCACCTCTCCGGTCCGCAGCAGCGCGGACACGGTGCCCGCGAACGTCTGCCACTCCTTGCGGTGCAGGTCGAGCATCGCCCGGCCCTGCGCGTTGATCCCGTAGTACTTGCGGTGCGGCCCCGCGTCGGACGGCACGACGTACGTCGTCAGCGCGCCGTTCGCGTACAGGCGCCGCAGCGTCCCGTAGACCGACGCGTCGCCGACCTCGTCGAGCCCCGCGGCGCGCAGGCGTCGCACGACGTCGTACCCGTACCCGTCCTCGGCCTCGACCGCCGCGAGGACCGCGGCGTCGAGCACCCCCTTGAGCAGCTGCGTGGTGTCCATCCGACCCTCCGTCGGGCGTGGCCCTGGTCCGTCCCGGCACTCGGCCCGCCGGACGTGGCGGGCTCACGCGATGCACACTACCGCGCGATGCGTAGTACTACGCACGGCGACACGCCAAGTCGTGTCGCCCGGAGACGCCGAACCCGGGGTGGGGGGCCCCCCCCCCCCCGGGGGGGGGGGGGGCCCCCCCGGGGGGGGGGGCGGGGCGGG
>NZ_JBHVMH010000035.1:0-5000 GCF_042797035.1 Cellulosimicrobium sp. NPDC057862
GCCGTTAGAGCATCAATTGGTTCAACGTGCCATCTTAGATGGCGTCATTGTACGCAATCACGCGATGTCTTGGATGAATAATCAGGACCGGTACGAGCTGCTTATGGACTCGAACGTGCTAAGGGATGAGGAAGGCGACATCGTTGGAGCTTACGTTATTTTCAAGGATGTATCGAATCTTAGATCCTTAGAGGAGCAAGTGAATCGAAGTGATCGCCTTGCAATGATCGGGCAGATCGCCGCGGGGACAGCGCATGAGATTCGCAATCCGCTTACCTCGATCAAGGGATTTCTGCAGATGTTCAAAAAGACGATGCAGGATAAAGGCTTGGAGAAAGAGCACGGGTATACGGAGATCATGCTGAATGAGCTGAACCGAATTAATGATTTAGTGAGTGAATTTTTATTGCTCAGCAAGCCTAAGCACGTGTCGTATGACATTGTGGATGTCTATACCATCATCAATGAAATGCTGCCAATCGTCAGTAATGAAGCCATTCTGTACGATGTAGCCGTTGTCTTCGATGACACAGGTCCTGTACCGCAGATTGTTGCCGACCGCGAACTTTTGAAGCAGGTATTTCTCAATATATGTAAGAATGGGATCGAAGCGATGGTGGACGGCGGATTGCTATCCATCTCCGTTCGGACGGATTCGGCGCAACGCATATGCATTGAGATTCATGATACAGGTCCAGGGATTCCGGCGTTTATGATCGACAAAATCTTCGATCCATTTTTTACAACCAAACAAGAAGGCACTGGACTCGGACTATCGATCTGTCAACGTATTATCCATGATATCGGCGGCGTTATTCGCGTATCCTCCAAAGGCTTCGGAACGACATTTACCGTGTCGATCCCCTATCATGGCGAGACCGTACCGAGAAAATTAGAAGCTTAGCATGAAACGGCGCCCTTTCCAAGGAGAAGGGCTATTTTTTGCGGAAGTTGATGTAGTATAATGTGATCAACCCTCTTTTTGAGGACGAAGTATTCGAAAACATTGATAATGTTGTGGTAATATAGCTTATGTACAGCGACATGTTGAAAGAGGTAACTGCGATGGCTCATATAGCGTTATATCGTGCTTGGCGACCGCAGTCGTTCCAAGACATGGTGGGACAGAAACATATTATTCAGACACTTCAGAACGCGCTGCGCGAACAGCGGTATTCCCATGCCTATTTGTTCAGCGGCCCTCGCGGAACAGGGAAGACGAGTACTGCAAAAATTTTGGCGAAGGCGATTAACTGTGAGCATGGCCCGAGTATTGAACCTTGTAACACATGCGATGCTTGTATTCGGATTACGGCCGGTTCTGTCATGGACGTGGTTGAGATCGATGCTGCATCGAACCGTGGGGTAGATGAAATTCGAGACTTGCGAGAAAAGGTCAAGTACGCCCCGACCGAAGTGCGGTGCAAGGTTTATATTATCGATGAAGTCCATATGCTAACAACAGAAGCGTTTAATGCGCTGCTTAAGACGCTAGAGGAACCTCCGGCGCATGTCATGTTTATTCTAGCGACAACAGAGCCTCATCGATTGCCGGCGACGATACTGTCGCGCTGCCAACGATTTGATTTCCGCCGGGTATCTTTGCAGGAACAAGTCGAACATTTGCAGAAGATATGTGAGCGCGAAGGTGTTTCTGCGGAGGAAGATGCTCTATCTTACATTGCGAGGCTATCGGATGGCGGGATGCGTGACGCGTTAAGCCTGCTAGACCAAGCGGCATCGTTTACGGATGGACAGATTACCTACCAACAAGTGATGGATATTACAGGCGGTATTCCTTCCGACCAATTTGCTGATCTGGCAGAAGCCATACGTCGACATGATATTGCGTATATCTTGACGGCAATTGAGGGATTCATGCAAGATGGGAAGAGTGCTGACAAGTGTGTAGAGAATCTTATTTATTATTTCCGCGATTTATTGATGGTCAAGATGGTCCCGCATGCAGATGGTATGACTGAACGCCTGATGGACTCAGAGCGGATCCGGGTAACTGCCGAAGCGTTCCAAGCAGAGCAGCTATTTCGAACGATCGAGATCTTGAACCAATACCAAGTGGAAATGAAATATGCCACGAATCCGCAGACACTATTCGAAGTGGCGATGCTTAAAATTTGTACCATGCATGAAGGAGCACCTGCGGGTGGTGTGAAATCATCGACGGCTGCGTCCATGAGTACGGCGGATGTAGCATTAATCAAGCAGTTAGAACAGCAAGTCGCAACGCTCGAGAAACGAGTGGAGCAACTGTTGCAGTCCGGTGCAGGTGCCGCTGCGACGAACGCTGAGAGCTCTTCTTCTCGAGGCAATACGGGACGAGGAGGAGCGAGTTCCGCGAATCGCACATCGATTGTTGCGAAGATACCACCCAAGATGGATCAGTACATTGCCGGTAAGGATACGGCCTCGTTCGTGCAGATTCGGTCTCAGTGGGGTCGAGTGTTGCAACGAGTCAAAGAAGAGAAAGTCACCATACATGCTTGGTTCATGGATGGGGAACCTGTTTCTGCGACCGAGGATGCTGTACTCGTAGGGTTTAAGAATACGATCCATCGGGAGACAACAGAAAGACAGGCCAACCGCGATGTGATTGAACGTGTGATGAAGGAAGTGCTCGGCGCACCGTATAAGTTAATTACGATGATGCTGAAGGACTGGAATTCCGTTGTTACCGATCAAGCGGAGACGGCTGGTGAATTGCAGCTCGTTCCTGAAGAAGGTGTAACCGCGGCGGCAGCCGATAAGAATTCTTCAGAATCATGGGTTGATCAAGCGATTGAGATGTTCGGTGAAGATCTTGTCGTGATCAAAGATGAGTAAATTGAAATTTGATATTATACGTTAAAGGAGATTGAAAACGATGAACAATATGAACCAAATGATGAAACAAGTGAAGAAAATGCAAGAGCAAATGTTGAAAGCCCAAGAAGAATTGGGCGGAAAAACAATTCAAGGTACTTCCGGTGGCGGTGCAGTAACCGTTGAAGTCAATGGTCATAAGAAGATCTTGTCCATTGCTATTAAACCTGAGGTTGTAGATCCAGAAGATATCGAAATGCTTCAAGACCTTGTAATGACAGCTGTGAACGACGCGCTTACAAAAGCAGAAGACATGGCTAATGATGATATGGGTAAATTTACAGGCGGTATGAAAATCCCTGGCTTGTTCTAATTAACCACGAATAAATATTAATTCTCGCAGGAACGCTGCTCTCCATGAAGGATGATGCAGCTGTTTCTGTTTTTGAGGAGTGTAGAAGGGGACACTGCCAGTGCATTATCCTGAACCGATTGCTAAATTAATCGATGCTTTTACCAAATTGCCGGGCATTGGGCCGAAGACGGCGGCAAGGCTTGCTTTTCATGTGCTGCGGATGAAGGAAGATGATGTTATTGATTTTGCGAAGGCACTCGTAAATGTGAAGCGCAATCTGCACTTTTGCTCGGTCTGCTGCAATATTACGGACGTAGATCCGTGTCGAATTTGTCAGGATAAAAGCCGGGATCATTCTGCAATCTGTGTCGTTCAGGAATCGAGAGATCTCGTGGCGATGGAGCGGACGAAAGAATTCCACGGCTATTATCACGTGCTGCACGGTGCGATCTCGCCGATGGAGGGGATTGGACCTGATCAGATTCGCGTTGCAGAGCTATTGAACCGTTTGAGTGATGAACGCGTGCAAGAGTTAATACTGGCTACAAATCCGAATGTAGAAGGGGAAGCCACGGCGATGTATTTATCGAGATTGGTGAAACCTTTTGGTATTCGAGTTACGCGGATTGCACGAGGTCTGCCTGTTGGCGGCGACTTAGAATATGCGGACGAAGTGACGTTGTCCAAGGCGCTTGAAGGGCGAAGAGAAATTAACTAAATCACGAGTACTGTAATGAAGAGCTCTATGTTAATAGAGCTTTTTTTGTTTGTTTAGGTTCTAAGTTTGTCCTTCCGTTGATATGAATGGGATAGCGGTATGTAGGGGGTGTGTCTCCTATGTTTCGAATACCGAAAATTCGTATGGTGGACAAGGAGGGGCTTATATGGCTTGGTGGAAATGGTGGAATCGGGATGCGAGGGTGTTAATGGAACAGACGGTATCCGAGAAGATGCTGTTGTATAGAGAGATCTGTGTTGCTAAACGGGAGTGGGAAAATGCGCACGCATTATTTCAAGAAGCGACGGAAGCCGATGAGATTGATTATGCGATCTACCTGCTTGAAGCAACAGAGAAGCGATATGACATGCTGATTAAGAAAGCGAAACGAATTCAATTGAGTGTATTGATGTTGAACGCATAGGAGGGATGATGGTGAAAGTCATATTGGCAATCCTGCTCGGAGTTTCTTTGCTGCTTCTTACTTACACCTTATTGAAGTATCGACTAACCTGGCGTTGGCTCAGTATATTCGCTGGCCAGATTATCATTGCAGCGGTGGCGATATATGTTGTCAATTACAGCGGACTTATCAGTGGGCCTCATATTCCACTTAATCCAACGACGATGGCTACGGCGGTGCTGTTAGGGATCCCAGGCGTGCTCTTATTGGTATGTATAAAATTAACAGTGATATAGTTGTTGACTTCCTTGTTGATTCTATGGTAAATTAAATCTCGCCGCTCCGAACGGAGCATAAAATTGAAGAAGCACTGAAAGGTGCGACAAAAAACTTCAAAAAAAGTGCTTGACACTAAGAACGGCAATGTGATATATTATAAAAGTCGCCGCTGAGACAACGGACGACAAGAAATGAGAGTTTTCGATAGAGAACTTTCGGAAATGATTGATCTTTGAAAACTGAACAACGAGTGAATTAAAGCAATAAAGAGATCAGCAATGATCTCGCCAGAAGTTTTAAATGAGCAAGTCAAACACTTTATTGGAGAGTTTGATCCTGGCTCAGGACGAACGCTGGCGGCGTGCCTAATACATGCAAGTCGAGCGGAGTTATTCCTTCGGGGATAACTTAGCGGCGGACGGGTG
>NZ_JBHVMH010000035.1:7500-10738 GCF_042797035.1 Cellulosimicrobium sp. NPDC057862
AATGCGGGGATGAGGTGGGGGTAGCGGAGAAATTCCAATCGAACTCGGAGATAGCTGGTTCTCCCCGAAATAGCTTTAGGGCTAGCCTCGGTGTCAAGAGTCGTGGAGGTAGAGCACTGATTGGGTGCGGGGCCCGCCAAGGGTTACCAAGCTCAGTCAAACTCCGAATGCCATAGACTTATAACCGGGAGTCAGACAGTGAGTGCTAAGATCCATTGTCAAAAGGGAAACAGCCCAGACCATCAGCTAAGGTCCCCAAGTGTGTGTTAAGTGGGAAAGGATGTGGAGTTGCACAGACAACCAGGATGTTGGCTTAGAAGCAGCCATCATTTAAAGAGTGCGTAATAGCTCACTGGTCGAGTGACTCTGCGCCGAAAATGTAACGGGGCTAAACACACCACCGAAGCTATGGCTTGCAACGTATGTTGCAGGGGTAGGGGAGCGTTGTATGTAGGTTGAAGGTGTACCGTAAGGAGCGCTGGACAGCATACAAGTGAGAATGCCGGTATGAGTAACGAAAAGACAAGTGAGAATCTTGTCCGCCGAAAGCCTAAGGGTTCCTGAGGAAGGTTCGTCCGCTCAGGGTAAGTCGGGACCTAAGGCGAGGCCGAAAGGCGTAGTCGAAGGACAACAGGTTGAAATTCCTGTACCACCGTAAGCCGTTATGAGCAATGGGGTGACGCAGTAGGGTAGTGACGCGAGCTGATGGATGCTCGTCCAAGCAGTGAGGCTGATGTGTAGGCAAATCCGCACATCGTAAGGCTGGGCTGTGATGGGGAGGGAAAATTATAGTACCGAAGGTCATGATCTCACACTGCCAAGAAAAGCCTCTAGCCAGGTGATGGTGCCCGTACCGCAAACCGACACAGGTAGGCGAGAAGAGAATTCTAAGGCGCGCGGAAGAACTCTCGTTAAGGAACTCGGCAAAATGACCCCGTAACTTCGGGAGAAGGGGTGCCCCGGTAGTGTGAATAGCACGAGGGGGCCGCAGTGAAAAGGCCCAAGCGACTGTTTAGCAAAAACACAGGTCTGTGCGAAGCCGTAAGGCGAAGTATACGGGCTGACGCCTGCCCGGTGCTGGAAGGTTAAGGGGAGTGGTTAGGGAGCAATCCCGAAGCTGTGAACCGAAGCCCCAGTAAACGGCGGCCGTAACTATAACGGTCCTAAGGTAGCGAAATTCCTTGTCAGGTAAATTCTGACCCGCACGAATGGCGTAACGACTTGGGCGCTGTCTCAACGAGAGATCCGGTGAAATTTTAATACCTGTGAAGATGCAGGTTACCCGCGACAAGACGGAAAGACCCCATGGAGCTTTACTGCAGCTTGATATTGGACTTTGGTACGATCTGTACAGGATAGGTGGGAGCCTTAGAAGCCTGAGCGCCAGCTTAGGTGGAGGCGCCGTTGGGATACCACCCTGATCGTATCGGAGTTCTAACCTAGGACCGTGACCCGGTTCGGGGACAGTGTCAGGTGGGCAGTTTGACTGGGGCGGTCGCCTCCTAAAGAGTAACGGAGGCGCCCCAAGGTTCCCTCAGAATGGTTGGAAATCATTCGAAGAGTGCAAAGGCATAAGGGAGCTTGACTGCGAGACATACAGGTCGAGCAGGGACGAAAGTCGGGCTTAGTGATCCGGTGGTACCGCATGGAAGGGCCATCGCTCAACGGATAAAAGCTACCCTGGGGATAACAGGCTTATCTCCCCCAAGAGTCCACATCGACGGGGAGGTTTGGCACCTCGATGTCGGCTCATCGCATCCTGGGGCTGAAGTAGGTCCCAAGGGTTGGGCTGTTCGCCCATTAAAGCGGTACGCGAGCTGGGTTCAGAACGTCGTGAGACAGTTCGGTCCCTATCTGTCGTGGGCGTAGGAAATTTGAGAGGAGCTGTCCTTAGTACGAGAGGACCGGGATGGACGTACCGCTGGTGTACCAGTTGTTCCGCCAGGAGCACCGCTGGGTAGCCAAGTACGGACGGGATAAGCGCTGAAAGCATCTAAGCGTGAAGCCCCCCTCAAGATGAGATTTCCCAATTAGTAAGACCCCTTGAAGACGACGAGGTTGATAGGTTGGAGGTGGAAGCACAGCAATGTGTGGAGCTGACCAATACTAATCGGTCGAGGGCTTATCCTAAAATTAAAACGCAAATTATCTCGTATTCAGTTTTCAGAGATCAAACTCTGTAACGTTTGGTGTCGATGGCGGAGGGGTTCCACGCGTACCCATCCCGAACACGACCGTTAAGCCCTCTAGCGCCGATGGTACTTGGACCGCAGGGTCCTGGGAGAGTAGGACGATGCCAAGCAGCTAAGACCGCTGTTGAGACGCAGTTCTCGATAGTGGTCTTTTTTGTGTCCACATGTGAATATCTGAAGTGAAAAGAGCGATGAAATGAGTTATCCCTTGTGGATAATGCATTTACAAACTTCCATCCACAGCAATTTCGGAGAATAATCCACGTTTTGCTCCACAATTCATGATTTTTCCACAATTCGCACAAGTTATTATACACATATTCCTTGATTATCCACGGGTTCATCCACATCACACACAGCTTATTCACGTCCTGTGAATGGTAGCCTTTTCATGTCTATTAATTATCCACAATTCATAAATGTTAGATTAAATGTGTCAAAACGAAAATATGAAGTGCATCTTCTTGTGATTTGCGATATTCTATTCTTATTGTGTTTAAAACCATACCGTTCAAAAGAGCGCAAATGATAAACATCCAGAATATGTAAATTATAACGAGGTGCATGACATGTTGATGATCGGGATTGATGTAGGAACAACGAACAGTAAAGTAGGGGTAATGGACGCCAAAGGTCAAGTGCTGGCGATTGCGAGCCGTCCGACGATTTCATATACGCATGAAGAAGGGTTCTCATATTATGATCCAGAACAAATGTGGGATGATATTGCGAGCATGATTCAAGAAGTCACGAGCAAGGTCGATGCGGCTCAGATCGCTTCGATTGGGATTACAAGCATGGCGGAGAGCGGCTTAATCTTGAATGAATCCACAGGCAAACCCCAGTCGACATTTGTGCCTTGGTTCGATACGTGTTCCGGTGAACAAGCGCGCCATATTGCTGCAGAGTCGGACCCGTTAGAGCAATTCACGAAATCAGGTCTGAACCTGTCATTCAAGCTGGGCCTAGCCAAAATTCTATGGGTCCGCAGTCGCAATCCCGAGGCGCTTGAACACGGAAAATGGCTGACCGTATCCGGTTATATC
>NZ_JBHVMH010000036.1:0-9074 GCF_042797035.1 Cellulosimicrobium sp. NPDC057862
CGTCTACCATCCGCCGCTCGTTCCTCGCGGCTCCCGCCAGGCCCGCCACGACGCGGCACCACCACCCACCCCGCCCGGCGTCGTCTCACCCTGGTCGGCCCTCACCCGGCGACCGCCCGCGGACCCGACCAGGCGGGCCTGACGGACGACGACGGCCTCCGTCGCCGGGCAGCGTTCTGCCCGACGGCCTGTGGTGGCCGCCGGGCAGAGCGTCGGGGTCGGGGCGGGTCAGGACTCGGTGGCGCCGTCCTGGGCCGTGGTGCCGTCCTGGGTGCCCGGGCGGCCCCCGCTGGTCCGGCCGCCCATGCCGCCGCCGGTCCACTCGCCGGCGACGGTGGTCACCGAGCCGGCGGGGGTGGTCACCGTGTAGGTCTCGCCGGTCGTCACGTCGCCTGAGGAGAAGACGACGTTGGCGGTGTCCTTGGTGACCGAGTACTCGGTGAGGACGGTCCCGTCGGCGGTCGTGACGGTGACGGTGTCGCCGGCGCTCGCGGAGACGTTCGCCGCGATCCAGCCCTGCTCCGAGTCGGTCGCCGGCACGACGACCATGCCCGCGCTGCCCGCCGCGAGGAGCGACCCGCCGCTGATCGTGAACGTGCCGTTGACGTCCAGCGCGCCGTTGCCGTCGTTCGTCGGGCCCTGGACGACGACCTCCCCGCCCGTGACGGCGAGCGACCCGTTGGAGTCGATCCCGTCGCCGCCGGCATCGACGGTGAGGGTGCCGCCGGAGATCACCAGCGTCGAGCCGTCGTCGGTGTCCATCCCGCCACCCATGCCGCCGCCTGCGCCCCCGGGGCCACCCTGGGGCATCTCGGTGCCGTCGGGGAGCTCGCCGCCCTGCGGGGGCTCCGGCATCTGACCGTCGGCCGGCATCTCCGGCGGGGTGCCGCCGGCTGCGGCGCCGTCCGGAGGCTCGGGCATCGTGCCGTCCGCGGACGTGTCGGGTGCGGCACCGTCGGGCGCCACCCCGGCCGTGGTGTCACCGCCGGCCGCGGTGTCACCGCCGGTCGAGCCGTCACCGCCCGCCGAGCCCTCGGTGCCGGTCGTCGTGTCGTCGGTGGTCGAGCCGACGGTGGCGTTGAGGCCGTCGTCGGTCGCCGTCACGTCGATGTCCCCGCCGGAGATCGTGATGGCCGCGCCCTCGATGCCCTCGACGGACGTCGTGACGGTGAGGTCGCCGCCCGAGACGGTGACGTCGCCGTCGGCGTGCACGCCGTCGTCGCCGGACGACAGCTCGACGCTCCCGCCCGAGACGGAGACGGCGCCGTCGGAGTGCAGCGCGTCGTCGGCGGCGTCGACCGTGACCGTGGCGTCGTCGCCGAGCACGACGCCGACGTCGCCCTTGAGGCCCTTCGCGGAGGCGTCCTCGGCGACGGTCGCACCGGCACCGTCCGCGGCGGTCACGGACAGCGTCCCGCCGGAGACGATGACGTCGGTGACGGCCTGCACGCCGTCGTCGCCCGACGCGACGGTGACCGTCCCGCCGCGCACGTCGACGAACCCCAGGGTCTCGTCGCCGTCCTCGGTCGACTTCAGGCCGTCCTTCGCGGCGGTGACGTCGAGCGTCCCGCCCGTGACGACGAGGTAGTCCTTGCCGCGGATCCCGTCGTCGCCCGCGTCGACCGTCAGCTCGCTGCCTGCGATGACGAGGCCGTCCTTCGACACGATGCCGTCGTTCGCGTGCGACGTGACGCTGAGCGCCCCGTCGCCTCCGATCACGAGGTCGGCCGTCGAGAACAGCGCGCCGTCGGGCTCGCCGTCGGCGTCCTGGGCGGAGTACGTCTCGGCGTCGGTGAGGCTGTTGGTCGACCCGTCCGCGAGGACCACAGCGACCTTCTCCGCGTCCTGCACGTTCACGGCGGCGTTCGTCGTCGAGGTGATGTCGGCGCCGTCGAGCACGAGCTGGACGAGTCCGTCCTCCGCGGTGTCGACGACGACCTGCCCCTCCAGCGTGCCGCTCAGCACGTACGTGCCGGGGGCGGTGATGGTCACGGTCGAGCCGTCGACGGTCACGCCGTCGCCGTCCGCGGTGGCGGTGTCGCCGTCGAGGGTGACCGCCACCGCCGACGACTCGTCGTACGCGAGGTCGGCGTCGTCCACCGTCACCTCGGCGTTGTCCGCGCGGGCTTCGTCGGGGGTCAGCCCGGCGACGGCGTCGGACACGACGCTCGTGGTGGTCGTCTCGGTGGTGTCCGTCGAGGTGGTGTCCGTGGTCGCGGCGCTGCCCAGCACGGAGCAGCCCGCGAGGATGGCGGCCGCTGCAGCGGCGGTGAGGTAGGTCAGGGGTCGGCGGATGCGCATCAGAGGCTCCTGTCGTCGTGCCCGGGGGTACGGGCGGGAGGGGTCGTGGTCCCCGCGGGTGCGGTGGCGCCGGGGGAGGGGGCGAGATGGCGGCGGATCACGCGCCGCCACGGGCCGTCGGGCAGGTCGGGTCGCAGGAGCGCCAGGCCGGTGCCGTACTTCGAGATCCGCTCGGGCCGGTGGCCGTGCCGCCACAGCAGGCGGTCGAGGTCCGACGGCGTCGAGCCGCCCTTCGTCTCGACGACCACCAGGTGCGGGACGGACCAGGCGGCCGGCGCGTGCGCCCCGCGCTGCTCGAGCCCCCACGTGAGGCCCGTGTCGATCGTGGCGCGCGCGGCGCCGTCGGGCCGGGGGAGCAGGAGCGTCGTGCGGCGGTACCGCGACACGAGCCCCGGCGAGAGCGCGAGGTGCGACCCACCGTCGATCCCCTCGGCCTCCAGCGTGCGACCGACGAACGTGCGGCCGTCGCCGAGCGCGGTCGGGCACTCGTCGTGCGCGACGCGCTGCTTGAGCGTCGTGCCGCGCGCGGCGCGGGTCTTGACCTCCAGGAAGCTCGTGCCCGAGTCGAGGTAGGTCCGCGTGCGGACCTTGAACCGCCGACGGCGGCGCGTCGCCGTGAGGCGGAACGACGCGAGGTCGGGGGTGTCGAAGTACACCGACTCGTACGCCGCGCTGCGGGCGCCGTCGATCTCGAGGACGCGGGCTGCGGTCGCGCGGGCGAGGTCGTCGAGGACGGCCACGGCGTCGTCGACCGGGAGGACGTACTTGCGGTCGACCCGGGTGAGCAGCGCGGCCGCATCGACGAGCTCGTCGAGGCCGACGCCGTCGAGCGGGTAGAGGACGGCGCGCACCCGGTCGTCGGCCGTCACGGTCCGGGGGCTCATGCGCGCACCTCGGTCCGCTCGGGCCGGGCCGCCTGTGCGGTCGCCTGGGTGAGAGGTGCGAAGGGCGCGGCCTCGCGCGGGGCCGGGAGCGCGGCGTCGGGCACGGGGAGGGGCGCGGCGGCCGCCCGGGTGGGCACCGCCGTCGCCCGACGGCGGGCACGCGGCTCGGTGTAGCGGACGTCCACCCACGTGGTGTCGTTGACGAGGTCGAGGCGCTGGACGCTCACGCCGCGGACCTCGGCGCCGAGGAGCTCCTCGAGGTAGCGGGTGAGCTCGGCGCGGTCGGTGAGGGCGCGGTCGACGACGACGCTCTGGCTCTGCGCCCGGCGCAGGACCCGCGGGTGGTCGACGACAGCCATCACGCCGACGACGAGCGCCATGCCGGCGAGGGAGAGCCAGCCGGTCGTCGCACCGAGGCCGCCGAGGAGGCCGAGCGCGAGGGCCGCGAAGTAGTAGGCGACCTCCGTCTGCGACAGCTCGGTCGAGCGGAGCCGGATGATCGACAGGACCCCGAAGAGCCCGAGCCCCAGACCGGCGCCCACGCTGCTCGTCGCGAGCGTCGCCGCGACCGCGAGCACCCCCACGTTGACGCCGAGGTACGCGACCACGAGGTCCCGCCGCCGGTGCCGGGGGAAGTAGAGGCCGAACGCGAGGACGGTGACCGCGACGAGGTCGACGAGGTACAGGACGGGCTGGGACACGAGGCCTCCGGGTGCCGGGGCGCTGGGCGCCGTGGTCGAGGACGTTCCCATTCCGCCGGGGGAGTCTGTGCGGTCGCTGTGGAGGGCACAGGGTGCGTGTATGAGTCCCGTCCGGCCCGGCGTCGCCCGGAGTTCACGCGGGTCGCCGCGGCGCTCGCGGCTGCGTGACCGGGGTCACGACCGCGCGTACAGGCGGCGATGTTAGCCTCACCTAAGTCCCCGACGAGAGGTTGTCATGTCGACCACCACCGCGCCCGCGCCGCGGCGCGCCCGCCCCCAGACGGTCCTCGAGGTCCTCGAGACCGCGTGGCTCTCCCCGCACCTCGTGCGGGTCGTGGTCGGGGGCGACGGGTTCGCCGCGTTCACGACGAACGAGCACACCGACAAGTACGTCAAGATCATCTTCGCCAAGCCGGAGCTCGGGCTGGAGCCGCCCTACGATGTCGCGGCGCTGCGCGAGACGCTCGCGCCGGAGGACCTGCCCGTCACCCGCACGTACACCGTGCGGTGGGTCGACGAGGCCGCCCAGCGGCTCGCGATCGACTTCGTCGTGCACGGCGACGAGGGCCTCGCCGGGCCGTGGGCAGCGCGCACGAAGCCCGGCGACCGGATCGTCTTCTCCGGCCCCGGCGGCGGCTACGCGCCCGACGTCGAGGCCGACTGGCACCTGCTCGCCGGTGACGACTCCGCGCTCCCCGCGATCGCCGCCGCGCTCGAGGCCATGCCGCGCGACGCCGTCGGGCACGCCGTCCTGGAGGTCGGCACCGAGGCGGACCGGCTCCCGCTCGAGGCGCCCGCGGGTGTCGAGGTCTCCTGGCTCCTGCGCGGCGACGCGCCCGCTGGGACGACGACGCTCCTGCCCGACGCCGTCGCCGACCTCCCGTGGCGCGAGGGCCGCGTGCACGTCTTCGCGCACGGCGAGCGCGAGGCCATGAAGGCACTGCGCCGCGTGTTCGCGGAGCGCGGGGTCCCGCGCGCCGACCTTTCCCTCTCCGGCTACTGGGCCTACGGCCGCGCAGAAGACCGCTTCCAGGCGGAGAAGCGCGAGCCCGTCGGCCAGATCTTCGAGGACTGAGGAGTCCCATGCACCGCACCACCACGTTACGCCGCGCCCTCGCGGCGACGTCCGCGCTCGCCGTCCTCGCGCTCGCCGCGTGCTCGTCCGGCGACGACTCGGGCGACGCCGCGCCGTCGGGCAGCCAGAGCGCCGACGGCGCCGCGGACGCCTTCCCCGTGACGATCCCCACCGCGTTCGGCGACGTCGAGATCCCCGAGGAGCCGGAGCGCGTCGTCGCCCTCGGCTGGGGCGACGCCGAGACCGCCCTCGCGCTCGGCGTCCAGCCCGTCGGGGCGAGCGACTGGCTCGCGTTCGGCGGCGACGGCGTCGGCCCCTGGTTCGACGGCGCGTACGACGAGTCGCCCGAGATCATCGGGACGCTCGAGCCGTCCTACGAGCAGATCGCCGTGCTCGACCCGGACGTCATCCTCGACGTGAAGTCGTCCGGCGACCCCGAGCGGTACGAGCGGCTCTCCGAGATCGCCCCGACCGTCGCCATCCCCGAGGGTGGGGACGCCTACCTGACGCCCATGGAGGACCAGGTCGGCATGATCGCCGCCGCCCTCGGGCGCAGCGACGCCGGCGACGAGCTGCTCGCCGAGGTCGACGACGCGTTCGCCGCCGCGCGCGACGAGCACCCCGAGTTCGCGGGCAAGACCGCCGTTATCGGGTCGTACTGGGCCGAGGGGTTCGGCGCCTACGTCTCGACGTCCAGCCGCGGCGAGTTCATGCAGGGTCTCGGGTTCGAGACCAAGCCCGAGATCGACGAGGCCGCCGGCGAGGAGTTCTCCGCCACCCTCGGCACCGAGGACGTCGGCCTGCTCGACGCCGACCTCACGGTGATCCAGCCCATCGGCTTCACCGCTGCCGACGTCGAGGCGCTCCCGATCTTCCAGACCGTGCCGTCCGTCGCCGACGGCCGCTACGTCGTGTTCGACGACAAGGACCTCTCCAACGCCTTCTCGCTCGGCACGCCCACGGCCGTGATCTACGCGATCGACAACGTCACGCCGCTGTTCGCGGACGCGCTCGGCGGGTCGTGACGCCGGGCCTCCGGGCGTCGGATCGGACGGCCTGACCGGCCGATTCGGTGTCCGGGGGTCTGACCAGGTATCCTTCCTGGGCCGGGTTTCCCGGCGAAGGTAGCGTGTCCGAGCGGCCTAAGGAGCACGCCTCGAAAGCGTGTGTGGGTGAAAGTCCACCGTGGGTTCAAATCCCACCGCTACCGCCACCCGAAGGGCCCCACCCGCGAGATTCCGCGGCTGCGGGGCCCTTCGTCGTACCCGGCCCTCCGTTCTCACGGCCCTTGCCCTCCTGGATGTCCTTCTCAGGCACCCGAGCAACGAGCTGGTCGAGGACGACGCGCAGGTTCGGGGCGACGTGCGTGCGCCTCACGTCGTGCCGTGTCGTGGTGGCCTCGTCGGCGTGACCGAGCTATGCGGTGGCGTTCGCGACTGTCGTGGAGTCGGCCTGTGTCGCGACCGTTTGCCGGAAGTTGTGCGGGTCGCCGTAATTCCGATGCCGGCCTGCGTCAGCCGGAGCTGGTCGCGAATCCTGTGCGACATCGGAGTGCCAACTGATGCGGACGTCTGGGCTTGGAGAAATAGGGGTTGAGCGGGCCGCGGGCCGCTTGTCCGGGGTGCTACGGGTTTGTGGGGACCGCTGTGGCGTCTGCGAGGATCGCGCGATGATGCCCGGTCTGGGGCACGGAAGCAGGACGACGAGGGCTTGCGCGGACATCTTCGACGTCGATCTCGTGCCGGACTCGGGGGTGCTTCCTCCGGATGAGGGGACCTGGCTGAGGATCCGGTTACCTTCTGGAATTCATGGCTGGCCGTGACGTCGGGCATCGTGAAGAGCCCACCCGGATCCACGTCGTCGCGCGTGGTAAGCCTGGAGATCTGGTGCCGTCCGCGCTCCTGGCGCGGATCGAGGAGTTGTGCGGCACGCGCCTTCGCCAGGTCTCCAGCGCGCAAGTCGCTGCCGGTGACTGGGTCGTCCCTGACATTGACTTGCTCTCCGTGATACGTGACGGCACCGGCCCGGCAGATACCAGGGCGATCGATTTGGAGTTGGAGCATCGCGGCATTGGGCATTCCCGCGGGATCCTGCGGCAATGCCGCCGGCTCGCTGCGGAGGGCCGCATCGAGGAACTCAGTACGGGGACTGGTCCTCGGTGGCGGCTCACCGATGCTGGAACCGCCTGGCTTGCGAACGCGGGTGCGCACCGCTGAGAGGCTCAGGCTGCCGCCGTGCGCCGTGCGCCGTGCGCCGTGCGCCGCGGCCGTTGGTCTTGATGCTGCGCACCGGGTGCTCGTGGTGGTGTGGGGGCCGACTCGGGTCTCACCGTCCAGGACCAGCTTGTGTCGTCAGCGCCTGGTTCTGTACTCGGACTCGTGTCGCCACTGCAACATCATGGGCGTAGGGCGCACGTCGTCGCTCCGCTGATGGAGGCGTGACTAGTTGCGCTTCTTCTCCGGCGACGGACTGGTTCGAACCATGAACCGTAGCCGCGTGATCCCATCTCGCCCACAAACGGTATCGATCCGCAGGAGGTCGTCGCTGAGCCCTTCGAACTCAGGATGCCGTTCGCGGAACTCGCGGAGCACAGACCGACGCTGGGCCGCAGGGCCCTCGACCCACTCCACAAGACGCCATTCACCGTCGCTGAGCACGCCAGGATCCTCCCGCTGTGGGAGGTCTTCGACAAAGGCGGCCTCCGCGCACCAATCTCAGAGGAACCGCACCGCCAGAACGCCTGCCCACAGGTGCCCGGCGGAAGGCCGGCATCAATCCCGACGTCGCACATCAGTTGGCGTGGCGATGTCGCACATCACCTGGCACAGGACATGCTCGGCAGCAGATGCCTCGTGAGGACTTTCCTGACTGGCTCAAGGCGCGGCTCCGCCGCGCGGGGTCGGCCTACCGGGCGGGGCCCCGCGCTCCGCTCGCTGCGCTCGCTCTGCGCACCCCACCCGTCCGGCCGCCCATCCAGCAGGACGAAGGCCCCGGAAGCCATTCCCGGAACCGCCCGCGCCACGTTGCGTCACGATCGTGTCAGTCGCCGCCCTCGCCCGCCTCGTGGTGCATCCGAGCGCCGCACATCGGGCAGTACCGGCCAGCGCCGTCGTGCGAGCAGGACTGCCGCATGACGTGCTCGCGCACGCTGTCCACGACGAACCTGAGGCGCGACAGGGGTGAGTCCTTGAACCGGAACGTGTGGACGGCGTTGCCCGTCGCGATGACCTCGCCATCTGCAACGGCCGGATCAACGCCAGGTGCGAGAAGCTCGATTTGCCACTCGTGAAACCGCTCGCGGAAGTAGAAGTGCACGCCGTCCAGAGTGCCGTCGAAGACCTGGGGTGCGTAGGACGTGTACTCAGTTAGCGTGAGCCCGGGAGTCTCCTCCACGTACGTGAGCATGTCCGGGGGTTGCTCCGGGTTCGACCAGTCGTACAGGTCGGGCACCATCGCGCCTTCCTTCGTGTGGCGAGCCGGCATGGGGTTCGAAGGGTAGTCCGGAGGGTGACGCTAAGACGACCGCAGCCGCCCTCTCGCCATCGTGCTGCAGCTGCACCCTCGCGCGCCCGGCCCCGTACCGACAGCCGAGCATCCGGCCGGCTCCGGTCCGCGTCAAGGGCGCCTGCGGCGTCGCTGCGCGATGGCCTGCGGCCACCCTTGACCCGGACCTCCACCGACCTCCTGTGCTCCGCTATCGGTTCGGCGCCTCCGAGTGTCCCCACCGCGGTGCGCTGCCCGAGTCCACCGGGATGCCTCCGTTTTGACCGCCGCCACGGTGCCGCCGACCACAACCCGGTACTAGGTCATGTCTCCCAACAGTCTTGGGCGAGGATGTGAGGTGTGAAGCCCCGCGTGGATCTCGACGATCTTGCTCGTCGGCTGGAGTCGGCCGTTGCTGATTGGAGCAAGGTGGCCGAGGTCGGGCCGTTCATGTGGCACGACCGGACGGCAGACGATCAGCGGCGCGTCACGCTCGAGCGTGCGAGCGTCGCGATACCCGAGGCGCTGAGCTTCAGGAGCCTGACCCGGTTTCCCGGACAGGTTCTGTTGGTTGATCATGCCGCGAGGTCGGCGGCGGTGTGAAGGGTTTCGAACTCGGTGGGGCTGCGG
>NZ_JBHVMH010000037.1:0-5185 GCF_042797035.1 Cellulosimicrobium sp. NPDC057862
GGGGGCCCCCCCCCGCCCCGCCCCCGGGGGCCCCCCCCCCCGCGGGGGGGGGGGGGGGCCCCCCCACCCCGGGTTCGGAGGGCCGGTCAGGTGATCGACCAGGCGATCCCGTCGAGGATGTCGTGCTCGCTCGTGACCACCTCGGTGAGCGACCCGCCCGCGGCGGCGACGTCGTCGCGCACGCGGCGGACGACCTCCGACCACACGAGCGCGCCGGCGCCGATGACGTCCACGCGGCCCGGGTGCATGAAGCCGAGCGCGGTGCGCTCGGCGCGCGAGCGGTGGAGCAGGTCGTCGCACGCCGCCAGGACCGTGTCGACGGGCAGGACTGCACCGTTGATCCGCTCCCTGTCGTACCGCGCGAGTCCCAGCGCGTGAGCCGTCACCGTCGTGACCGATCCCGCGAGCCCCACGAGCGTCGCGGCCTCCCCCAGCGGGACGACGGCGGCGGCCTCGTCGAGCGCGGCGCGCACGTCCGCGCGGGCCGCCGCCTCCTCGCTCGCGGTAGGCGGGTCGGAGCGCAGGTGCCGTTCGGTCATGCGCACGCAGCCGACGTCCATGGAGAACGCGGCGTCGGGAGTCGCCGTACCGAGCACGAGCTCGGTCGAGCCGCCGCCGAGGTCCACGACCATGTACGGGCCGGGGCGCAGCGCGGACACGGTCGAGGTCGCCCCGCGGAACGACAGCGCGGCCTCCTCCTCGCCCGAGACGACCTCGGGCTCCACGCCCAGCGCGGCCACGACCCCGGCGACGAACTCGTCGCGGTTCTCCGCGTCCCGCGTCGCCGACGTCGCCACGAACCGCGTCCGCGACGCGCCGAGCTCCGCGATCACGTCGGCGTAGCGTCGCGCGGCGTCGAGCGTGCGCGCGAGCGCCTCGGGCGCGAGGCGACCGGTGCGGTCGACCCCCTGGCCGAGCCGGACGACCTCCATGCGCCGGTCGACGTCGACGAGCGTGCCCGCCGCGGGGTCGACGTCCGCGACGAGCAGGCGGATCGAGTTGGTGCCGCAGTCGATCGCGGCCACGCGCGAGGCACCGGGCGGTACGGGGACGGGCGAGAACCCCGGCGCGGCGAGCGCGCCCGGGTCACGGGTGAGAGGAGAGGCGGAGCCTGAGGTCATGCGTCCAAGCGTCCCACGGCGTCAGCAGGTGCAGCGGTCCGGGCGCCACACGTCGCGCACGCGCTCGAGCGCCTCGTCACCCAGCGGGTTCACGCCCGGCCCGGCGGCCAGCGCGTGCCCGACGAGGACGTGCAGGCACTTCACCCGCGTCGGCATGCCGCCCGCCGAGATCCCGTCGATCTCCTCCACGTGGCCGAGCGCTTCGCGCTGCGCGAGGTAGTGCTCGTGCGCGCTCCGGTACGCGGCCGCGAGCTCTTCGTCCTCGGCGAGGCGGTCGGTCATCTCCCTCATGACGCCGTTCGCCTCCAGCGTCGACGCCGCGGCGACCGCGCCGGGGTGCGTGAGGTAGAAGGTCGTGGGGAACGGCGTGCCGTTCTCGAGCCGCGGCGCCGTGCGGACCACGAGCGGGCGCCCGCACGCGCACCGGGCGGCGATGCCGACGACCCCGCGTGGGGTGCGACCGAGCTGCTCCGCGAGGGTCTCGAGGTCGCGCTCGGTGACGACGGCGTCCGGGTCGTCGGCGGGGATGGCCAGGCGGGCGTCGGGCACGGGTCTTCCTTCGGGTCGGTCGGGCGCGTCGGGACGACGCGTCACCCATTCTCCCCGCTCGACGGCGCGGAACCGTCGCCGGTCGGCTCCTCGCCCGCGGGCGGGGTCTCCTCGCCGGCCCCGTCGTCGGCCGTCCCGGCCCCCTCGCCCGTGCCCGACGACACCGGCTGCTCGCCCGCGACCTGCACCGACGCCCAGATCGCCTCGTACCAGGGCGTGCCGTCCTCGTAGCCCTGGACGGGACCGTCGGTGATCGTCCTGCCGGTCTGCGGGTCGATGTCGTCGACCACCGACTCCGGGTCGAGCACGCGCCACGGCCGCTCGCCCGGCATGACGAAGTTGAGGCGGTCCCGCGCCTCGCGCTCGACGTACGCCTGGTCGTCCCAGCGGTCCAGCTCGGACTGGAGGTCGTCGCGCCGGGTCTCCGCCTGCGCGAGGTCGTTGCGCAGCTCGCGCAGCTCCCCCGTCTGGTTCACGTACGCCCGGAGGGTGGGCAGCAGCAGCACCACGGCGAGCAGCACGACGACGGACAGCACCAGCGTGCGGACCGTCACCACCTCGGGCAGCAGGAAGCCGTACCGGCTCCGGCGCCGGTCCTCCGGCGCGGGGCCCGCGGCGCGACGCGACGGTGCCGGCCGCTGCGCGCGCGTGGCGGGGCGGCGTGCGCCCGACGACGCGGTGGCCTTCGCGCCCGTCGTCGAGCTCTTGCCGGTCGGCCGCGCACGCGACGCGCCCTGGGGTGCGGGCTTGGACGTCGACGAGCGGGACGAGGCTCCGGACGCCGTCGCGCCCGACCGGGGCGCCGACTTCGACCCGGACGACCCGCGCGCGGGCCCGGTCCCCGGTCGCGCGGGAGCACCGGGGCGCGGAGGGCGGCGCGAGGACGGCATGCCCCCGATTGTGCTGCCGCGGCGGCCCCGGCCCCGGGAGCACGCGCGGTGCGTCCGCGAACGTGAGCCGATCGACACGACATCTTCACCCGCGGCCTGACCTGCGACGGCGTCGTGCGCCCGTCGCGCACCCGGTCCCGGACGCGCCGGAGCCCGGCGGGCCGACGAGCGGCCCACCGGGCTCCGGGTGCCGGGTCGCCCCGGCGGGGTTGCTGCGTGACCGGACGGTCAGCTGCAGGTCAGCCCTGCACCGTCCAGCGCGGGAACGCGCCGCGGCCGGCGTAGCGAGCGGCGTCGTCCAGCGCCTCCTCGATGCGCAGGAGCTGGTTGTACTTGTTGATGCGCTCGCCACGGGCGGGGGCACCGGTCTTGATCTGGCCGGCGTTCGTCGCGACGGACAGGTCGGCGATCGTCGTGTCCTCGGTCTCGCCCGAGCGGTGCGACACCATCGCGGTGAAGCCGTTGCGCTGCGCGAGCTCGACGGCGTCGAGCGTCTCGGTGAGCGTGCCGATCTGGTTGAGCTTGACCAGGAGCGAGTTCGCCGCCTTCAGCTCGATGCCCTTCGCGAGGCGCTCCGGGTTGGTGACGAACAGGTCGTCGCCGACGATCTGCACCTTGTCGCCCACCTCGGCCACGAGCTGCGACCAGGCGCCCCACTCGTCCTCGGACAGCGGGTCCTCGATGGAGACCAGCGGGTAGTCGCGCACGAGCTGCTCGTAGTACGCGATGATGTCCTCCGAGCTCGTCGCCTTGCCCTCGAACTGGTAGGCGCCGTCCTTGAAGAACTCGGTCGCGGCGACGTCGAGCGCCAGGCCCACGTCCTTGCCCGGAGCGAACCCGGCCTGCTCGATCGCGACGAGGATCAGGTCGAGCGCGTCGCGGTTGCTCGGCAGGTTCGGCGCGAAGCCGCCCTCGTCGCCGAGGCCCGTCGCGAGGCCCTTGCCCTTGAGCACGGACTTGAGGGAGTGGTAGACCTCGGCGCCGGTGCGCAGCGCCTCGCGGAACGAGGACGCGCCGATCGGGGCGACCATGAACTCCTGGATGTCGACGTTCGAGTCCGCGTGCGACCCGCCGTTGAGGATGTTCATCATCGGCACGGGCAGGACGTGCGCGTTCGGGCCGCCGACGTAGCGGTACAGGTCGAGGCCGGCGCTCTTCGCGGCGGCCTTCGCGACGGCGAGCGAGACGCCGAGGATCGCGTTCGCGCCGAGCTTGCCCTTGTTCGGGGTGCCGTCCAGGTCGATGAGGGCGGCGTCGATGAGGCGCTGGTCCTCGGCCTCGAAGCCGATGAGCTCCGGGGCGATGTCGTCGATCACGGAGTTGACCGCGCCCTCGACGCCCTTGCCCAGGTAGCGGGACTTGTCGCCGTCACGACGCTCGACGGCCTCGAACGCACCGGTCGACGCGCCCGACGGCACTCCGGCGCGGGCGAACGTCCCGTCGTCCAGGACGACCTCGACCTCGACGGTCGGGTTTCCGCGGGAGTCGAGGATCTCGCGCGCTCCAACGGCTTCGATGCTGGCCACAGGTGCTCCTTCGGGGCAGGGCTGCGGGCGCTTCGAATGGGATGGCCGACCCGGGCAGGGAAACCCGGGACGCCGCGTGCGCGCCCGCGACGGTGGTGGGTTTACGACCACAGCCTAGTGCCCGGATGTGACCTGCGCCGCTGCGTCCGGTCCGTGGGCCACGGGTCGGGGACCTGCGCGACGACGATCGGGACGAACGTCCCGGTCAGGCCGACCCCTCCGCGCGCTGCGTCTCCGCCGCGACGATCCGGGCCTCGACGCGCCGCAGCTCGACACGCAGCGCCGCCTCCGCGTCCAGCCCGTCCGCCTCGGCGCGCGCCACGAGGGCGAGGAGCTCGCGCCCCAGCCGCTCGTCCGCCGTGACGCCCTTGCCGTCCCCGACGACCTCGCCGGGCGCACCGTCCGACGGCGCCGCGAGCGCCGCACCGACCGTGTCGCCGAGGCCCCCGCGGCCGGCCCGGGAGAGCACCTTCTGCGCGCGGGCGAGCGCGCCCTGGGTGTGCGAGATGCCCTCGAGCACGGACGAGCGCTGCTTCTCGGCCTTCTTGATCGCGTCCCACTGCTGGTGCAGGTCGGTGACCTCGGCGTCGGCGAACACGTGGGGATGGCGTCGCACGAGCTTCGCGGCGAGGTCGGCCGCGACGTCGTCGACCGTGAACGGGTCCGGCTCCTCGCTCGCGATGCGCGCGTGGAAGAGGACCTGGAGCAGCAGGTCGCCGAGCTCCTCGCGCATCCCCGCGCGGTCGCCGGTCTCGATCGCGTCGGCCAGCTCGTGCGCCTCCTCCAGCAGGTACCGCACGAGCGACTCGTGCGTCTGCTCGCGGTCCCACGGGCACCCGCCCGGGGAGTAGAGCCGGTCCATGACGGCGACGACGTCGCGCAGCGCGTCGGTCGCCGGGTCGTGCACGGAACCCGGGGCGTGCGCGGGCTCCTGCTCGGGCTGCGGGGCGGCCGAGGCCTCGGGGGCGATCACCGGTTCATCGTAGGTTCGCCGAGCATGCGGTTCCCGCCGGTCGAGCATGCGGTCGTGGCCCGTCCGGGCGTCCGGACGGGCCACAGGCACATGCTCGGCGGGAGGGTCAGACGTGCGAGCCGTTCG
>NZ_JBHVMH010000038.1:0-4794 GCF_042797035.1 Cellulosimicrobium sp. NPDC057862
CAGAGGTAGAACCCGTGGGGTTCTACCTCGCGGCCGGAGGCTCTACCTCGCGGGGGAGAACCCTCTACTGTGCGGCGGCCTCCGCGGCGGCGAGGAGGACGCAGGTCGCGACGCCGTCCATCGCGACGCGGACCTCCTCGATCGGGGGGAGGGTCGGCGCGAGGCGGAGGACCTTGTCCTCGGGGTCCTTGCCGTAGGGGAACGGGGCGCCGGCGGGCGTGAGGGCGATGCCGGCGGCCTGGGCGAGCTCGACGACGCGCGACGCGGTGCCGGGGACGACCTCGAGGCTGACGAAGTAGCCGCCCTTCGGTTCGGTCCACGACGCGACGCCGGCGTCGCCGAGGCGCTCGGCGAGGATGCTCGTCACGGCGCCGAACTTGGGCGCGATGATGTCGCGGTGCTTGCGCATGTGGGCGCGCACGCCGTCGGCGTCGCCGAAGAACAGCGCGTGGCGGAGCTGGTTGACCTTGTCCGGGCCGATGGACTGGGCCGACAGGTGCTTCTTGTACCAGGCGACGTTCGCGGGCGACGACGCGAGGAACGCGACGCCGGCGCCGGCGAACGTGATCTTCGAGGTCGACGCGTAGAGGATCACGCGGTCGGGATGGCCGGCCTCGGCGGCGAGGGAGATCGCGTCCGCGCTGCGGACCTCGTCGTCGGTGAGGTGGTGCAGCGCGTACGCGTTGTCCCAGAGGATGCGGAAGTCTGGCGCCGCGGCGGGAACCGACACGAGCGCGCGTGCGACCTCCTCGGTGACGACCGACCCGTCGGGGTTCGCGTAGGTCGGCACGACCCACATGCCCTTGATCGTGGGGTCGTTCGCGACGAGCTCGGCGACGGCCGCGGCGTCCGGGCCGTCATCGGTCATGGGCACGGTGACCATCTCGATGCCGAGCGCCTCGCACACCGAGAAGTGGCGGTCGTAGCCGGGCACGGGGCAGATCCAGCGGACCTTCTCCTCGCGGCCCCACGGGCGCTCGGAGCCGGGGACGCCGAACAGGGTCGCGTACGCGAGCGTGTCGTACATGAGCGTGAGGCTCGCGTTGCCGCCCGCGAGCAGCTGCGCAACGGGCACGCCGAGGAGCTCGGCGAAGATCTCCCGGAGCTGCCGGAGGCCGTCGAGGCCGCCGTAGTTGCGGACGTCGGTGCCGTCGGCGTCGGTGTGCACGCCCTCGCCCGGGAGCGCGAGCAGGGCCTCGGAGAGGTCGAGCTGCTCGGCCGAGGGCTTGCCGCGCGTGAGGTCCAGCGTCAGCCCCAGGGCCTGCAGGTCGGCGTACGCGCGACGCAGGTCGTCGAGGGACGGGGCGGCGCCGGCGGTGGGAACGTCGGCAGGGGCGGTGGGCTCAGGCTGCGCGGTGGTCACCCTGCGGACTCTACCGATCCCGCGCGAGCGCCGTGAGCGCGTCCTCCAGGGCGGACAGTCCGGTCTCGAGGTCGTCGGTCGAGATGGTCAGCGGGGGAGCGAGGCGGATGGTGGAGCCGTGCGTGTCCTTGGCGAGGACGCCGCGCGCGAGCAGCGCCTCGCACAGGTCGCGTCCCGTCCCGCGGGCCGGGTCGAGGTCGAGCCCCGCCCACAGCCCGAGGCCGCGGACGTCGTCGAGCAGCCCGGCGTCCACGAACCCGGTGAGGCGGCCGTGGAAGACCGCCCCGAGCTCGCGCGCCCGGCGCTGCGGCTCGCCGGTGGCCAGGAGGTCCACGACCGCGAGCGCCACCGCGCACGCGAGCGGGTTGCCGCCGAACGTGCTGCCGTGCGTCCCGGGCGTGAGGACCTCGAGCACGTCGCGGCGCCCCACCACCGCGGACACGGGCAGGATCCCGCCACCGAGCGCCTTGCCGAGCGTCACGAGGTCGGGGCGCACGCCCCACGTCTCGACGGCGAGCGTCGTGCCGGCGCGACCGAGGCCGGACTGGATCTCGTCGGCGACCAGCAGCACGTCGCGCTCGGCCGTGAGCGTGCGCAGCCGCGGCCAGTAGTCCTCGGGCGGCACGATCACGCCGGACTCGCCCTGGACGGGCTCGAGCAGCACCGCGACGGTCGTGTCGTCGATCGCGGCGGCGACGGCGTCGACGTCGCCGTACGGCACGACCCGGAACCCCGGCGTGTACGGGTCGAACCCGCGGCGCGCGTCCTCGTCGTCGGAGAACGACACGATCGTCGTCGTACGACCGTGGAAGTTCCCCGACCCGACGACGATCGTCGCCTCTCCCGGCCGGACGCCCTTGACGTCGTACCCCCACTTGCGGGCGGTCTTGATCGCGGTCTCGACGGCCTCGGCGCCGGTGTTCATGGGGAGCACGAGGGAGTCCGGCCCGCCGGTGGTGAGCGGCCCGACGAGCGCGGCGAGCGCGGCGGCGAACGGGTGCAGGAGGTCGTGGTCGAACGCGCGCGACGTGAGCGTGACACGCCCGAGCTGCGCCGTCGCGGCCGCGAGGAGCGCCGGGTGCCGGTGCCCGAAGTTCAGGGCGGAGTAGCCCGCGAGGAAGTCGAGGTAGCGGTGCCCGTCCACGTCGGTGACCCACGACCCCTCGGCGGTCGCGACGGTGACGGGCAGCGGGTGGTAGTTGTGCGCGAGGGCGTCGTGGGGCCCCTCGTCCGCCGGCCCGGCGACCGCGCGGACGTCCTGCGCGGTCACGACGCGCTCCTCGACGCCGCGGCCGACCCGGCGGCCAGCTCGCGGATCTCGAGGGTGCAGCACTTGGCCCCGCCGCCTCCGCGCAGCAGCTCGGACGTGTCGACGGCGAGCGTCTCGTAGCCGCGCTCGCGCAGCGCGGCGGCGAGCCGCTCGGCGCGCGGCGCGTGCACGACGTGCGCGCCGTCGCTCACCGCGTTGAGGCCGAGCACGACGGCGTCCTCCTCGGTCGCGAGGAGCGCGTCGGGGTATCGCTCGCGCAGCACCTCCTGCGCCGCGGGCGAGAACGCGGCCGGGTAGTAGACGACGTCCACGGGCGGTGGGCCGGTGAGGCCGGGGTGCGCGCCGCCGTCGGGCACCCGGGTGCCCGGGGCCGTGCCGGAGTCCCCGCGCAGCACGGTGAGCGCGGTGTCGAGGTGGTAGAAGCGCGGGTCGACGAGCTCGAGCGTCACGACCTCGCGCCCCCACAGCGCGGCGGCCTCGGCGTGCGCGGCGCGGTCGGTGCGGAACCCCGTCCCCGCGAGCACGACGTCTCCCGCCCCGAGCAGGTCGCCCTCGCCCTCGTTGACGTGCTCGGCGAGGTGGGTGACGTAGCCGTGGTCGGCGAACCACTTGAGGTAGGCGGGGCCCTCGGGCCCGCGCTCGGGGTGCGTGAAGCGCGCGGAGTAGACGAGACCGTCGACGACGGTCGCGCCGTTGGCGGCGTAGACCATGTCCGGCAGGCCCGGGACGGGGTCGATCGTCTCGACGATGTGGCCGAGGTCGCGATAGGTGTCGCGCAGGCGCTCCCACTGGGCGACCGCGAGCGGGGTGTCCACCGGCGTGCGCCGGTCCATCCACGGGTTGATCTCGTAGCTCACGGTGAAGTACGTGGGCCGGCACATGAGGTAGTGCCGGGGCTGGCCTGGGCGCATCGCCGCCTCCTCGCGGGAGCCGGGCCCGCCGGGGTGGTGCGGCCCGGGTGGTGGCCGGACGGGGGGATGGCGTCCGGTGCTGCTGGTGGGCTGCCGGTTGGCTGCTGGATGCCAGCGTACGTCCGCGACGTGCGCGCGTCCTGGGACGACGCGCTCACCACCGGGTGTTGACAGCGATATTCTATCGATATATCGTTAGCGTATCGCTGAGAGTCGAGACGACGACTCGCGACCATCGCGAGGCCGACACGGCCCGCCACCGCTCCGCGGAACACCCGGAGCCCCACGAACACAGGAGACACATCCCATGAGCTACGCACACCAGCACCGGGGCAGGACCCCGGAGAACGTCCAGGACATGTCCCAGCCGTTCGGCGAGCGTCCCGGGCCGCGGCCCGGCCGCCGTCGTCGCGATGGCTTCCCGCCCGTGCCCGACGACGCGGCCTGGTTCCGCGGCGACGGTCCCCGTGGTCGGGGCGGCGCGCGCCGCGGCGGTGGCCGCGGGTTCGGCGGCCCTGCCGACGGCGGACGGGGCTTCGGCCCCGGCGGGCCGGTCGACGACCGGCGAGGGTCCGGCCCGGGCTTCGGGCCGGGCGGTCCTGGGTTCGGCCCGGGCCACGGCGGGCGTCGTCACGGGGGCCGCGGCCGCGGCCCCGGTCGTGCCGGCCGCGGCGACGTCCGCGCCGCCGTCCTGCTGCTCCTCGCCGAGCAGCCCATGCACGGCTACCAGGTCATCCAGGAGATCGCCGAGCGGAGCGAGGGCCAGTGGCGTCCGAGCCCCGGCGCGGTCTACCCGGCGCTGAACCTGCTCCAGGACGAGGGGCTCGTCGAGCTCTCGGCCGACGGCGGCCGTCGCCTCGCGACGCTCACCGAGGCGGGCACCGCGTACGTCGCGGAGCACGCCGCCGAGCTCGGCGACCCGTTCGCCGACGCCGCCGGTCGCGGCGGGCGGTCGCGGCGCGAGCTGCGCGCGGGCGTCGAGGCGGTCGCCGCGGCGGTCCACCAGGTCGCCCGCACGGGCACCGACGAGCAGGCGAAGGCCGCGGCCGAGCTCCTCGAGCGCACGCGCCGCGAGCTCTACCTGATCCTCGCCGGCCCGGCCGCGTCGGGTGCCGCGGCCGACGCGGGCGACCCCGCGTCGTCGGACGCGCACGTCGAGGACGCCCCGGTCGAGGACGAGCCGACCGCCTGACCCTCGCCCACTCCGCCGAACCCGGGGTCGCTCCCCACCCGCAGCCGTGGGTGGGGAG
>NZ_JBHVMH010000039.1:0-1656 GCF_042797035.1 Cellulosimicrobium sp. NPDC057862
CGGAAATGCCGAAGGCCCACCCCGTGTGGGGTGGGCCTTCGGTGAAGGGTTGTCCGGCGGCGTCCTACTCTCCCACCCCGTCTCCAGGGCAGTACCATCGGCGCTGAAGGGCTTAGCTTCCGGGTTCGGTATGGGACCGGGCGTTTCCCCTTCGCTGTGACCGCCGTAACTCTGTGAACCTGTCCAACACTGGGGCACCCCGGGTGGGGGTGTGGTGTTGGTGGTTCGGGAACCGCACAGTGGACGCGTAGCAAAAGTTTGTTGGTGTTGAAGTTGTCGGCTGATTAGTACCGGTCAGCTGCACGGGTCTTTCGTCCCCGCTTCCACGTCCGGCCTATCGACCCAGTGTTCTGCTGGGTGCCTCTCACCCCGTAGGGTATGGAAACCTCATCTTGAAGCAGGCTTCCCGCTTAGATGCTTTCAGCGGTTATCCCTTCCGAACGTAGCCAACCAGCGGTGCTCCTGGCGGAACAACTGGCACACCAGAGGTTCGTCCGTCCCGGTCCTCTCGTACTAGGGACAGCCCTTCTCAAGTTTCCTGCGCGCGCAGCGGATAGGGACCGAACTGTCTCACGACGTTCTAAACCCAGCTCGCGTACCGCTTTAATGGGCGAACAGCCCAACCCTTGGGACCTACTCCAGCCCCAGGATGCGACGAGCCGACATCGAGGTGCCAAACCATGCCGTCGATATGGACTCTTGGGCAAGATCAGCCTGTTATCCCCGGGGTACCTTTTATCCGTTGAGCGACGGCGCTTCCACAAGCCACCGCCGGATCACTAGTTCCGACTTTCGTCCCTGCTCGACCTGTCAGTCTCACAGTCAAGCTCCCTTGTGCACTTGCACTCGACACCTGATTGCCAACCAGGCTGAGGGAACCTTTGAGCGCCTCCGTTACATTTTAGGAGGCAACCGCCCCAGTTAAACTACCCACCAGGCACTGTCCCTGGTCCGGATCACGGACCGAGGTTAGACATCCGAAGCGGCCAGAGTGGTATTTCAACGTTGACTCCACCCGCACTGGCGTACGGGCTTCACAGTCTCCCACCTATCCTACACAAGCCGCACCGAACACCAATACCAAGCTATAGTAAAGGTCCCGGGGTCTTTCCGTCCTGCTGCGCGTAACGAGCATCTTTACTCGTAGTGCAATTTCGCCGAGTTCGCGGTTGAGACAGCGGAGAAGTCGTTACGCCATTCGTGCAGGTCGGAACTTACCCGACAAGGAATTTCGCTACCTTAGGATGGTTATAGTTACCACCGCCGTTTACTGGGGCTTAAATTCTGAGCTTCACCCCGAGGGGTTGACCCGTCCTCTTAACCTTCCAGCACCGGGCAGGCGTCAGTCCGTATACATCGTCTTGCGACTTCGCACGGACCTGTGTTTTTAGTAAACAGTCGCTTCTCCCTGGTCTCTGCGGCCGTCCACGCTCCCCGAGCAAGTCGGTTCACGCTTCGGGCCCCCCTTCTCCCGAAGTTACGGGGGCATTTTGCCGAGTTCCTTAACCACGATTCTCTCGATCGCCTTAGTATTCTCTACCTGACCACCTGAGTCGGTTTGGGGTACGGGCGGCTAGAACCTCGCGCCGAGGCTTTTCTTGGCAGCATAGGATCACCCAGTTCGCGCTTGTGCGCTCACCGTCAGCTCTCAGCCTG
>NZ_JBHVMH010000039.1:1751-4726 GCF_042797035.1 Cellulosimicrobium sp. NPDC057862
TACGGCCTTGGACGTGGTCTACCATCGCCACGCCGGGCTACCTTCCTGCGTCACCCCTGTTAATACGCTTACCTACTACCGGTTCGGGTCCCGCGCGCCCCTGTCCGGTGGCCCCGAAGGGCCGGTGGACAGGTTTGGGCGGTAAGCATCACCGGGCTCGGTATGGGCGGTTCTTCGCCGGTAGGAGAATATCAACTCCTTGTCCATCGACTACGCCTGTCGGCCTCGCCTTAGGTCCCGACTTACCCAGGGCGGATTAACCTGGCCCTGGAACCCTTGGTCATTCGGCGGACGGGTTTCTCACCCGTCTTTCGCTACTCATGCCTGCATTCTCACTCGTGTGGGCTCCACCACTGGGTTCCCCCGCGGCTTCACTGCCCACACGACGCTCCCCTACCCACCTGCGCCTCTGGACCACGAAGGCCTGAGTTGAGCGCAGATGCCACGGCTTCGGCGGTGTACTTGAGCCCCGCTACATTGTCGGCGCGGAATCACTTGACCAGTGAGCTATTACGCACTCTTTCAAGGGTGGCTGCTTCTAAGCCAACCTCCTGGTTGTCTGTGCAACTCCACATCCTTTCCCACTTAGCACACGCTTAGGGGCCTTAGCCGGTGGTCTGGGCTGTTTCCCTCTCGACTACGGAGCTTATCCCCCGCAGTCTCACTGCCACGCTTCCACTTACCGGCATTCGGAGTTTGGCTGACGTCAGTAACCTTGTAGGGCCCATCGGCCATCCAGTAGCTCTACCTCCGGCAAGAAACACGTGACGCTGCACCTAAATGCATTTCGGGGAGAACCAGCTATCACGAAGTTTGATTGGCCTTTCACCCCTAACCACAGGTCATCCCCCAGGTTTTCAACCCTGGTGGGTTCGGTCCTCCACGCGGTCTTACCCGCGCTTCAACCTGCCCATGGCTAGATCACTTCGCTTCGGGTCTAGACCCAGCGACTATGGGCGCCCTATTCGGACTCGCTTTCGCTACGGCTTCCCCACACGGGTTAACCTCGCCACTGAGCACTAACTCGCAGGCTCATTCTTCAAAAGGCACGCTGTCACCCCAACCAAGGAGGCTCCAACGGATTGTAGGCACACGGTTTCAGGTACTATTTCACTCCCCTCCCGGGGTACTTTTCACCTTTCCCTCACGGTACTGGTCCGCTATCGGTCACTAGGTAGTATTTAGGCTTAGCAAGTGGTCTTGCCAGATTCACACGAGATTTCTCGGGCCCCGTGCTACTTGGGATCCCCTTCGGGAGGCCGCACCATTTCGTCTACCGGACTCGCACCGTCTGTGGTCCGCCTTTCAATGCGGTTCGACTATGACACGACTTTCTGACTCCCCGGCGGACTGTCAGATCCACCAGAAGGGTCCCACAACCCCGAACACGCAACGCCTGACAGCTTTAACACGCGCCCGGTTTGGCCTCATCCGCTTTCGCTCGCCACTACTCACGGAATATCTCTTCCTGTCGGTACTGAGATGTTTCACTTCCCGACGTTCCCTCCACACACCCTATATATTCAGGTGCAGGTCACACGACATGACTCGTGCGGGGTTCCCCCATTCGGAAACCCTCGGATCACAGCTCGTTTGCCAGCTCCCCGAGGCTTATCGCAGGCTACCACGTCCTTCTTCGGCTCCTAGTGCCAAGGCATCCACCCTGTGCCCTTAAAAACTTCAACAAAAACAACAAAACTGCAGAGAACCAAGAACCACACCCACACACCCCGAAAGGCGCAGCGAGTGTGTCTTGATCTTTACAAAGATGCTCGCGTCCACTGTGCAGTTCTCAAACAACCAACGACCCCGACCCCCACCAGGACCCGCCTACCACCCCCACCCCTCCACGAAGGAGGACCAAGGACAGCGGTTCGAGGTCCGGAGACCGGCCCGTACCAGGCACCCCACCAACCGGTGGCCGGTGACCTGAGGACCCAACAGTGTGCTCGACAAGCCCTCCACCCTCACCCGTGATGTTCCACCACCACCCACCCAGGCCCCGAAGGACCAGGCAGGCCGGCAGGTACTGACACCAGCAAGACCAGAAGACTCTTTCGTCAATGTTCCACCCATGAGCAACCACCCATCACACGTGCGGCGATGGCGTGGCACCTGAACAACCCACCCACCAGCAAAAGCCGGCCGGGCGAGCGTTGGTAGCTCCTTAGAAAGGAGGTGATCCAGCCGCACCTTCCGGTACGGCTACCTTGTTACGACTTAGTCCCAATCGCCAGTCCCACCTTCGACCACTCCCCCCGCGAACGGTTGGGCCATGGGCTTCGGGTGTTACCGACTTTCGTGACTTGACGGGCGGTGTGTACAAGGCCCGGGAACGTATTCACCGCAGCGTTGCTGATCTGCGATTACTAGCGACTCCGACTTCATGGGGTCGAGTTGCAGACCCCAATCCGAACTGAGACCGGCTTTTTGGGATTCGCTCCACCTTGCGGTATCGCAGCCCTTTGTACCGGCCATTGTAGCATGCGTGAAGCCCAAGACATAAGGGGCATGATGATTTGACGTCATCCCCACCTTCCTCCGAGTTGACCCCGGCAGTCTCCCATGAGTCCCCGGCATAACCCGCTGGCAACATGGGACGAGGGTTGCGCTCGTTGCGGGACTTAACCCAACATCTCACGACACGAGCTGACGACAACCATGCACCACCTGTGCACGAGTGTCCAAAGAGACCACCATCTCTGGTGGCTTCCCGTGCATGTCAAGCCTTGGTAAGGTTCTTCGCGTTGCATCGAATTAATCCGCATGCTCCGCCGCTTGTGCGGGCCCCCGTCAATTCCTTTGAGTTTTAGCCTTGCGGCCGTACTCCCCAGGCGGGGCACTTAATGCGTTTGCTGCGGCACGGAACTCGTGGAATGAGCCCCACACCTAGTGCCCAACGTTTACGGCATGGACTACCAGGGTATCTAATCCTGTTCGCTCCCCATGCTTTCGCTCCTCAGCGTCAGTTGCGG
>NZ_JBHVMH010000040.1:0-1952 GCF_042797035.1 Cellulosimicrobium sp. NPDC057862
TCCTAAACCCCATAGACTCCTTAATTCAGCATTTTTAATATAAATCTTATCCAAATCATTAAAGCGCATTAAAACATGACAATGCCAGGCTCCACGTCCTTGTGGCTCTACCACCGATAAATAATCTATCGAACTTTCTTTCTTGTATTTATAACGCAACCTGTCGATAAAATTTTGAAAATCACTATAAAGTTTTTTCGTGTCCGTCATATTTTTCTTGTATGTCAAAGTTATATGTAATTCATTTGGCCGTCCTATAAAATTGTTATTTATCAAATAACGCAGCTTCTTAAAGGTTTGTCTCAAAGAATTATAATTTTCCTGCCGATTTTCCGAATGCTCGAACTCCCGGATCTCCCCAGTAGAGAGGTCTACAAACCTATCCTTGTCCAATTTTTTGATATTATTTTTCCGGTTCATCTTCTCCATATGCTGAACTTCAATGACGTGATTCATAGTGGTCACTTTTACAACATCATTTGGAGCTATGAAAACCGCGTCACCATTGCGTTTATCCATCCATTTCCCCTCAATTTTTCCTGTAATGTTTAATTAAAATCAAGTTAATAATAAAGAACCCCAAATCCGAAGTCAGTTTTTCAACAAAAATTAGCGTCCTTTTCCCAAATAGTCCCTATACAATTCCTTAATAGCAAACTCAATTACAGCATCTTTTGAAACTCTTCCAAATTCATTGTGTTTTGTAAAATGTTCGGCTAATAACTCTAGCTTTTTAAATGTTTCAACAGTAATTCGAGGTCCAATTTGTTTTTTCTCTTCCATCCAAACACACTCCTAACAAGTTGTTAACATAATTCTAACATTGGAAATAATAGAATTCAAGAACAGAAAAAAGAAGCACACTCGGAATGATATTTCGTTTCCTTTTGATTCCGAGCCTCCACCCCTTACAATCCCCAAAGGCAACCGACAAGGGAAAATTCGTCCCTTATCGGCACCTCCGGAAATTGTACAGCAAGGGGTCACTCCCAATAAAAAGACTACGACATATAAAACAGGTTTAGCTTCAGAGAAAAAGAGCATAAGGAAACTCGGTGCCACCCTAAAAAAAAGGGTGTCAAACAGGCTGTGCCTGTTGAGTTTCTATGCTCTTAGAACAGGTGCCGTTTTTGAAGCCAAAGATATAGCATAGATACCCCATAGATATAGCAGGGATATACCAAAATATCTCTAGAGATACGGGTATCTATGCTATATCTCTCTACAAGATTCCTCCACACGCTTGACGGAAATGCTTCAGCATTTTAGCACTCACTCGACAGAGTGTATAAGTGCGCCATTCGGAATTTCAAAGCTTCAAATTTCACAGAGAGTGCCCATTTATACACACCCCCTAAATCGTGGTGTGACAATGGGTTCTCGCCGGCTCGAAATCGGTTTGTCATTCTGACAAATAACCCTTCGGGAAATAAAAAAAACGGCTCCATAAAGAGGAACCGTTTTGCTTCAAAAATCACGTTTTGTGTTATACTGGAGAAACGAAATTGTGTTTTCAAAATTGTCATTTTCGACATGATAACTTTTCTCGTAGTGTGGTTTTGCCGAACCCACTACTTTTTTTATGTCTCCGAACTTCATTTCTTCCCGTTCCGGCTTAACAATCCCTTTTGATTTTCGATACATATTCATTCCGGAAGGATACATGTGCAGCCGTCCGCCTTTTAAAAATTTCTTTTCCCGACCTTCTACGATCTTTGTTTGCACCTCACAGCCCTCTGAAGCCACTTTTAAGGCTGTTTCCCTGTCTTGGACATCTTCTAGGTCTATATCAGTCAAATAAGCGCTCAAATAGGCTCCTATGTTGTCTATATCCTTTAATGACTTGATTGTTACAAATCCTAAACCCCATAGACTCCTTAATTCAGCATTTTTAATATAAATCTTATCCAAATCATTAAAGCGCATTAAAACATGACAATGCCAGGCTCCAC
>NZ_JBHVMH010000041.1:0-1269 GCF_042797035.1 Cellulosimicrobium sp. NPDC057862
GGAGCCTGACCCGCTTTCCCGGACACCTGATCTGAGGCGATGATCGCCTCGGGAGAGGAGTCCGTGATGCCTGCAGCCAAGCCGCCGGAGTTCCGGCGCAGAGCGGTGGACCTGGCCCGGCGCGGTGATGCGCCGGTGCGGCAGGTCGCGAAGGATCTGGGGATCAGCGAGTCGTGCCTGCGGCGGTGGATGGCCCAGGACGATGTCGACGCGGGTCGGCGCGAGGGCCTGACGTCCGAGGAGCGCAAGGAGCTGGTCGAGCTGCGTCGTCGGACTCGGGTGCTGGAGATGGAGAACGAGATCCTCAAGCGGGCGTCGGCATACTTCGCCCGGGAGAACGTGCTCCCAAAATGAGTGCCCGGCTCGTTCGCGAGCTCGCCGGCGACGGGGTGCCCGTCGCGGTGACGTGCCGGGTGCTGGGCATCTCTCGCTCAGGCTTCTACGAAGCCGACCAGCGCGCGCCTTCGGCGCGGGCGGTCTGCGACGAGGCGCTGGCCGCGACGATCACCCGGATCCACCAGGCGTCGCGGGCGACCTACGGTGCCCCGCGGGTGCATGCCGAGCTCCGGTTGGGGCTGGGGATCCGGTGCGGGCGCAAGCGCGTAGCACGCCTGATGCGCGACGCGGGTCTGGTCGGGGTGTGTCACCGACGCAAACGCCGAGGCCACCGTCCGGCACCGGCGCCGCACGAAGACCTGGTGCGCCGCGACTTCACCGCCAGCGGCCCGGATCGGCTGTGGTGCACCGACATCACCGAGCACCCCACCAGCGAAGGGCGGGTGTACTGCTGCGCGGTCCTGGACGTGTTCACCCGCCAGGTCGTGGGCTGGTCGATCGCCGACCACATGCGCTCCGAGCTTGTCGTCGACGCGCTCGAGATGGCCC
The DNA here is from genome assembly GCF_042797035.1 of Cellulosimicrobium sp. NPDC057862. Lineage (NCBI taxonomy): Bacteria > Bacillati > Actinomycetota > Actinomycetes > Micrococcales > Promicromonosporaceae > Cellulosimicrobium > Cellulosimicrobium sp. NPDC057862. Next base: position 886 of record NZ_JBHVMH010000041.1, read on the forward strand.
GCTGGAGACGCCGCCCTGCCCCGGGGACCATCGTCCACGCCGATAGGGGCAGTCAGTACACCTCGTGGATCTTCGGTCACCGTCTGCGCGAGGCCGGGCTGCTCGGATCGATGGGCCGGGTGGCCTCGAGCGTGGACAACTCGATGATCGAGTCGTTCTGGTCGACCATGCAGCGCGAACTCCTCGACCGCCAGCAGCCATGGGCCACGCGCACCGAACTCGCGTCCGCGATCTTCGAGTGGATCGAAGGCTTCTACAACCCCGTGCGCCGACACTCCGGACTCGGCTACCGCAGCCCCACCGAGTTCGAAACCCTTCACACCGCCGCCGACCTCGCGGCATGATCAACCAACAGAACCTGTCCGGGAAACCGGGTCAGGCTCC
>NZ_JBHVMH010000042.1:0-1071 GCF_042797035.1 Cellulosimicrobium sp. NPDC057862
CCGCAGCCCCACCGAGTTCGAAACCCTTCACACCGCCGCCGACCTCGCGGCATGATCAACCAACAGAACCTGTCCGGGAAACCGGGTCAGGCTCCGCTCCCGCCAGGCCCGCCACGACGCGGCACCACCACCCACCCCGCCCTACGTCGTCTCACCCTGGTCGGCCCTCACCTCGGGCGACCGCCCGCGGTGGGTTCGGCCCGCGCCGCGCGGGCGGCCGGGTCGCGCGACTGGCCGTGTCGACGCACCGTCGCGCCCGGAACGGTCGCCGGCCGCGGTGCCGTCATGTCGAGCAAGTGGTGCGGGCGCGTCTGGCGCGCGGGACGACACCTCGTCGCCTGGTCGACCCACCAGGACGGTCTGGTCGGCCTCGTGCCGAGTCGCCACGGGCACTCTGCTCCGGCGGGCCGCTCGATGGTCGCGAGCGGCGACCGATGTCCCGGGCGAGACGATCGCCGAGCGGTGGGGGTGGGCTCGGATGCGAAGGGGCGTCAGAGCGGCGCTCCTAGAACCCACGGCCGAAGAGCCGGGGTGACGGCGCCGCAGCCCCGAGCACCGAGACCACCCCCGCCGCGGACCCGACCCCGCGGGCCCGAAACACGACCACGGCTCTACCTCGCCCGACCACGCCTCTACCTCGGTGGACCGGGGCTCTACCTCGGTGTCAGGCGGACTTCTCCCGCGGGGTCCGCGACCGTGCAGCAGTCGTGCGCGGCACGATCGTGGGGTTCACGTTGTCCAGCACGACCTCACGCGTGATCACGACCCGCTCCACGTCGTCACGCGAGGGCACGTCGAACATCACCTGCTGCAACACCTCCTCCATGATCGCCCGCAACCCCCGCGCCCCCGTCCCGCGCAACAACGCCTGCTCCGCGACCGCCTCCACCGCACCGGAGGTGAACTCCAGCTCCACCCCGTCGATCGCGAACATCCGCTGATACTGCTTCACCAACGCATTCCTCGGCTGCGTCAGGATCCGCACCAACGCCTCAGAGTCCAACGCCGACACCGACGCGATCACCGGAAGACGCCCGATGAACTCCGGGATCAACCCGAACCGGTGCAGAT
>NZ_JBHVMH010000043.1:0-1060 GCF_042797035.1 Cellulosimicrobium sp. NPDC057862
TGTACTGACCCAGCAGGTTGTTGACGTAGCGAGAGACCTCCGGGTCGAGTGGGAGCTGTCTAGGAACCCGGCTCGCACCAACGGAGGTCTCTCGTGTCCCACGCTAACGCCCGGCTGACTCCGGCCGGCAGGCTGACCATGGTTCAGCGCATCGCGGCAGGCCGCCCGGTCGCGCACGTCGCCGCGGAGATGGGCGTCTCACGCACCACGGCGTGGCGGTGGTGGCGCCGCTACCGGCAGATCGGCCGGGCCGGTTTGGTCGACCGGTCCTCACGCCCGCACTCGTGCCCGCACCGCACGCCGGCATGCGTGGAGGCCAGGATCCGGATCTGGCGGCACCTGGCCCGCCGCGGGCCGGTCGACCTGGCGCGCCGGGTCGGGGTGCCGGCCTCGACGGTGGGCCGGGTCCTGGCCCGTCACCACACCCCGCTGCTGGCCGAGTGCGACCCGATCACCGGGCACCTCATCCGTGCCACGCGGCGTACTACGCGCCGCTACGAGCACCCGTATCCGGGCTCGCTGGTGCACATCGACGTCAAGAAGCTCGGCCGCATCCCTGACGGCGGCGGCTGGCGCGCGCACGGTCGTTCCGAAGAGGTCCGTGGGCGCGGGATCGGCTACGACTACGTCCACACCGCGATCGACGACCACTCCCGGCTCGCCTACGCCGAGATCCACCGCGACGAGAAGGGCACCACCTGCGCCGGGTTCCTGACCCGGGCCGCCGCGTTCTACGCCACTCACAGCATCGCCATCGAGCGCGTCCTGAGCGACAACGCGAAGAACTACCGCCAGTCCCACGCGTTCCGCGACGCCGCGGCCGATCTCGGGATCCGACTGAAGTTCATCAAGCCGCACTGCCCCTGGACCAACGGCAAGGCCGAACGCCTCAACCGCACCCTGGCCGCCGAGTGGGCCTACGCCCGCCCCTACACCTCCAACCAGGACCGAGCCCAGGCATTGCCGATCTGGCTGGACCGGTACAACCTGGAACGACCCCACACCGGCATCGGCGGCCTACGCCCCATCGACCGCGTGAACAACGTCCCGGGTCAGTACA